>DASYNR010000345.1:0-25163 GCA_036008485.1 Candidatus Acidiferrales bacterium | reverse complement strand
TCGGGAAGTGGAAGAGGCTTCAGAAGGAATGCGTCCGCCACGCTAAAAATGGCGGTGTTCGCACCAATGCCCAAGGCCAGCGCCAGTATGGCGATGGCTGTAAATGTTGGCGCCTTACGAAGCGCACGAAGTGCGTATCGGATGTCCCGCCAGAGGATGCCCACGTTGCGTCATTTTACTACGCAACGCACATCGAGATGCAAGTAGAAGAAAAGTAATTTTTAACGTCGGACACTATTTATTCATACCGCAGCGCGATCATCGGGTCCACTCGAGTAGCGCGGCGCGCGGGAATCCAACAAGCGAGAAGCGCTGCAGATAACAGCGCAACCGCAATTGCCGTGAATGTTGTTGGATCAGCAGCGCCTATTCCGAAGATCCAATCGCGCAATGCGTATGTGATGCCAAGTGTGACCGGCAATCCGATTCCCAATCCAATTCCTGCCAACAAAAGCCCGCGTCCAATAATCATTCGGAGTACGTCAGAAGTTTGCGCGCCGAAAGCCATGCGAACTCCGATTTCGTAAGTGCGCTCTTGCACGGTGAACGCCATCACTCCGTAAACGCCCACAGCCGCGAGAATCAGCGCCATTACGCCAATCACTCCCATCATCACCGCTACGTAGGTGATGCCGATGATGCTGTTGCCAATTACTTTTGTCATCGGAAGCACGTCAGTCAACGGCATTTCGTTATCGATCGACGCAACCGCGGCTCCCGCCGCACGTGCGAGCGCCATTGGATCGCCTGAACTCCGCACAACCAGCGCGAAGTATCCGCGCGGAGCCTGCTTGTATGTCCGATAGATTGCATAAAGTGGGCGCGTATCATTCCAATCCATTTTTACATCGCCGACAATTCCGACGATGGTCATCCAGGGATTTTTCGAGTCATTGCCGCCAAGCCGAATGTGATGTCCGATTGCGTCGCCCGCCGGCCAATATCTTTTTGCCAAACTCTGGCTAACTAATCCGACGAGTTGTGAATCCGCAGAGTCCGACTCGGAAAGTTCGCGCCCTTGAATAAGCGGGACATGCACCATATGAAGATAATTCGGACTCACCGCCATATTCACGATCGTCGGAGTCTCACTCGCGTCATGCCACGGCTTTCCTTCAATTGAGAATTGATTGTAGCCGCCTCCGTCTCCGTAAGGAATCCACGAGGTTCCTGCCGCGCCCAAAACTCCGGGCATCGCGCCCATTCGTTCCAGCACTTGAGAATAGAATTGATTGCGTTGTTCCGGCTTCGCGTAACGCGTGTCAGGCAAATCCAGATACATCGTGAGCAAAGTTTCAGGCTGGAAACCGTGATTGAAATTTAAAAGTGTATTGAACCCTCGAACTAGCAATGCAGAGCCGACCACGAGAATTGTTGCGAGCGCCACCTGAGTGACAACCAGTCCGTTGCGAAGCACATGGCGTCCCCGAGAACTGGAACTCGAACGGCCGCCTTCCTTCAAAGTTTCATTCACGTCGAGCCGCGCGCCTTGAAATGCGGGCAATAAACCAGAAATGATTCCCGCCACAACGCCTGCGATCATCGTGAAAAGCATCGCTCGCGAATCGAGACGGATTTCATTCCATCCAGGAATAAATTTGGCCACTTCGGGCGGCATATGTACGACCACCAGCGAAACGGCCCACTTCGCCAGCACCAATCCGAGCACCGCTCCTCCGATTCCTACCAACACGCTCTCCGTCAGCAACTGGCGAACGAGTCTCCATCGGCTGCCACCTAGCGCCACACGAATCGCCATTTCTTTGTGTCTGCTGGCGCCGCGCACGAGTTGAAGATTCGCAACGTTCGCGCAAACAATCAGCAGAAGGAAACCCACAGCGCCGAGCAGCATCACCGTGTATTGAATCGTGTCATGGCCAAGTTCAAAGATTCGCACTGGCACCACATTCGCGCTCCAATTGTGATTCGTTTCGGGATAGGTATCGGAAAGCCTGCGCGCCAGTGTTTTCATTTCCGCGTTGGCGGACGAGAGAGTTACGCCGGGCTTTAATTTCCCGACCGGCCAAATAAAATGCGATTTGCGGTCCTGCAATTCCTGCGGCGCGAACGCTATCGGAATCCAGAGTTCCGCAGTTTGCGGAAAATCAAAACCTTTCCGCATGATGCCGATCACCGTGTATGGCCGTCCATCAATATGAATTTCTTGGCCGATGATGTGATGATCGCCGCCGAAACGACGCTCCCAAAGCCGTTCTCCGAGTACGACAACCCCATCGTGTCCCGGTTGATCTTCTTCCGGCAAAAATGTTCTGCCGTAGAGCGGTTCTTCGCCGCAAAGCTCAAATATATTTGAAGTAACTTTAAATCCCTGAACTTTTTCAGGAAGCGCGCCGGAACTGGTGAGGTTTACGTCGTCCCACTGATATGCGCCCAGCGGCTCAAAAGATTTTGCCTGCGCTTTCCAATCGACAAAATTTGCTCCGGTGACGCTGTTCGGGTCGCTTGTCTTTCCGGGCGCTAATTCAGCGACGATCACAAGATGCTCGGGATCAGGAATGTTGACGGGCTTCAGAAGAAATGCGTCAGCGATACTGAAGATGGCGGTGTTCGCGCCGATTCCGAGCGCAAGCGCAACGATTGCGATGGCGGTGAATCCGGGCGATTTCGCGAGAGTGCGCAATCCGAATTTTATGTCTTGCCAAAGTGAGCCCATGATTCCTCCCGCGAGACGTACGACTAAGCGTATCGCAACTTCGTCCGCCTTAACTCTGCATATACTTACGCTCTTTGACGATCGGAAGTTCCGGTTTGTCGAAGATCATTTCAAGGATTGTTCACACGATTCCAGAGGTGAATTTTGGGGGCTCGGAGAAATTCGATAACCTACCAAATTCCCATTTTGGGAATGGAGTCTATCTGGGGTTCTTGAGGGGGGCCCTCCCCCTGTTTTTGTCATGAATATCAAAACAAAGGAGTTACTGGTGCGAATTGCGCTAAGAATATCAAAACAAAGGACTTATAAGTTGTTCGTTTTGATATTGATGCGGGCATGCTGCAAAGTTGCACTATTTTGGGGAAGATTCATAACTGTGCCGGTGGGATCGCGGAGTTGTGGCGGGGACACTCTGAAGGAGGGTGATTTTTAGGCGTCCAAAGATTCTTGAAGAAAATCCTTGACATATTCCCATATAGGTATATATTGATTTCATGTCACGCGCCGCAACCACCTCGGATGTTTTCAACGCAGTAGCTGAATCGCGGCGGCGCGACATTCTGACTTTTCTAGCAATAGAAGAACGGCCAGTTGGTGACATCGTAGCGGCGCTGGAATTGGAACAGCCGTCTGTATCGAAGCATCTCCGCGTGCTTCGGGATGTGGGGCTGGTTCGCGCCCGGCGCGAAGGGCGGAAAATTCTTTATCGAACGAACGCAGACGCGATTCGTCCGTTGAACGAATGGTCGGCAACCTTCGAGCGTTACTGGCAGCATCAGTTGAATCGAGTGAAGGAACGCACGGAAAAAATGGCGGGCGAAAGTTCGCCAGATTTGAATTCCCCAGAAACTAATCCAGACACCAAATCCAAGGAGAAGAAATCATGAATGCCACAGCACAAACTCTTGAGAATCTGACGCTTACTATTAATCAGGAAATCCACGTGAAGGCTCCGTTGGATAAAACTTTTGACGCGCTGCTCGAGCAATTGGGGCCGGGCAACGAGTCACTGGAGGGCAAATCTCTAAACATGAAAATCGAACCGTGGCCCGGCGGAAGGTGGTATCGCGATCTGGGCGACGGCAACGGGCATTTCTGGGCGAACGTGCAGGCGATCAAGCGGCCAACGCTGCTGGAATTTGCCGGGCCGTTGTTCGCGTCATTCCCGATGGTTTCCAATGTGCAGTATCGGCTAAGCGAAGTTGACGGCGGAACACTGATCACTTTCCGCCACAGTGCGCTCGGATTTGTTTCCGATGAGCACAAAGCCGGAATGAATAAAGGTTGGGCTGCAATGAACGATCGCGTAAAGAAGTTTTCCGAGGCGCGGTGAAAAGCTAGCGCCTTTTTGCCGCGAGCCATCATCGAAATTTAGACGACGCGAATTACAAGTTTAGAGGAGGGAAATATGTGTCCGGCGTGTTTTGCAAACACTGCAGCAATCGTTGCCGGAGCTGGATCCACGGGAGGAATTCTGGCGGTGTGCATCGGCAAATTCAGGAAATTTCTTAGAGCGAAATTTCCCGGCCTAATTCATAAAGCATCTATTCATCAAACAAAGGAGGAATGAGATGGCAACAAGCAAAGTGAGCGCAAAGAAAAACGCGAAAGGGATTCCAGCTCGACCGCAGACGTCCATGAAGAACCCCCCAATCGTTTCCCAGCAAGAATGGGATGCCGCCCGTCAGAAGCTCCTCGCGAAGGAAAAAGCCTTCACTCATTCGCGTGACGCATTGGCTGCCGAACGCCGACGCATGCCGTGGGTAGCCGTGGAAAAGAATTACGTATTCGACGGACCGAATGGAAAAGTAAGCTTGCTCGATTTATTCGACGGCCGCCCGCAGTTAATCCTCTATCGCGCGTTCTTCGAGCCTGGAGTGTTTGGATGGCCCGACCACGCCTGCCGCGGTTGCTCGATGGGCGCTGACCAGATCGGCAACCTGGCGCACTTGAACGCACGAGACACCACGCTCGCCTGGGCTTCACGCGCACCGCAGCCGGATATCGCGCGCCTGAAATCGCGTATGGGATGGGCGATGCCGTGGTACACCATCACCGATACCTTCGACAAAGATTTTGGTGTTGATCAATGGCACGGCCACAATGTTTTTTTCCGTGATGGTGAAAAAGTTTTCCGGACTTACTTCATTAACAGCCGTGGCGACGAGGCGATGGGCAGCGTTTGGAGCTACCTTGACGTTACTCCGCTGGGTCGCCAAGAAACTTGGGAGGATTCGCCGGCGGGTTATCCGCAGTCGGCGCCATATAAGTGGTGGAACTGGCATGACAATTACAATGCGAACGCCGCGCCCGATCCGAAGTGGCTTGACATATTGACCGACCCCGAAGGCGCTGCCGCTCGAAGGCGAGAGGAAGACGCGAAAGCCAGCACGAATAAAAACGCGAAGAGTTGCTGCTCGTAGGGAGAAACCTTCAACGCTCGGAGGAGGCGGCATGCTCGTCCTGCTAATCTTCGTCCTCTCGTGCCTCATTTTTCGGGGACTCGGTTTTGCAGGCGTCCTCGCATTCGCCACCTGGCAAGCATCCGCACGTGACGCGCTCGGCCTAATGCTTGTTTTCACAGGCGTCTCCCATTTCACATTCATGAAGGAAGATTTCGTTCGCATGATGCCGCCTTCGTTTCCGTTGCCGCGCGCGCTGGTTTATTTCACGGGCATCTGTGAAATTGCTGGGGCCGTCGGACTTCTTATTCCTGAATTTCGACGGACCGCTGCGTACGCGCTGATCGCTTTTTTCCTGGCCGTCTTGCCTGCCAATATTCACGCCGCACGCGCTGGCGTAACTCTTCGCGGCAAGCCCGCCACAAACCTGTGGCTCCGAATTCCGATGCAAATGTTGTTCATCGCCACGGCCTTCTGGTCTGCCCGATGAGCCAGCGAGATTTTATAGGGGATACCTTCAGGTTGTCCGCGCGTTTGGAATTGCTGTTCTGAACCGAAATGGAGGAAACCAAAATGCCGATCGAAATGGAATCCGAACCATTTCTTCCACCCATCGAAAAGCCCAAGGGAATAATGATGAAACTCGCCTATTACTTCACGCGCAAGCAATTTGGCAAAGTGCTTACGCCGCTGAAAGTGCAGTCGGCGCGAA
The DNA here is from genome assembly GCA_036008485.1 of Candidatus Acidiferrales bacterium. Taxonomy (GTDB): domain Bacteria; phylum Acidobacteriota; class Terriglobia; order Acidiferrales; family UBA7541; genus DASTCZ01. The sequence goes on along the minus strand of DASYNR010000345.1, from coordinate 19,375 downwards.
TGCCATTTGCATTCGCTATGTTCGCCATGAAAATCGGCAAGCTGGACGAGAAGTTGCAGCTGCCGCCGGAAACTCGCCTGCTGATTCGTGAACAGGTGGCGCGCATCAACGTTTGTCTTTTCTGTTTAGATATTGGCCGGTCGTTCACAATTAAAGCGGCGTTCAACGAAGCCAAGTTCGACGCGCTGGGGCAATACGGTACCAGCCCACTTTTTTCCGATGCAGAACGCGCCGCACTGGACTACGTCACCGAGCTGACCAGGGACAAAAAGGTCGATCCGGAAATCTTCGCGCGCATGGCTCGTTATTTTTCAGAACGCCAGATTTGCGAGATCGTGTGGCTTGTAGCCAGCGAGCACGTTTACAACATGACCAACATTGGACTAAACATTCATTCGGATATGCTGTGTGATATCAGCAGAAAAAGAAATGTGGGATAGCGTTAGTAGGGGCCATCTCGCTCCGCCCCAGCACGCGGTTCGCAATCCCCGCCTAAAAGTGCGCTCGGATCCCAATCTGGGCTGCAAACGGCACTCCGACCGTCGTGCCCGGCCCAAAGAAATCGCCCAGCGCTCCGGCCGGTTCGCGCAATTGATTCAAACTCGTAATCGGAGTGAATTGAGTGCACGATGCGTTCGTGCAAATCGCCGTCGCATTCGTCAAACTATTCACCGGCAGCGCCGCCAGATTCGTTACGTAATTTGCTCCGGGATTATTTCGATTCAGCAAATTGAAAAATTCCACGAATGGCGTCACCGACCATCGTTCGTGAATCACAAACGGGCGGCTCACTCGCATATCCACTTGGACAAAAGGAGTTCCGCGGAATTCGTCCAGAGTGGTTTGCACTCCGTTGACGATTGCGCGGTCATCGAGAGTATCGCCAAACCCGTTCACATCCACCGGAGTCGTCAAGGTGAAAGGACGCGCGCTTTCCGCCTGTGTCAGCATGGAGAGCTCAAACCCCTTCGGAGCGTAGTATGTTCCGGCCAGGATAGCCCGGTGACGCACGTCCTCGCCTGAAGGCCCGTAATCGCCCGGCGCGAACGGGTTTCGCGGATTGCAAACGCCGTTCACATAATCGAAAAGTTCGCCGAGTACGCATCCCCAGGTCATCGCTTTCGACAGCGTGTAATTGAATGTTACGTTGAAGTGCTGCGATACATTTCCCTGCACGTGGATGGAAAGTCCGTTGTAGCTCGATCGATTGTCTGTCTTGAAAACGCTGATTCCCGCGTCCGCAAATGTGTACCGCCGGTATCCGTGCATTCCTGTTTCGTGCGTGTAATCCGCGCTCACCGTCCATTTGGAATTGAACGCATGTTCGATTCCGGCCGTCGCGTGCAAGGCATAGGGCGTGTGGTAGTTCGGATCAATGATTGATCCCGTGCCCCCTCCGCCGTTCACCGCTTGGAACGCCGTCACCCAGCCGTTTTGCGCCAGATCGTTGAAATACAAACCCGAACCCGCCCGAATCACCGTCTTCGCGTCGCGGCCAAACGCGTAGGCAATTCCCAGGCGAGGTTCAAATTGTTTTCGATAATCCGTTGGTGCGCGGTCCGGTACATTGATTCCCAAGCCTGCCAGCGTCGCGAGGTCCGGATTACTCAACTGGCTGTGTCCCGACGCGGTAAAAAGTCCGAACGTGGTGTCCCAACGTAACCCGTAATTCACTGTGAGTTTAGGCGTCACCCTCCAGGAATCTTGCGCGTAGAGTCCGAGCCGCTGAACGTTCTGCGAGAAGCTTCCGTTTCCGGCGGGAGTCGAATTGCATGTGGTTCCCGGAGTCACGGATATCGTCTCGGTAGGCGTGCACGTTAAGTCGACGCTGAACTGCGCGAGATTGCTCAAATAATCCGTCGGATCCATCGCAAATATCGTGAGGTTTTCCGCATTGCCGGGCAACGCGCCGCTCAGCACCGGTTCGTGCGTGAAGTTCACTCCAAATCGCAGCTCGTGATGTCCCATCGAATGGCTCACGTCGTAGCGGAACTGATATTTTTCCTGTTGCCGCAATATCGGAAATGCCGTAATCGGCGTTACGAATTGGTTGTCGCCGAAAGTTTCAAATCCGGAAATCGTGCTGGCCGTCGAACTGAATGGAAACGCGAGCGCGAATCCCAGATCCGAGTTCGCTTTTTCCGTGTGATGCAAATAACTCGCGTCAAACGTGAACACACCCAGCCACGAGGAACTGATCGCGTAAGTCTGGCTCACCAACAAATTTAAATAATTGGAAAGGGAAGACGCGCCTGTGGAAGGCAGCGTCGCCTGCTGCACCAGATCGTTGTGCGTCGTGTAATTGTCATTTGCGAACCGCACGAACCACTGTGATTTTGGCGACTGCACCCAGTCCAATCGGGCGTCGCCAATGTAGTCGTGAAATGGAACAGCCACGCTCGTCGGCACGCCAATTTTAGTCACTCCGGGAATCAGTCCGTCCGACGCTAACGTCGCCAGCGCGTTGAATTGCGTAATGCTCGCGGGACTGTACGCGATGCTCGCGTTTTCCGGTACATATTCAAAGGACGAAAAGAAAAATAGTTTGTCTTTCTTAATCGGCCCGCCGAGCGTCGCAATATAATTCTGCCGTGAAAACGGTTGCTTCGGATCGGGAGCCGGATTATCGATCGGCAGCCGCGCGTTCAACGCCGCCGCGCGTTCGTAAAATGCTCCGTCTCCATGCCAATCATTGCTGCCGCGCTTGGTCGTAATTACCACAGAGCCTGCCGTCGTGCGGCCTGTGTCGGAGTCTTCCATCGCTGTGCGCACGGCAAATTCCTGAATCGCATCTACTGAAAAATTCTGCAGAAATCCGCCGATGTAATCGTCGGAGTTGTCTCCGCCATCCACCGAGAGTTCCACATTCAATCCGGAACTTCCACCGAAGGAAACCGCCATAATTCGAGCCTTCGTCGGATCCGAAGGTTCTACAGGCTCTGTGCCCGGAACCAGAAATGCGATGTTCGCAAATGTCCTATGTGCCAGCGGAAGATTTCGTATGTCCTTTGACGTCACGACGCCCTGATGCATCGCTGTCGTCGGATCCATCTGCTGCGTGGTAATCGACGAAGCCTCACCGGTCACATTCACCGTTTGCGTCACAACTGCCGGCTTCAGCGTCACTGTAATGTCTTTCACCGTCGCGACGGCAACTGTCACGTCCGATTTCGTCGGCGCCAACCCCGCGGCATTCACTGTCACGGTGTACGCGCCGGGCAGCAAGTCGTCCATCCGGAATTCTCCGCGGCTGTCGCTCATTGTTGTGCGCTCAAGCGACGAGTCCACCGCAGTCACCACGACCTTCGCCGACGCCACGCGTCCGCCGCTGGTATCGCTTACCGTTCCAGTCAGCGAACCGCGCGAATTCTGCGCCGCGATGCCAAAAGAAATCAGCAAACACAACGCCGCACACAACACCGCAAAAAGCATGGTCCGGTTCGATCGCATTTCGCCCCCGAGTAGTGAATGGAAGAACGGTAAATTCTGCCAATGGATTCAAAGTACTACCAGTGCTAGTCGATGTAGTTCGTCAGGCAATCGGAGTTTCATTGGGGCGGCAGCGAAATAATAAAGACGCGGATGACCTGGCCTTCGAGCTTCTCAGATTGAAAAGGTTTATCCCTACGAAGGCGAATTCGGATTGAGTGACGGTTTTTCCTTGCGGATTGCGCAATATATGGTAGACCGCATTGTGAATAGACGATCCGTTCGGATCGTCGCGTTGAATCGATGAGGGAGAAAGGGGAGAGAAAATGAGAACGAAGTTGGCGCTTATCGCAATAACGCTGATGCTTCTTTTAATGCCAGCGCATTTCATTCTGGCGGCGCGGCAAAATCCGCTTACTGGATTGGAAGATAAGCTAAAGCAGGACGCCGCCGAGAAGACGCTGGGAAGTTTGTTGAATGACCAGCTTCCCCTGAAGCTTGACGCGAACACTATATATCCAACCGTGAATGCGCTTCCGGGTGGGCCGTTTCAACCCAAAGCGTTGCAATTGACGGCGGCCGATACTGAAGCGCCGCTGCCGCCCGGCGATTACGAATTTCCCGTCGAGGCATTCTGCACCGAATATTCTATACACCGTCCGGGGAACGGCATTGCATACGAGATGGCGCCGATGCAGGGCAAAGCCGCTCCGGCGATAGCTGCGCTGCTTTGGCGCGGAACCGTGGAAAATCATCGCAATCCCCAGGAATTGCAAGCTGTGGCGTGGGCGATTCAGTCCGGACTTCGCTACGCGCAAATGCCGCAGTCGTACCAAACGGTGATCAACGTTCTGATTCCCGAATACATCAACGAATTTAGCGGCGATTTCGTGCAAAGCGCCGAGGACACTTACACGACGCTTGCGAAGACCGCGAAGCTGCCTCCGCTGGATCAGTTGCTGGCGGGAATGGGCAAACCGGGCGAATTGATGCTGAGCGCCGAACGCCAGCGCGCCGCGCTGACTCAGCAAAACACCACCGACCAGTTGCGAACGCAGACGCTTTTTGCGGGGCAGGACACGGGAGTTGCCGCGCCGCTGAAAGCCACCGCAGGGCCATGGACCGAGAGAATTCCGGGTGTCGCTTATATGAGGTACACGATTGTTGGCGGAAATTTGGCGACGAACAACACGATGGAAATCCGCATCATGCCGCAAGCCGGAGCGACGGCTACTGCGACGCAAGAGCCGAGGCTGGTGAACGCTGGTTATCGAAGCGCCAGCCATCGAAACGGCGCGAGACAGTCAACTTACGCGCCGACAAGCTTGATCGCGTTGATAATCGGAGCGATTGGCTATCCCGTGGGTACGGGCGCGCAGGATTTGGTTCCGGTTCCGGTCGTGTCCACTCCTCCACTCGGAGTCGGCAAGCTGGTGGAGGTCGAGGGCAATGTGCAAATATGCGACCCGAACAACGTCTGTAAGACGATGGCAGCGGGCGACACAGTCAACATGGGTGACACCATCACAACCGGTGCGCAAAGCAAGGCGTACATTTTGTTCGCGGATAACACCGAATTTACGCTAGGCGAAAACACCAAACTCAAGGTGGATGACTTCGTCTACGATCCCACTCGCCCCTCGGGGAATAAGGCGTCCTTTAGCTTTCTGCAAGGTGCTTTTGCATATGTAAGCGGGCTGCTCGAGAAACGTGACGACAACAACGTACGAATCGACACGCCCGTCGGCTGCATCGGCATTCGCGGAACGCAATTTATCATCAGAGCGAACGGGGCTGAGATTGATTTGATCGAGGGCGCGGTGGCGACTGGCGCGAATCCAGCGGCTCCGCACACGCAATTTAATGCGCCGATAAAGATCACGCGAACTTCCGCGAGCGCGACGGGTTCTGCGCTTACGCAGGCCGACTACAATACGATCAAGCAGCAGTTATTTCCGGCGCAGGGGACGGCGGCGGTGGTGAACAAGTGAGCGGCGGCCGATTGCTTTAGATCGCGCTATTTCGGCGTGGAGAATTTAAATGCAACTACCGGCTGCGTGCACGTGAATCCGTTGAGTTGTTGGCTGCCGAATGCTGAGGGAGTGGAGTCGACTCCGGGAATTGATATTTCGGTGAGGGTGAACGGCAATAAGCCGCACATGCTTTGCTGATCCAAGAAGTAAGTTTCAATGTCGAGCGCGGGCGTGCTGAGGACGTAGGGAGTTTGCGATGCTGCCGCGGCTTTGGTGAAGAAGTCTGTCCAGGATTCAAATAAAGATGGGTCGTTGGGGAATGGCCGGGGAATCGTGATCGAGCTTTCGCCGGCTGGTCCGGCGATGTTGTTGTCAACGATGCTCGCAACGATGGTTCCGGTTGAGACGGTGAAGTGAATCGTGGTGGTAATTTCATCGCCCGGATTTGCTTTCACGACGTTGCCGGTCTGCGCGTAAGAAGTAGATGTGGTTCCGTTGCGCCAATAATATTGAGCCTCGATTCGCCAGGTGCTGATCTGACTCCACGAAGGTTTGTAATCCGCGTCGCTCGCATCGAGCGCACTACCGAGAAACAATTGCGGGACAATCTGGTTGAACACATAGTTGGACAACTTATGAGCTCCGTTGCTTCCGTAGGCGTCAAAGTCGACGTCTCCCCATTGATAGACCGTTCCGCGCTGGTAATCCCAAGTCGGCGAGGTGGGCAGGGGAGGAACGACGAATCGATAGCGCAGAGTCCAGTCTTTCGCGGCGGGTAATTGTGAAGGAGTCTTGGAATAAATTTGTAAACGATAGGCCGGATTCGATGACGATTGAGGCAGCGCGGGGACGGAATGGGACAAGATCACTGCGAGTGCGGCCGTCGCACCTGCAAGAATGTGGATTCGTTTCAGAATATCAATTCTCAATGCGCGTGGATTATATCGGAGCGAGCGTGGTGAGGCACCACGAATTAAGATCGACGAAAAGGATGGAACAGACACTCCAGAAAGATTCAATTCAAATAAAAAAGCCGGCGTCCGATTTCTCGAAGGCCGGCTCTGAAACCTAATTATCGAACAAAATTATTTAGTGAGCGGACGCGCTGCTTTCCTCGAAGTTTTCTTCGACGATGCGGCCGTCAAAAAGGTGAATGCTCCTATCCGCGAATGCTGAGTAGCGCGGATCGTGAGTCACCATGCAAATTGTTGCGCCGCCGCGGTGAAGTTCGGTCATCAGTTCCATAACAGCTTCGCCGTTTTTGGAGTCCAAGTTACCTGTCGGTTCGTCGGCCAGTAGGATCGAAGGATCGCCGACCAATGCGCGTGCAACTGCGACGCGCTGCTGCTGACCTCCGGAAAGTTGCGACGGATAATGTTTGATGCGATGCGCCATGCCGACTTTTTCGAGCGCCTGTTGCACGCGCTGTTTGCGTTCGGCGGAGCCCATGCCGCGATAAGTGAGCGGGAGCTCAACGTTTTCGTACACGTTCAAATCGCCAATCAGGTTGAATGCCTGAAAGATGAATCCGATTTCGCGATTGCGAATTCGCGTGCGCTCGGAAAGCGAAAGATTCGAGACGGGCTTATTGTTGATGGTGTAATTGCCGTCGCTCGGCGAATCGAGCAGCCCGAGTATCGAGAGCAGCGTGGATTTGCCGCAACCAGATGGCCCGTTGATGGCGACGAATTCCCCGCGCTTCAGTTGCATGTGAATTCCGGCGAGGGCGTGAGTCTCGACTTCGTCAGTCATGAAGACTTTCTGAACGTTGTCCATCAAAATTAGAACTTCGTTGTTGTTCTCAGCCATGGTGTTGCGCTCCTTGTAGAATCCGCGATACTTTTCTCACTCGCTCTACCTAAGTGCTGCTCAAAATTCTATGGCTCAGGCTACTGCCGCGTGGCCAAGTCTACTCCACACTTTACATACGCAACAGGGGGTTATTAAGTTCCCCCGAATTTGACGGACAGACCGCCCGGTTCCCCTACTTAGACGCTGGAAACCGGAAATTATCACCGAATAATTTGTGCAAAACTAAGAAATCTTGTCCGCGCCGCCGGTGCCCGTAAGTTATTCATAACGCGGTAGTTATTCATAGCGAAGCGCGATCATGGGATCAACCCGCATCGCGCGCCTTGCTGGTAAGTAAGACGCCGCGAGAGCCACGATAGTTAGCAACGCCGTTACGCCGATGAACGTTACGGGGTCGGTTGGGCTTACTTGAAATAGCAGCCCCTGCATCAGGCGAGTGAGTGCTAATGCGCCGACGATTCCGATCGCAGCTCCAGCCAATGCGAGTTTTAGTCCTTGGCCGATTACAAGTTTAAGAACGTCGCGCGGCGCAGCGCCTAGCGCCATGCGAATTCCAATTTCATGCGTGCGCTGGCTGACGGTGTAAGCGATCAGGCCGTAGAGTCCGACAGCTGCGAGTAGCAACGCGAGAACGGCGAAGAGTCCGAGAATTTGCGAAGCGAAGCGCGGTTGAGCGACTGAGCCGCTGACTACATCGTCCATCGAACGGATCGTGGAGATGGCTTGGTTTGGATCGAGGGAATGAACTGTATCGCGCAGGGCCCCTGACAATTGCGCTGGATTTCCGGAGGAGCGCACAACGACGGTCATGTCAGGAGGAGGCAATTGATCGATCGAAACGTACATTGCAGCCCGCGGTGATTCGGCAAGCGAGCCGTGCTTGATCGTTCCGACGATGCCGACAATTTCGCGCGTCTTGGCTGGATCACCCGATAACTGGACGCGGCGTCCGATGGGATTTTTCCCGTCGAAAAACCGCTTCACGAATTCTTGATTCACGACAACGGTTGCCGGCGCATCGGCCGTATCCGTGACGTCGAGCCACCTGCCGGAAATTAAGGGCACGCGTAGCGCGCTCAAAAATCCCGGTGTGGTGCGGCGGAGATCGGCGTCGTCGAATCCGCCGACAGGATAAACACGACCTTCGACTTTGAAGGTGTTGTCATTAAAATCGCCGCCCAACGGCAGCTCCGAAATTGCTCCTGCACCTTCGGCGCCCGGCAAAGATTTGAGGCGCTCCTCAAGTTGGTGGTAGAAAGCCACCTTCTCGGTTCGCTTTCGCGCGGAATTGCTCATGTGCAGAGTGGTTGAAATCACATGATCTGGACGGAAGCCGGGATCAACGTGAATCAATCGCCAAAAGCTATTGAACAGTAACGCGCCACCAAGGAGGAGTCCGACGGAAAGCGCCACTTCGCCGATCACCAGGAGATTTCCAGTGCGATGACGCGTCGCTCGCGATGATCCGCCGAATCCTTCTTTCATGACTTGTGCCGCATCGCCGCGCGAGAATTGAATTGCGGGAGCGAGCCCAAACAAAATGCCGGTGAGCAAAGATACTGCTGCAGCAAAAGCGAGGACGGTCCAGTCAACTTGTATTTCGTTTACTCGCGGCAGGCTGGAAGGAGCGAGCGCGGCGAGTCCGGCAACGCCCCACACTGCGGAAAGAATTCCGAGTGCTCCGCCCGCTATGGAGAGCACCAAACTTTCGGTGAGCATTTGGCGGGCGATTCGCCACCTTCCCGCGCCGAGCGCGGCGCGAATTGCGATTTCTTTGCGTCTACCGGAAGCGCGCGCCAAGAGTAAGTTTGCGACGTTTGCACATCCAATCAGCAACAGTAAGATCACGGCGCCGAGCAGCAAAAGCAACGCCTTCTGAGTTCCACCGACGATGTAATTCGTAAGCGGCATTACCAGCAAGGCCCAGGTTTTATTGGTGTCAGGGTGCTCCGCCGCGATATTTCCTGCGATTGTGTCCAGCTCCGCTTTTGCTTGATTTAGCGTGATTCCGGGATTCATTCTGGCGATGACGACAAGAAAATGTGAACGGCGGATATTCATTGCAGAATTTGCCAGCGGCAGCGGCAACCAAATTTGGGCCAGCGATACAGAGGGAACATCGACCGGCAAAACGCCGACTACGGTTATGAGTTGGCCGTCGAGGGCAACTTTCCGACCGACGATTCCGGGATCCGCGCCGAAATCGCGCTTCCAGATTCCGTTTCCAAGAATCGCAACGGCCGGTTCAATTTCGTTTTCGTCATCAGCCACAAAATCCCGGCCGAGCTGAGGAGAAATTCCCAGAGTCCGAAAGAAATTCCAAGAAACAATCTGGCTGCTCACCTGTTCCGGCTGCGCACCGCCGGTAATGTTGGCTATGCCATCAAAATAACCGATGGCGGCGAATTGCTTCAGCGTTTGCGCGCGTGCACGATAGTCGACAAAATCCGGAGGTGAGATGCCCGCGTCATTACTCCCCGAGAATCTTCCATTCGCGTGGATAAGTTCCTGTTGAGCAGGAAAAGGAAGCGGGCGAAGGAGAACGGCGTCCACGACGCTGAACATTGCGGTAGTGGCGCCGATGCCGAGAGCTAAAGTGAGAATGGCGATGAGTGTGAAGCCGGGCTTCTGAGCCAGTGTGCGAAACGCGTAGCGAATATCTTGAAAGAAAGATCCCATCGTAATCCTTGTACGAAACGCGGCAAATGCTAATTATTCGTAGCGCAACGCGATCATCGGATCTACGCGCATGGCGCGGCGCGCGGGCAGCCAGCAGGCCACAAGCGCGATCAATATTAAGAGACCGGACGTGACGGCGAATGCGGGCACGTCGAATGCGCTGATTCCGAGCAACAAGTCTGCAACTGCGTTGGTCAGGAAATAAGAAAGGAACAGTCCGACAAGAACGCCGCCGAATACCATCGCCATTCCACTGCCGAGGATTAATTTCATCACGTCGCCGCGCTGCGCCCCGAGCGCCATGCGAATTCCAATTTCCTGCGTACGCTGGCTGACGGAGTAAGACATCACGCCGTAAGTTCCGATTGCTGCGAGCAGCAGCGCTAGCAGACCGAAGCCGGCCAATAATTCCGCGCCGAGTTGTGCTTGCGCCAAAACCTGAGTTAGAAATTCCGGGCCGGTGAGTACTCTGCGCACGGGAAGAGTTGCATCCAAATCCTTGATCGCGCTTAGCACGCTGGTTTTCGCAGCGGTTGGATCTCCCTTGGTTCGCACATAAGCGAAAACGGCCGGGGAGTAGTGCTGCTTCAAGGGAAAATAAACAATCGGTTGCGGAGGTTCGCCGAGCGACAGGAATTTCACCGTCTTCACTACGCCGACGATCTCAACGTCCCAAGTTTGCAGCAAGAAATGCAGATGTTTGCCAATCGCATTTTGACCCGCGAACATGCTGTCCACCAGAGCCTGATTCACAACGGCAACCATTTGCGACTGCGCGTCATCGTGATCGGTGAACTCACGTCCGCTGAGCAGAGAAATTCCGGTGGTTCCGAAGTAATCTGGGGAAACGGAGACCGTCGGAGTAAGTTTGCCGTTGCGCGGGTCTGCTGGATCAACACCTTGCGGAAAAGTTGTGCGTTGCAAATTGCCGTTGAAGGGCGCCACGTCAGCGAGAGCGGCACCTGAAACCATCGGGAGCGTAGAAAGTTTTTCGGGCAGCTCGCGGTAAAATTGTTCCGCGCGTCCCTGCGGATAATTTTGCGCCGCGAGGTTAATCCCCATGACCAATTCGTGTTTGACCTCGAAGCCCGGATCCATCTGCTGCGCGTTTCGCAAGCTGTGAATAAAAATTCCGGCGCCGACGAGGGCAATCAGGGAAAACGCAACCTGAGTCATCACCAGGATTCCGCGAATACCGTACCAGCGCGAACTGCCGGTCGGTGTGTCACTGCGATCTCGCAGCGCGGCCATTTGCTCGGTCCGCGAAGCTTGCAGAGCGGGAATCAGGCCAAAAATTACACTGGCCACGATCGCGAGGGCCATGGTGAAAAGAAGCACGCGAATATCCAGCGAGCGGTCGGGATCGGCGCCGTTCGCAGGAACGAGTTTCCAAATTAAATCTTTCGAGAAATATGCCAGAGCAATTCCGAGCGCGCCGGAAATAAGCGCGAGCAGCAGGCTTTCGGTGAGCAACTGGCGAATCAATCGCCAACGCGATGCACCCATGGAAAGGCGGATGGCCAATTCGCGGCGCCTTTGCGTTGCGCGTGTGAGCAGAAGGTTCGCAACGTTCGCGCAGGCGATCAGCAGCACCAGTCCGACGACGATCATCATCAGCGCGCCCGCTTTGGCGAAAAGCGCCCGTTGATTCGGCGGAATAAAAGTTTGATTGACGGGAAGCATATCATTGTTGCGTCCGGCATTGTCTTTGGGATAGGTCCGCTCGAGTTGCAAGCCCAGCGTGCGCAATGATTCTCGCGCCGCGGAAAGTGAGACTCCAGGTTTCAGCCGCGCGATCATGAGTACGGATCGGAAGCCGCGCTGGTTGTAGGCGTCCTTCACTACGCCGGTCAGCACCTGATCGTGCATCATCATTGGTATGTACACATCGGGACTGCCCAACGTTCCGAGATCATGGAAATTGGGCGGCGCGACACCGATTACGGAATAATCGGTTCCTCCGATGAGGACGGTTCGGCCAATAATGTTTTGATCTTCGCCGAATTGCGTTTTCCAAAGAGCAGCGCTTAGAACCACGACAGGCTTGGCGCCGGGAGTTTGATCTTCGTCCGGCAGAAATCCGCGGCCGGGATTCGGCTGCACGCCTACGAGGTCGAAAAATTCTCCAGTGACGAGCGCGACGAACAGCGGAGTATCTTTGCCAGAAACTGTGAGCGAAGCTCCGGTGGGAATAATTACCGACGCCGCAGAAAACACGCTATTCATATCGCGGTAGTCTGAGGCGTTCGGACGGGAAAGCGGAAGAAATTGAAGAGCGGTGCTGCCTTTACTCTGCTGCGTTGAAAAAATCGCAACGACGCGCGAGGGATCTTTTATGGGAACCGACTGCAGGAAAACTGCTTTGACGAGCGTGAAGATTGTAGTGTTCGCACCGATTCCAAGCGACAAAGATAGAATAGCCACAGCCGTGAACGCGGGCTTCTTCACGAGCATGCGTACTGCGTAACGGAAATCCTGCCAGAATGTTCCCACGATTCCCCCGGGCGCGAGTTACGCGGCAACGATCTACACGATAGCGGCGCAAACTTTCGCGCCAGCCGCTATTTCACTTGAACGACTTTCGGCGAAAATTGAATTCTGTCCACGTTATCGTAGTTGGACATGTCATTCAGGAGCACGACATCGCCTTCTTTTAATCCGCCGAGAATTTCCATGGTGCTTACTGAACCACGGCCCAGCCTCACCTGAACGCGCTCGGCGTCGGCGCCGTCATTCAGAACTTTGAAAAGACCGACCGTGCTATTTGGTTCGCCGTGAACCGGGCGCTGAATGAAGAGCACGTTGGTCATGTTTTCAATTTCGATGGTGCCGTCAACGCTTTGATCGGGACGCGCGCCGGGCGGCAGAGGTTCGTCGAAGCTAATGTCCACGGCGACAGTTCCGTTGATGGCGGCGGCGTCTTCGCGAGTTACGTGTCCTTTGACGATTCCATTGCGCGTGTCGACGGTGGCTTTCAGAAGTTGGCGGACATCCTTCGCCTGAGTTTCAGGAACTTGGACAGTTGCTTTCAGGCGCGCTGGGTTTGCAACGCGCGCGAGATTTGTGCCGAGTACCACTTGCTGGCCTTCGGTGATGTCGGTGCCAACAACGCTGCAAACGCACTGCACGACACCATTAATGCCGGCGCGCACGTGCAAAGCGTCAAGCTGGTGTTTCTTCAATTCAAATAATGACCGAGCGGAATCAACCTGCGCCGCGGATGCCAAGAGTTGCGCTTTGGCGGCGTCGTCGGCAATTGCGAGACCGTCGTTCGCAAGCTGTACTTGTGTTTTCAAGTGATCCACAAGAACTTGATCCAGTTCCGCGGTGGATCGCGGTCCGACTCCCAAATCCGCTTTTGCGGTATCCAGCTTCAAGTTCAACAATGCTGTTTGATACTGACTATCAACCTGGGCAGCGGCGCTCTTCTGCGTCATCAAACTGCTGCGTAGCTGGACTTTCAAACTCTCGTAATTTGCCTCCGCTACTTTGAAAGCGTATTCGGCGGTTGCGGCGTCATTCTGAAGTTGAGTGTCGCTTAATTCGATGATGATGCTGTCTGGTTTCACAATCGCGCCGGATCGCAAAAGAATTTTTTCAACTTTCGCGCTTGACTGCGCGGGAATCCAACGAATGTCTTCCGGAACGAGCGTGCCGAGACCGTGAACTTCGATCAGCATATTGCCGCGCGTGACGGTGCTGGCGTAGGTCGTCGAACCGTCCATAGTGGGAGCGGCCGGGCGCAGCTTGGAGAGCAGAACGGTGACGCCTCCGACGATAATTACGATCACGCCGCCGATGATGATGCGCTTGATGCGGCGTTTCTTAGTTTGATCTGGCCGAGCGATATCCATTATTCGTAATCCTCTGGCTTTCCTTTATCACTGTAATAAGCGCAAGTTACGGGCCTAGCTGCGGGGATTCTATATCATTGAATATAATACTCTTAGCTGGCCTGCGCTTGCCAATTTTTGTCATCGGCTGGCCGCTTGTGGGACTATCCGTCGCAAAAGCGGACATCCAATATGGCTTTCGGTAAGTGAAATTTAGCGCAGCAAATTGACATAGTGGAGAGCGCCGTTTAGCATTGAATTTTCACGTTTACAACTTTGCATGTGCTGAGCTTGTAGCACGCTGTGTGCGCGTGTCGCTGTGTCGCAATGGACAGGCGGAGGATTATTTACATTGGAAGTCGATGTGAATTCCGGATCGGTGCTGGAGCGAATTGTTGAAGCGCGGCGCGCGTCGATTGCGCATCGTCAACGTGTGCTGCCGGAACCGGTGCTGAAAATGGCGGTAAAAAGCGCGAAGCCTGCGCGAGATTTTGCGGCGGCGCTGGCGCGTCCCACCGTGAATATCATTTCGGAATTGAAAAAGGCTTCGCCTTCGCGAGGATTGTTGCGCGAGGATTTTCGCCCGATTGAATTGGCAAAGGGATTTGAGAATGCTGGCGCCGCTGCGTTGAGCGTGCTGACGGAGGAAGAATTTTTTCAAGGCTGTGCGAAAGATTTGCGGGATGCACGGAAGGCTTGCGAAATTCCTGTGCTGCGCAAGGATTTTATTGTGGATGCGTGGCAGGTATGGGAAGCGCGCGCGATTGATGCAGATTCATTTTTATTAATTGTGGCCGCGCTGAGCGATGCGGCGTTGAAAGACTTGCTGACGCTGGGGCGCGAACTTGGCATGGAGGCGTTGATTGAAGTTCACACGCGGGCGGAATTGGATCGCGCGATTGGCGCGGGTGCGAAGATTATTGGCGTAAATAATCGCGACTTAAAAACTTTGAAAGTTGATTTGAACACTTCGTTTGAATTGATTGACGTGATTCCTGAAGATTGCGTCGCGGTGTGCGAGTCGGGAATCCGTGATGGCGTGGAGATTAAAAGATTGCGCGCGACGGGATTTGACGCTTTCTTGATTGGCGAGCATCTGATGACGCAGGCTGATCCGGGCGCGGGGCTTGCGGCGCTGATTGCCAGCGCTCAGTGAGTATTCGGCGGCTCAGAAAAACATTATGACGCGCGTGAAAATTTGCGGAATTACGAATTGGGCGGACGCGAAGGTGTGCGTGGACGAGGGCGCGTCGGCCATTGGATTAAATTTTTATGCGGCAAGTCCGCGGTCGGTAAGCCCTGCGGCGGCTTGGGAGATTGTGCGGCGATTGCCTCCACTTGTGGAAGCAATCGGCGTTTTTGTGAATTGGCAGCCGGAGGCAGTATCATCGTTGGCACGGGCTTTGCGTTTGCATGGCGCGCAACTTCATGGCGATGAGTCTGCGAATGATATGGAAACACTTGCCGGGCAGATGACCGTGATCAAAGCGGTGCAAGTGAAGAGCGGATTTCGGCCGGAATCGTTGAAGAAGTTTTCTGCGGCGAGCGCGATTCTACTGGATGGTTTTCGCCAAGGATTGCGCGGGGGAACTGGCGTTGCCGTGGATTGGAAACTTGCGGCTCGCTGCACGTCAGATGCGAATATTATTTTGGCTGGCGGATTGACGCCTGAAAATGTAGCCGAGGCGATTTCTTTTGCGCGGCCATATGCGGTGGATGTTGCGAGCGGCGTGGAATCGAAGCCGGGAAAGAAAGATGCGCGGCTGGTGCGAGCGTTTATGAGCGTGGTTAGCGCTACCGATTCACTGGCAGAAATGAACGCGACATTATAATGACGGCTACTCGATCATGACAGCTAACCCACAAATTTGGCCGGACGCACACGGACGATATGGGCCGTTCGGCGGAAGTTATGTGCCGGAGACTTTGATGGCTCCGGTGGCAGAGCTGACGGCGGCTTATGAGGCTGCGCGCAGGGATCCGAAATTCGTTGCGGAGCTGGATGATTTGCTGCGGAATTTTGCGGGGCGTCCCACGCCGCTGCAATTTGCTTCGCGGCTGACGAAATATCTTGGCGGTCCGCGAATTTATTTAAAGCGCGAAGACTTGCTGCATACTGGCGCGCACAAAATAAATAATTGTATCGGGCAGGGGCTACTTGCTGTGCGCATGGGGAAGCCGCGCGTGGTGGCGGAAACCGGCGCGGGCCAGCACGGAGTTGCGACGGCAACTGTTGCGGCGCGATTGGGACTGGAATGCGTCGTGTACATGGGCACGGACGACATGGAGCGCCAACGGCTGAATGTTTCGCGGATGCGAATGCTGGGCGCGAAGGTTGTGGGCGTGGATTCGGGCAGCCGGACGTTGAAGGACGCAATTAATGAAGCGATGCGCGATTGGGTTACGAACGTCCGCACGACACATTATTTGCTGGGCTCGGTGCTTGGGCCGCATCCGTATCCACAAATGGTGCGCGATTTTCATGCAGTGATTGGGAACGAAGCGCGCGAACAAATTTTGCGCAATGAAAAACGTTTACCGGATGCGCTTTATGCGTGCGTAGGCGGCGGATCGAATTCAATTGGACTGTTTAGCGCATTTATGAAGGACGCGAATGTAAAAATGATTGGTGTGGAGGCCGGCGGGCGCGGACACGGCGAAGGCGAACACGCTGCGCGTCTTGCGGCTGCTGCGGGATTTTCAGGCGCGAAACCCGGAGTGCTGCACGGCACCTACACTTATGTGCTGCAAAACTCCGACGGGCAAATTTCGCAAACGCATTCCATTTCCGCGGGGCTGGATTATCCGGCCGTGGGCCCGGAACACGCGTGGCTTGCCGAACAGGGACGCGCGGAATATACGGCTATCAGTGATGACGCGGCACTTGCGGCGGCGCGTCTGCTGGCTCAGCAAGAGGGAATTATTCCGGCGCTGGAAAGCGCGCACGCGGTTGCCTGTTTAGTGGAACGGGCGCCGAAACTTTCGCGCGATTCGTTGGTGATCGTAAATGTTTCCGGGCGCGGCGACAAGGACATGGAAACGTACGCGAAATTATTGAAGTGAACCCGATGGCGCCAACCGCAGCAACTACAACTCGAATTTCTCGGCGCTTTGCGGAACTCGCGAGCTCCGGTGACGTTGGATTGATCGCATACATCACTGCGGGCGATCCTTCTCTGGATGCGACGTGCGAAATTGTTTTGGCCGCCGCGGAAGCCGGCGCAGATATTATCGAGCTGGGCGTACCGTTCAGCGATCCGCTGGCTGATGGGCCGACGATTCAGCGGGCGAGCGAACGATCTTTGCGCGCTGGGACAACGCTTGCGGGCGTGCTAGATCTTGTTGCGTCAATTCGGCGTGAATCGCAAGTGCCGCTGGTGCTTTTCAGTTATTACAACCCCGTTTTACAGATGGGATTGGAAAATTTTGCGGCGCGGGCGTCGGCGGCCGGAGCTGATGGTGCGCTGATTACAGATTTGACTCCGGAGGAAGCGGGCGATTATCGTGCGGCGCTGCACGCGCATGGGATGGACACAATATTCCTAGCTGCGCCGACGACAACCGACGAGCGATTTGCTCTGATCGCCGAAGCTACGACTGGATTTTTATATTTAATTTCGCGTACGGGAGTGACCGGCGCGCGTGAAGCGATGCCGGAAGATTTACCGGCGCTGGTTCGACGGGCGCGACATGCTACAAAATTGCCACGGGCGATTGGATTTGGGATTTCGCTGCCGGGACACGTTTCGATTCTTGGCGGCCTTGCTGATGCGGCAGTAGTTGGCTCGGCGCTTGTGGAAGAAATTGAGCGAGCAGGATCTCCTGCGGCCGCGGCGAGTGCGGTTGCCGCGCGAATTCGTTTGCTGAAGCAGGCCGCCGGAAAAGGCATGAGCCGCCGCGAGGCACAGTCGTGAAAAATATTGAAGACTGGCGGCGACGCATCGATGAAATTGACGAGCAGCTGGTGAAATTATTGAACGAGCGCTCGCAGTGCGCGATGGAAATTGGACACATCAAGCAGGCGGCGAATTTGCCGCTCTATCAACCGGAGCGCGAAAAGCAGGTGCTGGCGAACGCCGCGGGATATAATCGCGGCCCGCTTCCGGACACAGCAATCATGCGGCTTTTCGAGCGTATTTTGGATGAAGCGCGATCGGTGGAACGTCATGCGATGAAACCGGACGAAGCGCCGAAGAAAGATCCAAGGTAAGAACTGCACTTATATTCTTTAAGAAATTTATTTTTTCAGGGAGAAAACAATGGTTGTGGTAATGCACGAAGGAGCAAGCGACATTCAAATTCAGAAAGTAATCGACCGTTTGACCGAGTTGGGATTCGACGTGCACCGCTCGACGGGCGCGTCGCAGACGGTACTTGGCGCGGTGGGCGTGCGCCCGGATTATGATCCGCGCGAATTTGAATTGCTCGAGGGCGTGCGCGAAGTTGTGCGCATCACCCAGCCGTACAAACTTGCAAGCCGCGCGTTTCGCTCTGAAGGTTCCGTGATTGACGTGGGACGCGGTGTGAAATTCGGGGGCGCGGAAGTGATCGTTGCCGCAGGGCCGTGTTCGGTGGAATCGCCGGCGCAAATTGAAGCGATCGCCGCAACTGTTGCCGCCAGCGGCGCGAAAATTCTTCGCGGCGGAGCTTTCAAACCGCGCAGTTCTCCTTATTCGTTTCAGGGAATGGGCGAAAAAGCGCTGACGCTTATGCGCGAAGCGGCGGATCGTCACAATTTGCTGGTTATCAGCGAAGTGATGGACGCTTCCCAAATTCCGATGATGTTGCCGATGGTGGACATTCTTCAGGTGGGTGCGCGGAACATGCAAAATTATTATTTGCTGCGCGCGCTGGGCGAACTTTCAAAGCCTGTCCTTTTGAAGCGCGGACTTTCGGCAACCATCGAAGAACTTTTGCTGAGCGCGGAATACATAATGGCGGGCGGAAATTACAACGTGATCTTGTGCGAGCGCGGCATCCGCACGTTTGAAACTTCCACGCGGAACACTCTGGATATCGCGGCAATTCCCATCGTAAAAAAACTTTCGCATCTGCCGATTGTTTCCGATCCTTCGCACGGTACGGGACGCCGCGATAAAGTTGCTCCGATGGCGCGCGCGTCTGTGGCTGCTGGCGCGGATGGATTGCTCATCGAAGTGCACAATGACCCGGAACACGCGCTTTCCGATGGCGCGCAGTCGCTATTTCCGAATCAATTCGCGCAACTAATGACGGAGTGCCGCATTATCGCGCCCGCCGTCGGACGCCGCATCGCTTAACTCCGTGACCGTACACATAACATCATGACCGAGAATTCCGCCGCCGCATTTCATCGCGTTGCCATTCTCGGCACGGGACTTATCGGCGGATCATTCGCGCTGGCTGTGCGCAGACATCTTCCTGATGCTCGCGTTGTTGGTTTCGATCGCGAAGAAATACTTGCCGAAGCACGCACGCGAGATGTAATTCAGGAATCGTCGGTAGATCTCGCCGCAGTTTTGCGCGGCGCGGATCTTGTTTACATTGCGCTTCCAATTTCAACGACAATCGAATTGCTGCCTGAAATTGCGAAACACGCTGCGCCCTCCGCGCTTGTTACGGACTCGGGCAGCACGAAGCGCGCAATTTGCCGGGCTGCCGCGCAACATT
>DASYNR010000344.1:0-9202 GCA_036008485.1 Candidatus Acidiferrales bacterium | reverse complement strand
ACCGTTACTGATGATGTATGCACGATGCGTAACCGAAAGTGTGGCCGGCACATTATGGTCGGTGACCAGCACTCCGATTCCGCTCGCGCTTAAATCCAAAATCAGGCGCTGCAATTCCACGACGGTCAGCGGATCAATTCCTGAAAACGGCTCGTCCAGCAAAATGAACGCCGGTTCCAGCACCAATGATCGCGCAATTTCCAGACGGCGGCGTTCACCGCCGGAAAGAGTATACGCACGATTATACCGCACCTGGTCTAATCCCATCTGCGCAAGCAATTCTTCCAGGCGATCGGTCTGCTGTTCCGGAGTAAGCGCAATTGTTTCCAGAACCGCGAGCAAGTTTTGTTCCACGGTCAACTGGCGGAAAACCGAAGGTTCTTGCGGAAGGTAACTAATGCCGTTGCGAGCCCGGAGATACATCGGAAGATCGGTGATGTCTTCGCCGTCCAGAAGAACTTGACCTGAATCCGGCCGCGCCAGACCGACCAAAATGTAAAAAGTGGTCGTTTTACCCGCGCCATTTGGTCCCAATAACCCAACAACTTCGCCCTGCTGCACTTCCAGACTTACGTCATTTACCACCTTGCGTCCGCGATAAGACTTACTGAGCTCGGTGGCCTGGAATTTGAGCATTTTTCAGTTCATTTCTTGACCTGATAGCGAGTTAATGTGCGCGTGCCTTCTTCCGACTCTACGAGAATCGTATCATCCGCTATTAGGAAGGTCAATTGACGGCCCGTCGTTGATGTTCCAGAACCGTCGTAAAGTGTTGGTTTTCCGCCGGAAATTACGAACTTCGAGGACGCAGAATCGTATTCTCCGCGCTCGCCAACGGCGCGGCGGTCTTCCGAATGAACTATGACGTTGCCTATAAAGATGGCGTGATCGAGCCGCTGGGTGGCGCCGGACGCGGTCCGTGAAGTTCCTGAGGGCGCTTTGGCGGCGGTTTGGGGCGCGGACGCATTTGCTGCGGAATCTTCCGGCTTGGTCGATGGCGCAAAAAACAGATCGCAAGATTGGCCAGTGATTGTGCCGTCGCGCGATTCCGCGGTGCATCCGCCTTCCATGTGCGCCTGAGATTTCGCGTCCCAGTACGTCAGCGTGGCGGCGTGCAAACGAATTACGTCTGGACCCGCAGGCGCCGGCGCAGGCGTCTGCTTCGCGGTGCTGGTTGACGGCGATGGCGGCTTGGCGTTATTCGCCGGCGGTTTTGCAGTCCCGCCGCCTTTCTGACTCGGAGCCGGGTGCTGAGGTGGGTGTTGCGGCGGATGCGGAGGCGGCACGGCAGCGGGCTTCTCAACTGGCGAGGCGCCAACTTGAATAAATACCGCGCGAACACTTCCGCGAGCATCGAGTTGCCTGTTGTCGCGGTCCAGTTCGATTTCGTCGGCCTCCATTGTGGAATCACCCTGCCACATACGTGCGTGTCCGGTATAGACCGCGTGACCGCTAACGGAATTCCCGACTAAATGTTCGGACATGATGTTGGCGGGATCCGGGCCCAGCGATAACGGAGTGCCGATTGTGCTAGCTGAGGCCGGCGACGCTGTCGTTCCGTCCGGTGGCTTGCGATAGGTGGTGACCACGTGGCCATCGGCGCGAATTTCATTCGTAGTTTGATTAAAAAGAATCGTGTCGGCGGTCGTGTGGCTAGCCGCGTCCGATGCTTCGGCAGAACCCGTGAGAGTTTCGACGTTGGTCGCGCGATCCACATGCGATTTCGCGGACTGGCCCGAGCGATCCGCGGATTGGAAATGCACATTCCCGGATTGATCGACCGTTGTCCACTGGCCCTTCGGATCGAAATCGGCGACAAGTTCCTGTGATGTGGAATTTTGGTGCGGCTTTCCGGGAATGTCGCGATCGAACTGGGCGCCATTGTGCGCAAGCAGGCGCCGCATGCGATTGCGTTCGTCGAAACCAACTTCCATTTGCTGTCCGCTGGCGCGAGTTACTGTCACTTGGCTGCTGCCCGCAACAGGCTCCCGGGTGATCATGGTAGCCGGAGCTAGAGTGCGCGCGCGATCCGCGTGATAAGAAGGCGGCGCGCCGGGATGCGATGGAACGCCGGGAACAAAATTAATTTCGGCGCTCGCTGTTTCCAAACTGCGCGTGCGGCCTTCCCGAACTGAATTCATTTTCACGCCGCCAGTTGCTGTTACCAGACGCGGCTGATTTATTTTCGGAACCATGTCCGCATCCACACGCGCGGCGGAAAGATGATCCGTTTCGCCGGACTTCGCGCTGGTGAAATCGCCTTGCACATTTCCTTGGGCGGAAAAATGCTTCGCTGTTCCGTCCACATCCAGATCGGTGACAAATTTATCGGCGGTGATAGTGCCCGCGCCTTTCGGACTATCGAATACTACGTTCGGACGCGACTTCGCATCGCCATCGGCAGTGAGTTTTTTCGCGCGGAGTTGCTCATCCATATCCACGGTAAGCAGGCTGGCGTGCAAGACGTGCGAGCCGGTGCGAGCGGCGGCTGCGCCGTTGACGGCGGCATTCGCTGAAGGCGCAGCAGTCACTTGCGTCACGACAACAGGCCCGCGCAGGATGGCCGTCTTCGCTTCGCGCCGAAATATAAGATTGGATCCGACAACGTCTACCGGAATGGGCGCGGCGGCGGGCTTATTTTGGTTCTTCACGCTTTGCGGCGGCGTGGCATTCAAGGACAAATGCACGTCGTGAAGTAATTGAAGAGTGCCGTCGTCGCCGTTGTAATCCGCGCCGATCGCCGTCCCGCGTCCGCCGGAAAATTGAAAGTCGACGCGCTGATCTGTGTGTCCGTCGGCGGAACCAATGTCGAACGTCACGCCTTTTGTGACCACATGAATGATGCGCGGATCAGATACGCCGCCAGGCTGCGCGGAACCGCCGCGCTTCGCATCCTTCGCGCTTTGCAAATCCATCAGAACTTCGCCGGAACAGATCATGTTGCCGCGATCCGACGACTTCTGCGATTTCGTGTTGGAATTCTTGTCGGATTCCTGCTGATAGAAATCACATGAGTTGGTGTGAATGTTGTCGTTGCGGTCTTCGTTGCGTCCGTAAACCGTGCCCTGCACGTTCAGAAGCACGTTTTTTTCCGCGTCCTTCAGCGAACTGGCGTTGGGCGCACCTTTGAAGGTTGTTGCGCTCGAGGCGTGTACGACAAACACGACATGATCGCGGCTGCCCGGCACGTTCTGGGCGCCATATGACGTGTAGGTGAAGCCTTCGGACGAACGCTCAATTGACGCGGGCACTGACGGAGGCGAATTTTTCTTGGCCTCAGCCGCCTGCTGCGAGCGGCGCAGATAAACGCCGAACACCGCGATGACCAGCACTGCCGCAACGATTACCGACGCGAGCGCGTAGCGATTTGCTTGAGTTCTGCGCATGATTCAGACGTGCTTCTAACTCCAGAATGCATTCTAGAACAAATCTGAAACAATTATTCAGGGGATGCGGGCGGCGACTCGTTATTCCGAAGTACTGGCGGCCCGAGTAGGAGGAACGTAGTCCGTGAGGACGAGTACATTTTCGGAGCCCGCAACATCGCGCGCCGAAGGAGTGAGAATTGTTTTTGGACCGATGAAAATTTTCTCGCCACGAGTGACAGCGCGACGCACGTCGCCTTCGGTTACAAATGGAGAGACGTTTGTCGGGGCGGTCTTCGTCGCTGCCGGCGTAGAAGCTGCGCTCGCCAGCTTCGTTGCGCCGGTTGCTGCTGCGCCGCGCGCGATCCCGAGATGCGCCATCACATGTTCGACGGCGTGCGCAATCGCGGCGCGATCCGGAATTCCAGATGTGCTTGACGCGCCCGATGGTTGCGATTGCGGCGACGGACTTGTTAGTTTCACGGTCACTCCTTTTGGACTGGCAGAAGCGGCCGCGGCAATTGCTTGGGCCGGCGCGTTCATGCGATCAGCGGCAGAAATTGTACGATGCTCGACGGCGCGCGATTCCCATGCCACGCGGCGAAGATTCATCAAATGTTGCGGGCCAATATTATCCGAAGTGATGTTGCCGCCGAGCGCGCCACAGCCAAGCGTCATCGCGGGGAATAAATTTGTCGAATATCCTACGGAACCTTGAGTAGACGCAGTATTCACGCAAACGCGAAACGCGGGTACGGCCAAACCATATTCGCGAATGGCGGCATCATTCTGTGAATGAATGCTGGCGGTGTGACCCATTCCGCCGAAGCGAAGAAGCTGCGTGCATAGATCAATGCCTGCGGCAAGATTCGGCACGGAATAAAATCCAAGAACCGGACAAAGTTTTTCGCCGGAAAGTGGAATGTTGCGGCCAACTCCATTCAATCGCGCAATCAGGACGCGCGTTTCGGGCGGAACCTTTATTCCGGCAAGCTCTGCGACGTGCGTTGCGTGCCGGCCAACCACTTTTGGACTTGGCGCGTGAGATCCGCCCGGGAAAATTAATTCGGCGATGGCGCGGGCTTCTTCATCATTCAGAAAATGTCCGCCTTGCTTGCGGCATTCTTCCAACGCAGCGTCTCGCACTGCATCTTCCACAACAATTGCTTGTTCCGATGAACATAGCGTTCCGTAATCAAAAGTTTTTCCAGCGAAAATATCCGCCACAGCTTTTTGAACGTTCGCGGTGTGTTCGATAAACGCCGGTACATTCCCGGGGCCGACTCCATACGCAGGCTTGCCGGAACTGTACGCAGCGCGAACAAGTCCAGTGCCGCCCGTGGCCAAAATTAACCCAACTTCCGGAGCGCGCATCAATTCCTGCGTGCCCGCCAGAGTATTGCGCTCCATGCAAGTGACAATTCCTTCGGGCGCGCCCGCGGCAACCGCTGCGCGCGCAAGTAATTTCGCCGTCTGACAGATGCAGCGCACCGCGCCGGGATGCGGGCTCAGCACAATCGCATTCCGCGCTTTCAGCGCGATCAGAGTTTTGTAAATCGCAGTGGACGTTGGATTGGTAACGGGAATAATCGCGCAGATAACTCCGACAGGCACGGCAACTTCCAGAATTTTCTTTTCTTTATCTTCGTTGACGATCCCGACCGTGCGCATTCCGCGAATCGCATTGGGAACATCAATCGCGGCCACGCGGTTCTTCAGAATTTTGTCAGGCACATTGCCGTAGCCGGTCTCTTCTACGGCTGCACGCGCGAGAGTTTCCGCCTCAGCCGCCGCGGCTTTTGCGACAGCCTCCACAATTGCATCTACTTTTTCCTGGGAGAATCGGGCGAATTTCTGCTGGGCTATGAGGGCCAGTGCTGCCAGCTCACGGGCTTCTTGAATGGAGATGAGATCGCGGTCGCGCAGTTCCAAAGCGCTTTACCCAGAACTTCATCGAGATTAGCCGGTGCGTCCGCGGCGCCGCGCAAAATATTTCTCGCGCGGATTGCTGAATGGAGCTACTACTTGGCGCCCTGCGGCTTATTTCCGCCGGGAAGAATTTTTTCGACGTGTTCGTGAGGACGCGGAATCACATGAACCGCAACCAGTTCGCCGACGCGCCGTGCAGCGGCGGCTCCGGCGTCCGTTGCTGCTTTCACCGCGCCGACATCGCCTCGCACCATCACGGTGACGTATCCCGCGCCGATGTATTCCTTGCCCATCAGCACGACGTTGGCCGCCTTAACCATCGCGTCGGCGGCTTCAATACTCGCCACCAGCCCTTTGGTCTCAATCATTCCCAACGCCTCATAGGACATCGAACCCTCGCTCGCGGAACATCCGCTGTTTCGGAAATTTTCTGGAAAAATTAATGCTGGTGACGCGACGCTGCCACCTTGAGGCATGAGCCTAGCATGGGCTTCGGAGTGAATCAAGGAATGCGCGGAGATGATGCGAAAGAAAACTGTGGAAAACGAAGAGCTAGTTTCCCGACGGCCGCTCAATCTTATCGATCACGATGATTTCAACCGGCACCTTCGCCGATTCCAATTTCAATCCGAGCTGCTCCTGAATGGCAGTGAATATCGATGGGCTCCCAGTTGGATCGGCCGGAGGTAAACCGCTTGCGCTCGCTGAAACCTGGGCTTGATTGTCGTCCGGAGTCCAACGCAAGGTGAAGTCATATCTTTCTGTGAGTCCAGTCCTGTCTATCACTGGGCGATGCAAGTAGTTCGTCAACATTCCTGTCAAACTGGCCAGAGGAGATGCAAAGCCTCTGATTTGCCCGCCCGACGCTCCCGCCGTCATCTGGGCGCTCCCGGGTGCTGGACCTGCCTTGGGCTTGCTTGGGTCGGCGTCTTCAAGTTTTACTTCTTTAAGTTTAGGGCCGCTCTTGGCGACAACGAGCGAATAGGTTTGCAGTTCTTTATTTTCACGGTGAATTGTGAGATTGAAGCGCTCAGCAAGAATCGTTTGGAGCATCCGCTGGCGCGCTAGAACGCGATCATTCGGACTGATCTTTTGCAATTCATCAGCTGTAGCGCCGTCAAATTTCGCATCGATATCGTAACGTTCCGAACTGAGCCAATCTGGCCCTCCAGATATTTGATAGGCATCGACTCCGTAGGCCCGCAGAATCAGCATCTTTACCGTTGCCGTTCTCACCACGAGCCCGTCTGGCGTTTCTACAAATGGGTGGAACCCACCGAAATTGAGGGGCCCGCCGGGAGTGAATCGCTTAATAGACACGACGTCGTATTCGAGAGCGCCGCTGCTGGCTGATTTATCTTGTGTCTGTGACTGCGCCCAGCTTGACGTCGAAGGTATGAGGCCAAATAGGACGGAAGCGCCGACGATCAACAATCCAGCCGTGCTCAGCAAAAACTTCCTTCGGTTTTCGGTTACATCGGCAGGTCTCTTCATGTCGGAAGCACCCCCACGCAAGCGCACTCGCCCAAGACGGAGTTGTACATCCAAACCAACTGCGCAGGAAGTTAAATTTATGGATTCCTACGAATTAGGAAATTACCAGGCGCCCCTGCCCTGCCGCGCACACGCCATCGCGCGTCGTGTTCTTCACGTCATACATCGCGTCGTCGGCGAGTTGCAGCAACTGAAGTTTGGTGCGCGAATCGGCGGGATACGAAGCCACACCAATGCTGGGCGTGATGCGCACGTTCAGTCCATCGCTTGTGAGCCACGTGGTGTCGCGAACGATTTTGTGCAGGCGGCGTGCAACGGTGCACGCGCTTTCTTTGGAAGTTTGCGGCAGGAGAATTACAAATTCGTCGCCGCCATAGCGAAATGCGAAATCAATCAGCCGGCAATTCGTTTTCAATAATTGTCCGACTTCAGAAAGCAGCTTCGATCCCATCAAGTGGCCGTGTGTGTCATTCACTCGCTTGAAGAAATCCAGGTCGATGAAGATCAGCGAGAATTCATAGCCATATCTTTGCGAGCGGTAGATTTCTGTTTCCAAAATAAAATGCAGATGGCGCGCATTGTATAAATTCGTACAGTCATCGGTGATGGTCAGTTCGTGAATGCGTTTTACGTGGCGCGCATTTTCAATCGCAATCGCCGCAAAGTCGGAAAGCGCTTCGAGCAGCGCGAGGCTCCGCTCGTCGAATCCTTCGGGACCGATGCAATTCACCAGCTCGATCACTCCCAAACAGCGATCGCGGAAACGCACCGGTACGGCCACGATGGACTGCGTTTCCATATTTGTTTTCTGATCCACTTGAGAAAAAAAGCGCGTGTCCGTGCTGACGTCCGGCACAATCACAGCCTGATTATTTTGCGCCACCCAGCCGGCGATTCCCTGCCCCATCTTGATGCGCACTTCTTTCAGCGCTGCGGCGCCTTTTCCGATGGCCAACTCGAAATAAAGTTCCTGAGTGGCTTCGTCCACCAGAAGCATTGACCAGGTGTCCGGCCGCAGGAACTCGTCAATTTTCTCCATGATGGTGCGCAGAACTTGTTCAAGTTCGAGGGAACTGGTGAGCGCTTTGCCGAGTTCGCGGAATACCGTGACTTCGCCGGCGGGCCTGCCGACGCGCTGCGCGGCAAGGTTGCGGCGTCGGTCGACGCCTTCAAAATTGTTCGTGTCAGACATTCGGATTTAAGCCCTTTATAGCCATCGAATCGCCTCTAAACAAACGCATGCGCGGACAGAGCCTCACGGAAAGGGCCAACGTACGTTTCTAACATCGTTATTGAGGACATGCAATCTGGTCTTGAAAGCGATGTGACTACACGGAACACACGCCCTTCAAGCACGCGCTCGGATTGACACCCCTTTGACCGCCGCCTATATTGATTTGCGGACTTCGTGCGAACATTTCCGCGGATACCTGCGCCACAAAGTTCAATTGAATGAATCAGGCCACCACTAAAGCTGGATTTGGCGAACATCTGCGCCGCGAACGCGAAATGCGCGGCATTTCCCTGGACGAAATTTGCTCGGCCACCCGCATCGGCACGCGATTTCTGAACGCCCTTGAAAATGAGCAGTGGGATCAATTGCCCGGCGGAGTTTTTAACCGAGGGTTTGTGCGCGCCGTCGCCCATCATCTGGGTCTGGACGAAGAAAGTTTGCTCGCGGAATATATGCTGGCCACGGGCGACCGCGCGACGGCGTCGGCCGCTGTGGTTCGGCAGTCCGCGATTCCAGAACCACGCGGGCAATGGCTCACCTGGATTCTGATATTAATTGTGATTGGCGGAATCGCGCTCGGCGGAATTTACGGCTGGCGAAAATTTTCGGCGCATCGTCGGAATGCGCATCCGGCCCCGGCAACGGCGCCGGCTCCCGCTCCAGAACCGCCGACGACCCAGAATACTCGTGCGATCATCCGCACAATGAATTTCGCTTAGGGATTTGAAAAATATCCAACGGAGGCGGCCATCAGCTCCGAAAGCTCCGAAGTCCGCGAATCGTTCCGCACGGGCAAAGCCTCGATCGAGCACAAGCTTGCAGTTTGCACGGGCGCTGGTTCGCTTGAACCGGCGGATCAGGCCGAGCTGTTGGTGATCATTTCCAAAGATTCCGACAAGCGAATTGCGGACCGTGCAGCGAGCGCGTTGCAAGATGTGCCGATGGATGCATTTGTGGCCGCGCTGGCGCGATCGGACGCGGCGCCACAATTATTTGAATATTGCCGCGAGCATTTTATTGATAAACCCGAAATTGCTCGGGCACTGATTGCAAACCTCGGTTCCCCGATTGCAATCATAATCGACGCTTTGATTCGTCTGCCTGAAGCGGAAGTGAAAGCGCTGGCGGACGACATGGGCCTTCTGAGCATGCGCCCGGAATTGGGCGCCG
This sequence comes from Candidatus Acidiferrales bacterium, assembly GCA_036008485.1. Classification (GTDB taxonomy): domain Bacteria; phylum Acidobacteriota; class Terriglobia; order Acidiferrales; family UBA7541; genus DASTCZ01. The sequence goes on along the minus strand of DASYNR010000344.1, from coordinate 10 downwards.
CGCTGCTTAG
>DASYNR010000343.1:0-11058 GCA_036008485.1 Candidatus Acidiferrales bacterium | reverse complement strand
GCATTTACGCGCGAAAGAAAACTTGCTGTTGCTGAGCGTTCGCTGAAGCTGTTAACGGAAAAGTACGGGATTCCCGCCGAGGATATTATTTTCGATCCGCTGGTGTTTCCATGCGCTACCGGAGATGAAAATTATATTGGCGGCGCGGTTGAGACGATCGAGGGCATTCGACTGATCAAGGAGAAAATCCCCTATGTGCGGACGGTGCTGGGTATCAGCAATGTGAGCTTTGGATTGCCGGCTGCGGCGCGCGAGGTGGTGAATTCGGTTTTTCTGTACTACTGCACGAAGGCGGGACTGGATCTGGCGATTGTGAATTCGGAAAAGATTGAGCGATTTGCTTCGATTCCCGAGCACGAACGTAAGCTGGCGGAGAATTTATTGTTCAATCATCCGCCAAAGCATGTGCCGGACGATTATTCCGAGAAGGCGTTAGTGGTTGGCGCGCCTGAAGATTGGCGCAAACAGACGCGGGATCAGAAGCGGGCGATCAATCAATTCCATATCGCGGCGGTGTCTGACCATTTCCGGACGGTGAAGAAGAAGGAAAAGTCCAAGGAGCAGTTGCCGTTGGATCAGCGGCTGGCGAATTACATTATTGAAGGCACGCGCGATGGGCTGATTGCGGATCTCGATTTGAAACGCGCGGAAGGCGCGAAACCGTTGGACATTATCAACGGGCCGCTGATGACGGGCATGGCGGAAGTCGGAAGATTATTTAATAACAATGAATTGATCGTCGCTGAAGTGTTGCAATCCGCGGAAGCGATGAAGGCGGGTGTGAGCCATCTGGAGCAATTTATGGAAAAGGCGGACACGGCAAAGCGCGGAAAAGTTGTGCTCGCGACGGTGAAGGGCGACGTGCACGACATTGGGAAAAATTTGGTGGAAATTATTCTGAAGAACAACGGATTTGACGTGATCAACCTGGGAATCAAAGTACCGCCAGAAGATTTGATTCTCGCGTTCAAGAAACATCAGCCGGATGCGATTGGATTGAGCGGACTGCTGGTGAAGAGCGCGCAGCAGATGGTGATTACCGCTTCTGATTTGCACGAGGCCGGCATTCGCGTGCCTCTACTGGTGGGCGGTGCAGCGCTTTCGGAAAAATTCACGCGAACGAAAATTGCGCCGAGTTACACGATGGCGGTTTGCTATGCGAAAGATGCGATGTCCGGACTGCACTTAATGAATGAACTAACGAATCCTGAGCGGCGCGATGCGGTGATGACGGAGCACACTTTTGTTGAAGTTCCCGCGGTGGCGACTGGAACAGTGCCGGTCACTGTGACCGTTGTAAGTGAGGAGCGTTCGTCGAAGGTGCGCGCGGACTTGCCGATTTCGAGCGTGGCGTATCTGGATCGCAAAGTGCGCGAAGTTCCCGATCTGACGGAAATTTGGAGCTACATCAATCCGATCATGTTGTACAACCGGCATTTGGGATATCGCGGCAATTTTGAGAAGGCGCTGGCAGATCGCGACGCTCGGGCGATTGAAATATTCAATGATATGGAAGAAGTGAAAGCCGAAGCCGCAAAGTTTATGAAGATTCGCGCGGTGTGGCAATTTTTTGAAGCGGAGCGCGCGGGAAATTCGATTGAACTTTTCGCACCGGGCGCGGCAAAGCCAGAACACGTATTTCGATTTGAGCGTCAGCGGATTCCCGATGGACTCTGCTTGAGTGATTATGTTCTGCCCGCGAAAGACGGCCAGCGTGATCACGTAGCGCTATTTGTGGTAACAGCGGGCGAAGGCGTGCGCATACGGAGCGAAGAAGCGAAAAACGCGGGACATTATTTCCGTTCGCACGGATTGCAATCGCTCGCGATTGAAACCGCCGAAGGTTGCGCGGAATGGCTGCATCGCAGGATTCGCGAAGACTGGGGATTTCCTGACGCACCGGAAATGACTATGCAGCAACGATTCAGTTCGCGATACCGCGGAAAGCGCTACAGTTTTGGATATCCGGCGTGCCCGAATTTGGATGATCAGGCCGGGCTTTGGAAATTGTTGCATCCGGAAGATATTGGCTGCCAGCTTACAGAGGGAATGATGATGGATCCCGAGGCCAGCGTGAGCGCGCTGGTTTTTATTCATCCGGATTGCTCGTACTTTACCGTCGGCGATGTTGCGGAAACGGAAGCTGCGGGATCGATTCCGCCGGCGCGCTGCTAAAATAATTCTGCGGTGATTTTGAAATGATTCCTACTCTTGAAACCCGGCGTCTATTGCTGCCTCCGCTGGAACTTGCCGACGCCGAGCAAGCGCAACCTCTGTTTGGAAAATGGGAAATCGTTCGCCTTTTATCCGATGCGGTCCCGTGGCCATTTCCGCCTGACGGCGCTCTAACCTACTATCGCGATGTGGCTTTGCCTGCGATGGAACGCGGCGATGAATGGCACTGGACGTTGAGGCTGAAGGCGAACCCCGACCAGCTTATTGGAAGCATTGGATTAATAAGACGCGGAAACGTTAATCGCGGATTCTGGATTGGCAAGCAGTGGCAAGGTCAGGGACTAATGACGGAAGCATGCGACGCCGTAACCAAGTACTGGTTCGAGGTTCTAAGATTTCCTGTGCTGCGAGTTCCGAAGGCGATTGCGAATGTCGCCTCTCGCCGAATTTCCGAACGCCAGGGGATGCGGGTAATCGCCACCGAAGAACGCGGCTACGTGTCCGGCCGGCTGCCGACCGAAATATGGGAAATCACCGCCGAAGAATGGAATGCAAGAAAGCGCGCGAAGCGATCTCCTTAGAAACGGATACTTGAAACACACGCCCCCTCATCTTGACGCTCCTCCGCATATCGCTTAAATTCAATTGATTCCCGTGAGACTCAAATGATGCGCAAACTTTCCACGCTTCTTGCAGGTTCTTCACTGATTGTATTTCTCGCTGTGATTGGCGTTGGCCACGATCGCGCGCTGAACGCCGCACAACAAAAGACGGCACAAGCGCCGCCTACCGGTCCTCTCGAATATAACGAGACAGACATCGCCGCGAAAAAGTGGCCGCTGGAAGCGGTGCGTGCGCCGAAGGCGATGGTGGTTAGCGATAATCCGCTGGCCGATGCGGCGGGAATTGAAATTCTGAAAAAGGGCGGCAACGCGGTGGACGCGGCGGCAGCCGTTGCATTTGCGCTGGCGGTAGTTGAACCGCGCGCGGGGAATATCGGCGGCGGTGGATTTATGTTGGTGCGGCTGGCGGATGGGCGCGCGAACTTTGTGGATTATCGCGAAGAAGCGCCGATGCGCGCGACGCGGGAACTCTATCGAAATGCCGACGGCACATATGATTCGCAGGCTTCGCGGACGGGATATCGCGCGTCGGGCGTCCCGGGAACCGTTGCGGGAATGGCGCTGGCTGTAAAAACATACGGCAAGTTGAAATTGGCGGACGTGATTGCGCCCGCGATTCAACTCGCGGATGGATTTGTGATTAGCGACAAGCTGGCCACGTCGTTGCACGATTCGGGCAAGCGGCTTTCACAATTTGATCGCAGCAAACATATTTTCTTGAACGATGGAAATTTCTATAAGGCCGGCGATTCGTTGAAGCAGCCGGAGCTGGCGGCGACGCTGCGACGCATCGCGAAAAATGGCGCGGATGAATTTTATCGCGGACAAACTGCGCGCGATTTGTCGGACGAGATGGCGAAGTCCGGCGGATTAATTACGATGGAAGATTTGGCAGCGTACAAAGCGAAGCTGCGCGAACCGCTGACGGCGAGTTATCAGGCGAAGGGTGCGAAGTGGGAAGTGATTACGAGTCCGCCGCCAAGTTCCGGCGGAATTGCGATGATCGAAGCACTGAATATTTTGGAACCGATTCAGTTGAAGGGCTGGGAGGACGCTGAATCAGTGCACTGGGTTGCGGAAACGATGCGCCGGGTTTTCGCCGACCGCGCAACGTTTCTGGGCGATTCGGACTTCATGCATGTGCCTGTGAAAGGCTTGACGGATTTGAAATATGCGGCTGCGCGGCGCGCTACGATTGATCCGGCGCACGCTTCGTCGAGTCAATTGATAGGCGCGGGAAATCCAACACCGTTTGATGGCGGCAAGGCTCCTGCTGCGGGTTCGGCGATGACGCGCGAACAGGCCGAAGCGTTTTCAGAGCGCGAAGCGCAGCGCGAAGGGCACACGACGCATTTTAGCGTTGTGGACGCGGACGGAAATGCCGTCGCAAATACTTACACGATTAACGACAGCTATGGATCGGGCGTAACCAGCACGGGCGGATTTTTGTTGAATGACGAGATGGATGATTTCACCGCGCAGCCCGGTCAGGCCAATATGTTTGGACTGATGCAGAGCGAAGGTAATACGATTGCGCCGGGGAAGCGTCCGCTGAGTTCGATGATGCCAACGATTGTTTTGCGCGACGGCAAACTGAGTTTTGTCACCGGCTCTCCTGGCGGGCCGCAAATTATCAGCGCAACGATGCTGACGGTTATTAACTGGATGCGATTCGGTCCAGCCGATGCGACGGGAACGATGTTGGCGATTGACGCGCCGCGATTTCATCATCAGTGGATGCCGGATAGTATTTTGCTGGAGAATGATTTTCCGGCGGCCACGATGCAGCAACTTGAAGCTATGGGACACAAAGTAGTGCGCAGAGGATGGATCGGCGAAGTGAATGCGATTGGGATTGATCCGCGTACGGGCGACCGCCTGGGCGCGGCGGATCCTCGCCGGCAAGGCGCGGCACAGGGCTACTGAAATCGACACCGAATGACAAACCATTCCAGCCGGCGACTGCTAAGCACATATCGCTGGATCTCGCACAAACTATCGACAACGCATTTGACCGAGGCGGAAAACGCCGGGATCGACGGCGTGGAAATATTTTGCTCCGCCGGACATTTTGATTATCGCGATCCGGAAACTGTCCGCGATATTGCTGCATGGTTCCGTGGACATCAAATGAAGCTGCATTCTCTGCATGCTCCGACGTCGCGCGATTTCAGTCCCGGCCGCGAAAGTGGATCGCCCGTTTCGGTTTCCGATCTTGAACGGCAGCGAAGGCTGGACGCTGTGGACGAAATTAAGCGTGCGCTTGAAGTTGCGGAGAAAGCCCCATTTGAAGTTATGGTGCTGCACTTCGGCGGCTCGCGCGATTCCGACGATCCGCGGCGATGGGATGTAGCGTTTAGTTCGCTGGAGAATTTGGCGCTATTCGCGCGGCAGCGCGGCGTGACTCTTGCCCTGGAAAATACGACGAGCGAGATGGCCACGCCCGGGAATTTGCGCCATTTTATCGAGGAAACTCGCCTGCCCGGTTTGAAATTGTGCTTTGATTCGGGCCACGCACAAATTGACGGCGGCGCCCTTCCCGCGATGGAAACCATGGGCGCGCTCGCAGTCACGACTCATCTGCACGACAACCACGGCGAGAAGGACGAGCATCTACTTCCTTATGCCGGAACAATCGAATGGGGAAAATTGCTGAAAATGATGCCGCCGGAGCTGCCGCTGCTGCTTGAATTGCGGGAGCAGCCGAACGGCTCGCCCACATTCGACGAAATTCGTGCGGCGTTTGACGCGCTGGAGCAAGCGCGAGAGAATTCTGAATAGCCGCACCTGCCGCATCAAGCGCGCAGAACGAGGGGAATTTCACAATGCCAGTGGTGTCCATCGCTGATATCGGCCAGCACGCCGGAGAAGAAATTACTTTGCAGGGCTGGCTTTATAACCAGCGCGAATCCGGAAAATTATTGTTCCCACAATTCCGCGATGGAACTGGATTGATTCAAGGCGTTGTTTCGCTGAAAGAATCGCCAGATGCATTTGCGGCGCTGAAAGGTCTCACGCAGGAATCGAGTGTCGTAATTACCGGAAAAGTTCGCGCTGACCAGCGCGCGCCCGGCGGATTTGAAATGGACGTTACGAAGGTGGAAGTCGTCCAGCGAATCGCCGACGCGGATCCCTATCCAATTCAATTAAAGGAACACGGCGTAGATTTCCTTTTGGATCATCGCCATTTGTGGATTCGTTCGCCGAGGCAAGTTGCGATTCTGCGAATTCGCGCGGAAGTAATTCGCGCCGCGCGAGAATTTATGGATGGGCAAGGCTACACGCTGACCGATCCGCCGATTTTTACTCCCGCCGCGTGCGAAGGCACTACCAATTTATTTGAAGTGCCTTACGTGGACGAGAGCATGGCGTACCTGACGCAGTCCGGCCAACTTTATTTGGAGGCAATCGCGGCGGCGCTCGGAAAAGTTTATAGCTTTGGGCCGACTTTCCGCGCGGAGAAGTCCAAAACGCGCCGGCACCTGACGGAATTCTGGATGCTCGAACCGGAAGCAGCCTACGCGCATTTGGAAGATATGATGCAGCTCGCGGAAGGACTCGTAAGCCACGCGGTACAATCCGTGGTGAAGAATCGATCGCGCGAATTGGAAATGATTAAGCGCGACGTCGCGAAATTGGCGGCAGTGAAAGCTCCGTTCCCGCGCATTAGTTATGACGAAGCAATTGAAATGCTGCAAAAGAGCGGCAATCCGGCGAAGTGGGGCGACGATTTTGGCGGCGATGAAGAGACAATTCTTTCCAATCAATTTGACCGCCCGGTGATTGTGCATCGCTATCCAGCGGCGATAAAAGCGTTTTATATGCAGCCGGACGTGCAACGGCCCGATCTCGCGCTGGGATTCGATATGCTCGCTTCAGAAGGCTACGGAGAAATTATCGGCGGCGGCGAGCGCATCTCAAGTTACGACCTGTTGATTCAGCGTTTACGCGAACACAATCTGCCTGAAGAATCATTCAAGTGGTATTTGGATTTGCGCCGTTACGGTTCGGTGCCACACGCCGGCTTTGGATTGGGACTGGAACGAACCGTCGCGTGGATTTGCGGAACAGAGCACATCCGGGAAGTGATTCCCTTCCCACGAATGATTTACCGCGTATATCCTTAGTCTCCCTCTGGTCCCGCGTTCCGGAGGGCGGGAGCTTCTTCACATGCCGCAAAAAGTTCGCATCATCGGAGTGCCGATGGACCTGGGCCAAAGCCGCCGAGGCGTGGACATGGGTCCTTCCGCGTTGCGCGTCGCGGGATTGGCGCCGCGATTGAAGCAGCTTGGCTGTCAAGTGGATGACATCGGAAATATTTCCGTGAAGCAGCCGGAAGAACAGCCCTACGGCGAAAAGCGCGCGAAATATTTAAATGAGATTGCAGAAACTTGCCGCGGACTTGCGGAGATGATCGACAAATCCTTGACCGAGGGATTTTTGCCGCTGGTGCTTGGCGGAGATCACTCCATCGCGGTCGGTACCGCCGCTGGAGTTTCTTCGTATTTTCGCAAACAATCGAAACGCGTTGGCCTGCTTTGGCTCGACGCACATGGCGACATGAATACGCCGGATAGTTCGCCATCGGGCAACGTTCACGGAATGCCGCTCGCTTCAATCACAGGATACGGTCCACCGGAGTTAGTGGATTTGATCGGCTACCATCCGACGATTGAGCCGCGAAACGTTTGCCTCGTTGGTGTGCGTGATTTGGACTCGAAAGAGCGCCGGCTAATTAAGGAATCCGGCGAGCATGTTTTCACAATGCGCGATATTGACGAGCGCGGCTTGCGCGAAGTGATGAGTGAAGCGATTCGATTTGCAAGTGATGATACGGACGGGATCGCTGTCAGCCTCGACTTGGATTTTGTGGACCCGGAAGATGCGCCCGGAGTTGGCACGCCGGTGCGCGGCGGAGTTACCTACCGCGAAGCCCATCTTGCGATGGAAATGATTGCCGATAGCAAGTTGATGGTCTCGCTCGAAGTGGTCGAGATTAATCCGGTTATCGATTTGCACAATAAAACGGCGCTGCTGGGCGTGGAAATGGTCTGCTCGGGTTTGGGAAAAAGAATTCTGTAATTTTATTTCGCGAAGGCTTGGGCCACGGTCCTGTCATGAATAAATCCGGAAAACGAATCCGCGTTGGAGTTCTGTTTGGCGGACGCTCGGGCGAACACGAAGTGTCGCTGATTTCCGCGGCGTCAGTGATTCAGGCGCTGGATCCGGAAAAATACGAAGCGGTGCCGATTGGAATTTCCAAGGACGGCCGCTGGCTGGTTGGCAGCACCAAGCTGAAAGTTCTCCGGGACATTCTAAAAAAGGGCGAGCGCGTGATGCTTTCCACCGATCCAAGCGTCGCCGCGCTGATTCCGCTGGACGAAAAAGCCGGCGGCGGAATTCGAGTAGATGTCGTTTTCCCGGTACTGCACGGAACTTACGGCGAAGACGGCACCGTGCAAGGTCTGCTCGAACTTGCGGGATTGCCGTACGTTGGCGCGGGAGTTTTGGGTAGCGCAGTTGGCATGGATAAAGATGTGCAGAAGCGACTTTTCCGCGAAGCTGGATTGCCTGTCTCGGAATTTGAGGCGATTGCTCGCGCCACGTGGGAGCGTTCGCGCGCAGAAGTGCTGAAGAGTTTTGAAAGAAAATTTACGTTCCCACTATTTGTGAAACCCGCGGCACTTGGGTCATCAGTTGGAATGACGAAAGTGCACGACATTAAGGAATTGCCCGCGGCGTTGGATCTGGCGGCGGAATTCGGGCAGAAGATTATTGTGGAGCGCGGATTGGATGCGCGTGAAATTGAGCTGGCAGTACTGGGCAATGATTCTCCGCGGGCGTCTATCCCCGGCGAAATCGTGCCGCACCGCGAGTTTTACGACTACGCCGCGAAATATCTTGAGGACGGTACGAAGCTTGTAATTCCCGCCGAGCTAAGCGCCGCACAGGTAAAGAAATTTCAGGATTACGCCGTGCGCGCATTTCTGGCGCTCGATTGCGCCGGCATGGCGCGAATGGATTTCTTTTTGGAGCGGCGCACCAACAAGATTTATCTGAACGAAATCAATACCATTCCCGGCTTCACTTCGATCAGCATGTATCCCAAGCTGTGGGAAGCGACGGGAATTCCCTACCGCGAATTAATTGACCGCCTGATCCAGCTGGCGCTGGACGCGCACCGTGAAAAAGCGCGCACCAAATATTCGATTGAACTGCCGCCCGGTGCGGGTGGCGCGCTGGCTCAATAACGCCGGGCACGCGTGGCACAATCTACCGAGACTCGGAGTCTAAATGATATGCAATCTTAGGCCGCGCAAGCTTTGGCGAATTCCGCGGAGACAGAGTGCATCGGAGAGATTTACAGCGACGCCGGAATTCCGTTAGCTTTCTCGGTAGAATTTATCGGCGCACGCATTCTGCTTTTAAAACGGCAATTATAAGGGAGACATTTTGAGGGAAAATATGGGGCTCCTCGACGTTGGCACTGAAGATCCGAACTCCCGCAAGCGGCGATACATTGTTACGATTGTCGTTGCCGCCGTTCTTCTGATTGTTGCCGGGTGGTGGTTCATTTTTGGATTTCTGCATCTTCCGGAGCGCCGCGCCGCTGCTCATTTTTTCGATACGGTTACCAGCGGAAATTTTCAGTCCGCGTATCAACTCACGAAAGCTGATCCCTCGCATTACACCTTCAAGGATTTTACGGATGATTGGGGGACGACCGGTTTCTACGGCCCGGTAAAGAGCTATCGCATCGAATCCGCAAGTTCGCCGGATAAAGCAGGCAGCGGCATCATCGTGACGGTTGACGTTAGCCCTTACCAACCATTTCCAGAAGACAATGAAGTAGAAAAAAGCAGCAAGACGAAAGAAGTTAAGATGTGGGTGGAATCGAAGGACAAATCGATTAGCATTTCGCCATTCTAGTTCCAAGCCAAATAACTTCAAACTACGCGGGGGCGGAAGTTTTCGTCGCGGGCGTCGCTTCTTCGGGCAGCATGACCGGAAATCCATCGCGTATCGGAAAGATGCGCCCGCACTGCGAGCATTCCAACCCTTTATCGCCAGGCAATTCGCGCACAGGTTTCAAGCAAACGGGGCACGCAAGTATTCGCAGCAGTTCTTCATTCAGTCGCATGGATTTTCCTTTGCATGTTAACTCAAGCTTTTGCGTTCGTCACGTCCACGAAAATTTCCGCCGACCAATCTGCTCCAGATTCAAATTCAACGGGCCACACGGCCAAAATCTGCGAGCCTTGATACACGCGCTCGAATCCTTCTTCGGATTCGGAAACCGTATCAATCGGAACCGTCCAGAATTTTGTAGCGCCGGGCGCGTCTATGCGAAGTGCCACGTTCTGCCATTCGTCCACAGTGCGAATCACGGGCGCGGCTGATTCCCCGCCCCAGTTCAAAGGATGCCGCGAAGGTCCTTCACGCGCGCCGACTTCAAAATAGCGATCCGCAGCGTTCGGCGCGAGCAAATTAATCACAATTTCCAGTCCCGCTTGGAATTGCAGTAACGAGCGCGGAGAGTGGCCCACGTCTTTCAGTCTGACTCGGCAGCGAATGCGGAAGCCTGCTTCGGTCTGCGTAAATAAAAATTCCTTCGTAGCTTTTAGCGAAGGGCCAACGTAACCGCTCGCGATTTCCAACGGCGCCTTCAACTCGAATGCAACTTCTCCGCCGGTAGATTTCTTCGCGGTATAGACTCCGCCGGCAAACGCAGTGCTTTCTTCCAACCGAATCGCATCGTAGTCGGCGTAAGTTTTTCCATTCGGAAACAACAGCAGCCGGAACGCATTCTTCGGCCAGCGATCGTATCGCAAACGATCCGCGAGACCTGATTCCTTCGCCCGAATCTGGTCGTGTATGGAAGCCACTCCGCCAGTTCCTCCGTGGACCGCTTCGGCCACGCGCGCGTGGTACGTTTCCGGACGCCGTTGCAACGAATTGATGAGCGCCACAGCTTCGGAACGGAAATCCAGCACCGCTATTGTGGCGCCATCATTCGGCTTCAGCAGAGCTGCGAAATTCGGCGCCGTCAGGTAAATTTCCTCAGCACCGTCGGCGTCAAAATCAAAACGCTCGCCGTGCACGCTCTGCGCGCGGGCAGTGCTGAGCGATTCCACAATACATTCCGCGCGAATCAATTCACGCCAAAGTTCCGTGCGCAAATGCGGAGCGTAGACACCGCCAAACACGCCATGCCAGTAAGCGTCATTGCATTGTGCACGCAGCAGATGAGTCTTTGCGC
>DASYNR010000342.1:0-15559 GCA_036008485.1 Candidatus Acidiferrales bacterium | reverse complement strand
TTTACGTTCAGACCATTTTCCGCCACGGACGGGAACAGATCAGAACTATCACAGGCGGCCGATCCGTTGTCACCTGCCGATATAATAACCGTGATGCCTTGGGCTGCAGCCTGCTGCCATAGGTCTGAGTAAAACTCATTTCCGGAACTGCCCAGAAAAGCTTCACACTGACCAAAGCTCTCACTCATAACCGGCGCCAGGTTGTAGTCTATGATGTGTTCCGCTGCGAGGTCGATTCCGTCGGCGCTTTCGGTATCCTCGGCAATCACAAACAAAATCTGCGCATTCGGCGCCACCGCGCCCGAATACTCGACGTCCAAATCCCCTTCAAGCTCGTCACCGTTTTGGTTCAGTCCTGGATCAGGTCCATCGAGAATGATCTGCGGGGTCGTGGCCGGTAGATTGAAGATCTTGCGGAAATTTTGCACGTCATCGGTGGTACAGCCTGCAGGCAGCGGCGAGCCAGTACAGATTTCCGAGTCGCCCACGATCGCGATTGTCTGCCCGGTCCCTGGGGCCGCACCGCCCACCGTCGGCGGCACATTATAGATGGTGGCGAAATCGGCAGGGCCGACTCCGAAACACGGCGTGGAGTTCCCGCTGATCGTTGTACAACCGGTACCCGTCACGAGTGGCTTAGCTTCGGCAGAATCTCCGGACCGCGAGAACACGCCCCGATTGTGAATCATCGCTCTTTTGTGAAAATTGTTCAGCGTGTTCACACCCGTAATCACCGGCGCTAGCGCCGCCGGAATAGTCGGGTCGCCCGCATTCGCCCAGTGATCCTGGCCCTTCACCGTGTATTTGTGGATCTGCGTTTGAAATGCTTCGTGAACTTGGCCTGCGGTTCCGGAAAACTCAATCAGCATTTTCCCCGCCGCCACGCGGTTCACCGTGAATCCATGCGTTTGCAGCCACGCCGTGACAGCTTGAATGTCGCTATCGGAAACTCCGTACTGCTGGCCAAATTGGTCCGGCGTTAGCCACTGATGGAAATTTGGAGAGGATTTACTTTGCTGGCTTTCCATGAACGCCTTCAGGGCCGCTTGCTGATCCGGGCTGCGCTTCAGAACCAGCAGCATCCTTTCCATCGGCAATGAATCCGGCGCCATTCCCGCCTCATTTTTTCCATTCGCCAGCGGATGCGTGTTCCCCTTCAACGTCACACGGTTACTATCGTTCACGGCTTGAGTCACTCGCGCGACGCTTGTTGCCGGCGCGGATGTGGCAGCCGTTTGCGCGGAAAGATTTGCGGAGCAAGTAATCAAAATAATTAACGCGAGGGCAACTCCGAGCATCTTCGACGAATTGAATCGCATTACAATCCCCCAGTGGATTAGTTTGGTATTAGGACTGCTTCCCGCATGACCGCGTGATTCCCGTCCACAACTTATTTTATTGCCAGTGACCATTTATTGATGAAAATCAGATGCAATATCTCATGAAAAAGCTTCCCGATAGGCTGAATATTCTGAAATGTGATTCCGCAGCCATCCCAATTTATAGCCGACACCCCTACACACGGAGTACAAACACGCAAACGGGGGGAAAGTTGCAAAATAGTATTTAATTAATCTTGAAGTGATGCCGACCTTCCAGGAGGCCCTTTCGGGGAAGTAGATGAGAAAGGCGGGAAAATTCATCTGGCACCATAAAACGCTAATTTCGTGCCAGAACGTTAGCCGTCGATCGGCTTCCAATCCGAAGGCGGAAACGATATTCGCCAAAAATTGCTCGAGGGACTCACAAACTCAACAGGTATCAGGAACCCTACGGGCGAATTCTGCGCCTGCCGCGTCACGCGTCCGGCAATGCGCTCTCTTGTCATCTTATGTTCAAGATCCAGCGCCATCTCCGCGGGAATGCTTTCCGCAGCGCAAATCATCGCGCCATGAATATTCACGGCCACCGTATGCGCCTGTAGGCTAACCTCTTTGCCATTCAGGGAATATCGAACCACCACCCCAACGCGCATCATCACGCGCTGGCTGCGCCGCCGATCATCCGTCGCCACCACACTGCTTCGGCCAACAGGCGCATTCTTCTCGACCACTTTTACCGCGGCTTTATTCGGCTTGTCAGGCATGCTCAAAGTTCCAGCCCCCAGAAATCCATCTCAGGCTCAATCAGTTCAATTCCGTATTCCCAACCTTCCACGCGCTCGTTGCCTTTCCACACAATTACCCCGGCATTCGAGCGAAGATTGGCCCGATTTACGATTTCCAGTTGCTGTTCTACGGAAAATTCTCTTGGGATTACTGCGAGGCATCCATATGGACCGACCACGCGCGTATGCACTTCAAGCGTGCCGGGACCCACATCCGCGTGCCACGCAACGCTCACCGGCACTCGCGAATTGACGCGCACTCCCCGCCGCTTACTTTGGACTTTCGCTTCTTGACTGACTTCCCGATAAACTGACAATTTTCAACGCTCCCAGCAAGCCCAGTCAGTCACCGCGGACACTTGCATCGCCGCGGGCAGGCTCTTCACCCGAACATTTGTTCTTGTTGTGATGCTAGTCGCCGGGAATTGTTTGCGTCAATGGTACCAATTGTCCTAAAGGACAGGGGGTGGAAAGAAAAGAAGTACAGCTACACAGCTTCAAGTGGCGCGGTTCTTCGCGCGCATTCCGCCCAGCCAGATTCGCGCCAGCGTCTTGCTCACCATACGATCGCTGTAGTCCGGATATTTACCCGACCCCAAAAGGCTGTGCATAATATTGTAATGGCCCACCATGCCGATAAAGCTGCGCGCAGCGAGAAACGGATTGGTCGTCCGAAATTCCCCGGCGCGCATTCGTCCTCGGATGTATTTCGACAGTAAATCCCAGTACACCGTCGTATATGTGCGGAAGAATCGTTGCGAAAGCGAATGCCGTTCCAACGCGCTGAATAAAAATAGGCGCATCAGGGTCGGGTCTCGCCGCGAACGTTCCAAAAGTCCCTCGGCAATCGCGGCAAAAAACGTCTCATCCGATTCCGGCTTGCCAGTGCGGGCGCGCGCTGAAATCAAAGCCTGAAGATTCCCGCGGCTGTTTCGCTGACGGGATAATTCGTCCAGCACCGCCCAGTACAGCGCTTCTTTGCTCCGAAAGTGCCGAAACAGGATCGCCTCATTCACCTGCGCATGATCCGCGATTTGCCGCGTGGTGGTTCCGCGAAATCCCTGCTTGGCAAACAGCTGGCGCGCCACGCCCAGGATCTGTTCGCGGCGATCCGCTGCTGAAACTCTCTTTCGCTTGATTGGCATGTAAGTGTCCGCTTACCAACGTCCTTATTTTTTCAGAGCGGGCAGCGGATGTCAACGCCGGATAATCTATAACGTGGAGGCCATTCGGAGCAATGCCGCGCGCGCAGATCCGCGCAACGCCGTATTTTCATTCAGGATTACCTGCACAGGCACCGCTTCCAGCAACGGCTTCATCCGGCCTTTGCCCAAAAATGCCTCTACAAATAACGGCTTCTGCAGAAAACTCAAGATCTTCGGCGCGATTCCTCCACCGATAAAGACTCCTCCGGTTGCCAGCATCTTCAGCGCAAGATTGCCTGCTTCGGCGGCATATATCTGCACAAAGATTTCAAGCGCCTCAACGCACAGTTCGCATTCATCCGTAAGCGCCGCTTGTGAAATGGCCGCCGCCGGATCCCCGTGCCGCATTTGTTCCACCACCGAGCGAGTCTGGGTGCCTCTTCCCGTATCCCGAAGAAAGTCGTAAATATTCACCAGTCCCGGTCCTGAAAGCGCTCGCTCGCAACTCACGTGCCCATATCGCCGCGTCAGATACTCAAACAGCTCGCCTTGCACGTCGCCTTCCGGCGCAAAACTTGCGTGCCCGCCTTCACCCGCAAACGGCCGCAACGCCGCTCCGTCAAAATACATTCCCGCTTCGCCCAGCCCGGTGCCGGCGGAAATCACCGCCGCGTTTCCTTTTGCGTCTGGAATTCCCTTCTGAAGGACGGCAAAATCCGTGGAGGCCAGTGTCGCAATGCCATACGCATTCGCTTCCAGATCATTCAGCAATTCGACGCGAGCCAGTCCACACGCCGCGGCAAGCGCCACTGAATCCACAATCCACGGCAAATTCGTGGCCACGCACTTGCCATCACGCACCGGCCCCGCAACGCCAAACCCCGCAAGATTCGGCTTCGTCTTATTTTCTTTGAGGAATTCGGTGACAATATCTTCCAACTTGGAATAGTCGTGGCTGGAATAAATCTTTTCGGTGACTAAACTGAAGCTCTCTCCCCGCGCTTCCATCAACGCCAAACGCGCGTGCGTTCCGCCGACATCTCCCGCGAGGATTACCTTCGCGCCATCCATGGTGTTACTCATTGCTCCACGTACGGCCTCGCCCTTCCTTCGTTAATAATTCCTCCGCTTCCTTCGGCCCCCACGAACCGGCCTGATAATTCGGGAAATCCTCCGGCGGACTAAACTTCCATGCATCCAATATCGGCTGCACCACACCCCATGCGATTTCCACTGTGTCCGCGCGCTGGAAAAGGGTCGCGTCGCCGGTCATCGCGTCGTACAACAAACGCTCGTAGCCCGTGCTCGGCTGCGCCTTGAAATAATCCGTGTACCGAAAATTCATGTCCACAGGCTGCAAGTTCACAATCGGCCCCGGAACTTTCGCGCTGAACCTTAACGAAATGCCTTCCGTCGGTTGTATGTGCAGCACGAGTTGGTTCGGCGTTAACGGCCCATTCTTGACTTGATGAAACAACATCAGCGGCGCGCGCCGGAATTGAATCACAATTTCCGTCACGCGATTCTTCAATCGCTTTCCCGTCCGCAAATAAAATGGCGTATCCGCCCAACGCCAATTCTCTATTTGCAGCTTCATCGCTACAAATGTTTCCGTATTGGAATTCGGCGGCACTTGCTCCTCGCTTCGGTAGGCCGGCACCTTTTTCCCTTCTTCTTCACCTTCTCCATATTGCCCGCGAATGACTCGCGCGAGCACTTCGTCATGGCTCATCGGGGGCAGCGCCCGCAAAACTTTTGTCTGCTCCTCGCGGACTATGTTCGCGTCAAATGAACTCGGCGGCTCCATCGCCATCAGCGTGACCAGTTGGAACAGGTGATTCGGCACCATGTCACGTAGCGCTCCGGCCGTGTCGTAATATCCGCCGCGCATCTCCACTCCCACAGTTTCCGCCACCGTAATTTGCACGTGATCGATGTACCGGCGATTCCAAATCGGCTCGAAAATTCCGTTGCCGAACCGCAACGCCAAAATATTCTGCACTGTTTCTTTGCCCAAATAATGATCGATGCGATAAATCTGCTTCTCCTCCAAAAGTCCCAGCAGTTCCTTGTTCAAAGCCTTCGCCGAAGCCAGGTCGTGTCCAAAAGGCTTTTCGTAAACCGCGCGCCGCCAGTGGCCATCGGTTTCCGTAGTCAACCCGATGCCTTTTAGCTGACGAGTGATCTCGCCGAAAAATTCCGGGGACGTAGCCATATAAAAAAGATAGTTCCCTCCCGTCTTTCGCTCGCCATCCACCTTTGTCAGCAAATCTTTCAGCGGACCGTATGTCGCCGCCTGATCAAAATCTCCGGAATGAAAATACAAGCGCTCGACCAGCCAGTCCCGTGTTCCCGTGTCAATTCCCTCCGGCAGGTATTCCGCTAGCGCGTCAGAACAATACTTTCGAAAATCTTCGTGACCGTACGACCTTCGCCCAAATCCAACGACGGCGAATTCCTCCGGCAACAATTTTTGTGCCGCCAAATTGTAAAGCGCGGGCAAAAGCTTTCGCTTCGTCAAATCGCCGCTGGCCCCAAACACCACCATCACGCACGGAGAGCTGCGAACAACCTCGCCGTCATTTCCGCTCTTCACAGATTCCGCCGCCATCCGATGTTCTCCTCACAATTAAACTCTGCCAGACGATTCACTTTAGAAGCTAAAACTCGCGCGTACTTATTTCGTTTCCTTCAGCTCGATATGTCCGCCAAATTTATTCCTCATCGCGCTCAAAAGCTTTTCCGCGAATGTGTGCTCCTGCCGCGAACGGAAACGCGTGAACAATGACGATGCAATCACGTCGCACGGTACTGCCTCCGCGATCGCAGCTTCAACCGTCCACCGGCCCTCGCCAGAATCCTCTACATCTCCCGTGAATTCGGAAAGCGTCGGACTCTCCGCCAGCGCCATTGCCGTCAAGTCCAGCAGCCAGGAACTGACCACGCTTCCGCGCCGCCAAACTTCCGCCACATCTTCAACCTTAATGTCGTAGCGAATCTCCGCGGGAAGCTGTTCCGACGTCGCGTTCTTCAGAATATCGAATCCCTCCGCGTACGCTTGCATCATTCCATATTCAATTCCGTTGTGAATCATTTTCACAAAATGGCCCGCGCCCGAAGGCCCGCAGTACATGTATCCTTCCTCCGCCGTGCCGCCCATTTTCTCGCGTCCGGGTGTTTTCGGAATATCTCCAACGCCGGGAGCAAGCGTCTTAAATATCGGATCGAGCGACTCCACAACTTTCTGTGGCCCGCCGAGCATCATGCAATATCCGCGATCCAGTCCCCACACGCCACCGCTTGTTCCCACATCCACGTATTCAATTCCGCGTGGCGCCAACATTTTCGAGCGCCGCACATCGTCCTTAAAATATGAATTCCCTCCGTCAATAATAATGTCACCGCGCTGCAATTTTTCTCCCAGCGCGACTACAGTTTTTTCGGTCGGATCCCCCGCCGGAATCATCAGCCACACCACGCGCGGCGCCACCAATTTCGCAACCATATCGTCCAGCGACGCCGAACCGGTCGCTCCATCGGCCACCAGTCGCTGCACATTCGCGGGATTCAAATCGCTCGCGACAACTTTGTGGCCGCCGCGCATCAGGCGCGTCGCCATATTCGCGCCCATGCGCCCCAGCCCAACCATTCCGATCATCATGCGAAGGCCCTTTCAAAACTTTTTTATTTCAGCGCTTCCCGCACCGCACTCAATAACGCCGCCAGCCCCGCCGCAACATCCGTTCCCAAATGCACGCGCAATGCCCGACGTCCCCGTTCCGCCAGCACCGCAAAATCTCCGCGCGCCTGTGCCGCCTTCACAATTCCGAAAGTAAATTTCTGATCCGGAATCGCCACATCCGCCGCATCGTCGCAGGTAATCTGCAAAAACACTCCGCTATTCGGTCCGCCTTTGTAAGCCTGCCCGGTGGAATGCTGGAATCGCGGACCAAATCCCAAGCACGTCGCCACGCGCTTCGCATCCCGAATTGCGATGCGGACATTCTGCAGTTGCTCCTCATGCTTCGCATTCATTTCAACGTAAGCCAGCAGCGCAAAATAATCTCCGGCGTTCACTCGCGATAAATGCGCTCGCAAATATCCCGCCAGCGACGCGTTCCCGGAAATAGAACGCGTCAATTCGCCCGCGTTCCGTGTATCCGCAAAAAGCCGGATCCCCGCCTCGTTCTTTCCGCCTTCGTAAAATGATTTCTCGGCCGGCAGCGTTCCCGTCTTTTCATATTCCGACGTAAGTTTTTTCGTTTCGATTTTGCTCGCTTCCACGTCTGGCTGGTTGAACGCGTCAATACCAATAATCGAGCCGGCCACCGCCGTGGCGATTTCCCACCGGAAAAATTCCTGCCCTAAATTGTAAATATCGCTGACTTCAATTCGCACTACAGGATTTCCTGCCGCCTCAAGCGCCGCCACTGCCGCGTCCTGTTTTGCATCCGGCGCAGCCGTAAATCGCGCGTACGCAAACACTCGATCTTTCCCATAATCCGTCGGCCGGCCCAGCTTCTCCCGGTCAACTGGAATCAGTCCCTTCCCTTGTTTTCCGGTCGACTCCGCCAGCAATTGCTCGAGCCATGCACCCAAATCAAATATCGCCGGTGACGCCACAATCGTCACCTTGTCCATCCCGCGCTTCGCCGCCGCGCCCAATATCGCGCCCAATTGCACGCCCGGATTCTTATCCGGGGTCGCCGAACAAGCCTCCACCATTTCCGCGGCGCGTTCCAGGAACTTCGCCACGTCAATGCCCTGCACTGCTGCGGGAACAATTCCGAAATTTGATAACGCCGAATATCTTCCGCCAATACTCGGCACTCCAAAGGCAATATGCAAAAAGCCTTCCTTCTTCGCAACCTGTTCCAATTGCGATCCCGGATCGGTAATCGCAATAAATCGCTTCGCGGCTACGTTCGTGCCCACTGCTTCCTTCGCGCGCCCATAAAAATATTGTTGGAAAATGTTTGGCTCGAGCGTCGTTCCCGATTTGCTCGACACAATAAAAATCGTTCGTGCCAAATCCACTTTCTTTGCGAGGGCGGCAATTTGTGCTGGATCGGTCGAATCAAGGACATGCATTTTTGGAAATCCAGCGATGCGCCCAAACGTCAGGTCCATCACTTCCGGACACAAACTCGACCCGCCCATTCCCATTAGCAGCACGTCGGAAAATTTCCCCGCGCGAATTTCCTCCGCCAAACTTCGAAATTTCTCCGCGTCCGCAATTTGCTGCGACACAATGTCCAACCATCCAAGCCATTGCGCTTCATCTGTGTTTGTCCACAGTGACGCATCGTGAGCCCACATACGCTTCACTTTATCTCCGGCGGTCCAATCCGCGATCACCGCCGCTACATCCGCTGCAAGTTCCTTCGGCAATTTCGCCGACTGCCCAAACATTCCATCTGAATTAATTTTTGCGCTCGTGCTCATAGTTATTTCCCAGCTTCCTTTTTTGCGGAATTGGCACTCGAATATTTTTCTTCCAGCGCGCGGATTTTTGCTAGCCGCCGAACGTGCCGCTCTTCTCCGCTAAATACCGCGCCCACATACGCACGAACAATTTCAAACGCCAGCTGATCGCCCACCACCCGCGATCCCATCGTCAGCAGATTCATATCGTCGTGCTCAACTCCCTGATGCGCCGAATATGTATCGTGGCAAACGCTCGCGCGAATTCCCGGCAATTTGCACGCCGCCACCGCCGCACCAACTCCGCTGCCGCACACCATCACTCCGCGCTCCACACGTCCATCCAGCACAGCGCGCCCAAGTTTTTCTGCGTAGTCCGGGTAATCCACCGGCGTGTTGTTCGACGTGCCGAAGTCTTCTATCGTGTGCCCCAAACTGTTCAGGTACGCGGCAATCTCCGCCTTCAGCGCAAAGCCTTCATGATCCGCGGCAACTCCAATCTTCATTTCTCACCAATCCTTGATTGTTGCATCAATGTAAATTGTCGCACGAGCGCGCCGCGTTCCGAATCCTCAGGCCTGCGCCGCCCGTAAAGTTTTGATGCGCCGCGCCACTAAAAGTCGTTTTCCAATCTCCACTAATCCCAGATACGCGGCCGTCGCTCCAATCAGGAAAATGTAGTAGTAGCCCGGCAGATGCGTGAAGCCCATGACGTTCGCAACCGGCGTAAACGGAAGCGCCACTCCCAACGCAGCGATAAAAAGCGTGGTCAGCAACAACGGCCGGCTGGGGCGGCTCTTAAACGGATTCCCCATCGTGCGAATCACAAAAAGCACCAGCGTCTGAGTCGCCAGTGATTCCACAAACCAGCCCGTCTGAAATTCGTGTTCGCGCGCATGCATCCAGTGCAGCAAAACGTAGAACGTCAGAAAATCAAAAATAGAACTGATCGGCCCGATGAATAGCATGAAATTGCGAACCAGCTTCATGTCCCAACGCTGCGGCAGACGCACGTATTCGTCGTCCACATTATCCGTGGGAATTGTTACTTGCGAAAGATCGTACAAAAAATTATTCAACAATATTTGCGTCGGTAACATCGGCAGGAACGGCAAAAATACAGACGCCGCAGCCATGCTCAACACATTTCCAAAGTTTGAACTCGTGTCCATCAACAGATACTTCATCGCGTTTCCGGAAGCCTTCCGCCCCTCGATAATCCCACGATGCAGCACAGCCAGGCCCGGCTCAACCAGAATAATATCCGCCGCGTCGCGCGCCACGTCCACCGCCGACGGCACAGAAATTCCCACGTCCGCCGAATGCAGCGAAGGCGCATCGTTAATGCCGTCTCCCATGTAACCGACCACGCGTCCCCGCGCCTTCAGAGCCAAAATAATCCTGTGCTTCTGCGAAGGCGACACTCGCGCGAACACCGTGGTCTTTTCCGCCAGGGCGCCCATCGCCAAATCGCTCGTCTTCGACATATCTTCGCCAAGGACAATTCGCGAAGCGTCAAGACCCACTTGCTCGCAAACATGTTTTGCCACCAGCTCGTTATCGCCGGTCAAAATTTTTACTTCCACACCGTCGCGCTTCAGTTCCGCCAGCGCCTCAACCGAATCCGCCAGCACGGGATCGGAAAATGCCAGAAATCCCGCCAGCACCAATCCGCGTTCGTCATCCTTCGTGTATTTCGCTTGCACAGGTACACGCGCAAAACCAACGGCAAGCACTCGAAATCCCTGCCGGCTCAAATCTTCATAAGTTTTTGTTGCGCTGGTGTGCGCGGCGTCATCGAGAGATGACGTCACATTTCCGCATTGATGTTGATCGCAAAGAGGAAGCATTCCTTCCGGCGCGCCCTTCGCAATCAGCAGACGTTCCGCAGGATTCGCTCCGGTCTTTTCAACAATCACGCTCACGCGCCGCCGGTCGAAATCAAATGGAATCTCGTCGATTTTTACGTAGCCGTCCGCATCCGGACACGCGCGTTCCAAAATCGTTGCGTCCAGCGGACTTCGTATCCCCGTATTAAATTTCGCGTTCAGAAATCCAAGTGTCCGCGCCCACTCCGAAGCAGTCCCGGCCGGATCGACAAAAGTTTCCAGCGTCATCTTTCCGGCAGTTAGCGTGCCTGTTTTGTCTGAACAAAAAATATCGATGCTGCCAAAATTTTGAATCGCCGCTAAATGCTTTACGATCACTTTGTCCCGCGCCATCCGAATCGCGCCGGTCGCCAGAATCACCGACGTAATCATCGGCAAAAATTCCGGCGTCAATCCAACCGCGAGCGCAACGGCAAAAAGTAGTGACTCAAACGGACTGTGCTTCAGCGCCAGCGACATCGCCAAAATAAACAGCACCATGAAAACAATCACGCGCAGAATCAGTGAACTGAATCTCCGCAGTCCGCGCTCAAATTCCGTTTCTTCAGGACGCTCCGCGAGCTTCGCGGCAATGTCTCCGAACGCCGTCTTTGGCCCGGTCGCAAAAATCCGCGCGGTCGCCGTGCCGCTTACCACCGACGTCCCCAGAAAGACCATATTCGGAGCCGATGGATTTCTGTGCTGCGCGGGATCATCGGGATGCGGCTCTTTTTCCACCGGCAACGATTCGCCCGTCATCGCCGCTTGCTGCACAAAAAAATCCCGCGCAACAAGCACCAATCCATCCGCCGGAACCAGGTCGCCAGAACTCAGCCGCACGACGTCGTCGGGCACAACTTCTCGCCGTGGCAACTCATGCCATTCGCCGTCGCGCAAAACCGTTGCCGTCGGCGCCACTCGCTCGCGCAAATGCCGAATCGCCTGCTCCGACCGATATGTTTGGAAAAAATTGACCGCGATGCCCAGCGTCACCACCACAACAATAATGATGGCGTCCACGTTCTGATGCAGATACACGGCGATGGCGCTCGCCACCAACAATATAATCGTCAGAGGATTCGCAAGTTGCAGCCCGATATGCCGCAGCGCAGAAAATTGCCCGGCAGGCGTCGGATCGTTTGGCCCGAATTGCGCCAAACGCGCACGCGCCTCGTCGCTCGTCAGTCCAGTTATCGTGGGATTCGCGGAACCAGTAGGAGATTCAGGCATGGGCACCGTTCATCTCGTATTAAAAAAACAGTCGCAGGAAATTTAATTGCGGAAAGTATTCTCTGTCATTTTCACTACATTTGCCAATCGCAAGGGCGCGGCTTGCTGCGCCCTCAACCGACGCCAAATCATCGTAACTGATGTTCCGGTTCCTGCTGCGTCATGCAATGCAATGTTCCCAACCCTAGTACCAAGTCCTGAGCAGCAATCCCGAGAATTTTCCTATCCGGAAATAATTCAGCCAGAATATTTAACGCCACACGATCGTTCGGATCATTAAACGTTGGAACAATCACAATTTTGTTCGCGATATAAAAATTCGCGTAACTCGCCGGCAATCGTTCGCCCTCAAACATCACCGGCGCAGGCATCGGCAATCGCACCACCCGCAGCGCCTGTCCATCCTGATCGCGCATCTCTCGCAGACGCGCCAAATTTTCCTGCAGCGGTTCGTAGTTTGAATCCGACCTATCATTCTCAACAGCGGTCACAATCGTATTCGCATCCGTGAATCGGGAAATGTCGTCCACGTGTCCGTGTGTGTCGTCGCCGGAAATTCCGCGCCCCAGCCACAGCACATGCGTCGCGCCAAAATTTTCGCGGAAAATATGTTCGTAGTCCGACCGCGTAAATCCCGGATTCCGCACCTGCGTCGAACTCAGCAGCCACTCCTCCGTAATCATTATCGTTCCGCGGCCGTTCACTTCAATTCCGCCACCTTCCAGCACCACGCGCTTGCCTTTGTACATCGGCTGATGCACCGGAATTTTCCATAACTTCATTTGCGGCGCAAGTTTCGTCACCGCCGCCGCATCGCGTTTTCCGTTATCGTATTTCGCCCATGCATTGAACAACCAATGCGTCGCCGCCAACTCTCCATTTTTTCCGCGCACAAATATTGGACCGAAATCCCGTATCCATCCGCGATCCGTCGGCACGCGATAAAAATCCACGGCCTTCAAATCCGCGCCGGCTTTCGTCAAAATTTTCTTCGCGTCATTTTCCGCCGCTGCATCCTGCACAAGAATTCGCACGCGCTCCACGCGCGCTAAATTTCGCACAATTTCCGCGTACACCCACGGAATTGGCGCAAATTTTCCAGGCCAGTCGGTTTTTTCGTGAGGCCACGAAAGCCACGTCGCTTCGTGTGGCTCCCACTCGGCGGGCATTCTAAATCCGGAAAGCGCAGGCACAGCGGTTTTCACGGATGTCATTTCCCCAGCCAACGTTCCAGCAGCGGGGGATAGGCATCAATCCTTCGATCGCGCAAGAATGGCCAGCCTCGTCGAGTATCTTCCAGGCGCCGCGGATCGCATTCCATCACCAAAATTTCTTCCTTGTGCGTCGCAGCTTCCACAAGCACTTCTCCGAACGGCGCGGCTACAAACGAATTTCCCCAGAATTCCAATCCCGAATCCGCTGGGCCCTCCAGTCCTACACGATTCGCCACCGCCACGTAAACTCCGTTCGCAATCGCGTGCGATCGTTGAATCGTCCGCCATGCATCCAACTGCGCTGCGCCAAATTCCGCTTTCTCTTTCGGATGCCATCCAATGCTCGTCGGATAAAAAATTACACTCGCGCCACGCAAACTCGCCAATCGCGCGCCCTCCGGATACCACTGGTCCCAGCAGATTTGCACCGCGATGCGCCCATACTTCGTTTGAAATGTCGGAAATCCCAAATCGCCGGGCGTGAAATAAAATTTTTCGTAGTATGACGGGTCATCCGGAATATGCATCTTGCGATAAATTCCCAACATCGCCCCGTCGGCATCCAGCACCGCCGCTGAATTGTGATAAATCCCCGCCGCGCGCCGCTCAAATATCGAAACCACTAGCGCCACTTTCAATTCGCGCGCAATTTTCGACATCACTTCCGTAGTCGGGCCCGGAATCGGCTCCGCCAAATCGAAAAGGTCCGCGTCTTCCACGCGGCAAAAATATGGCGAAAGAAAAAGCTCCTGCGCGGAAATAATCTGCGCGCCGCGTTTCGCCGCTTCGCGTATCCGTTCAACCGCCAAATCAAGATTCGCCTTGCGATCCGCCGAACATCGCATTTGAATCAGCCCAACTGTAAATTTATCCGCCGCTACAGCCATTCGTGGATTTTCCTCTCGAAATTTCCGCGCAGCTCAAAACAATTTTTCTCGCGCAAGGATTTTGTACTATCAATTCCAGCTTTGCAACGCCAATCGCCCCGCATTTGAATTGACCATCGCCACGCGATAGCATGTCGCAGAGAAATTAGATGCTGCCAACGCCCGAAAATCCGCCGGAAACAATGTCACTTCCATCCGGCACATCCATCATTGATCTAAACTTTCTCGGCGTCCGCGAATCCGTCGGTCTCTATCTCCTCGAAGGAAGTAGCGAACTCGCCCTAGTCGATAGCGGCCCATCCTCCTGTCTCCCCGCCTTAAGGGATTTTCTCGCCGCGCGCAACCTCACGCTTGCCGACATTTCCGCGCTCTTGCTGACTCATATTCACTTCGATCACGCCGGAGCCACCGGCACGCTGGTAAAAGAAAATCCCAATCTTCGCGTATTCGTGCACGAACTGGGCGCAAGGCACTTGAAAGATCCTTCGCGCCTTCTAAACAGCGCCACGCGTCTCTACGGTAACGCCCTTCAGCAAATGTTCGGCGAATTTCTACCAGTTCCAGAAAAACATATCCACGCACTAATCGGCGGTGAATCCATCCGCACCGCCGGCCGCGAAATCGAAGTCGCCTACACACCCGGCCACGCGTCGCATCACGTCAGTTATTTCGATCAATCCACCGGCGGCGCCTTCACCGGAGACACAACCGGCATGCGCTTGCCCGGCTACGAAGTCGTTGCGCCGCTCACTCCTCCGCCTGATATCGATCTCGCCGCGTTCACGGAAAGCCTCGCCCAAATCGAACGCCGTAAGCCGACACAACTCTTACTCCCTCACTTCGGCGCATACAATAATGTTAGCGAACATCTCCAGGCAACGCGCGAAGCTCTATACGCCTGGACCGAACGCACCTGGACAATAATGAAAAATAATTCCGAAGAATCCGCGCGCATTGAAAAATTCACCGCGCAAGCCGAAGGGGAATTTCGCGCGCAATTACCAAACGAAGAAATCGTCGCACGCTACCGCACCGTCGCCATGCCACAACTCAGTTGGTACGGACTCGAACGATACTGGCGCAAACGCATCGAAGCCTACCGACAAAACTTCGCCTAAGCCTGAGTCTAGCTCTTCAATCCAAGCAGCTTCTCCGCATTTCCGCCCAAAATTCTCCGCTTCACATCTTCATCCTCTCGCAACGCGGCGATGCTCGAAAGCATTTTCGGAATGCTTCCAATCTGATGCGGATAATCGCTTCCTGCCAAGATTTGATTCGGCCCTGCAAACTCAATCGCCAGCTCAATCGCGTGCGGATCAAAATTCACCGTGTCGTAGAAAAACTTCTTCAAATAAACGCTCGGTGGCTGCGCAAGATTCACGCGGCAATCCGAGAACGCCTCGTACCCACGATCCAATCGCTCCGCCAGATAAGGAATCGCGCCACCCAAATGTCCCAGCACCCAGTTAATATCCGGAAATTTTTCCGCCACGCCGCTGAAAACCAATCCCGCCGCGGCCAGTGTCGTGTCTGCCAAAAATCCCACCAGCGGCATCAGCCAATAATCCAGCATCGCTTCCACGCCCACAGGATTCGTCGGATGAATGTACAGCACCGCCTCCAATTCATTCGCCACTTCGTACAGCCGCGTAAATTGTTTGTCATACAGCGGCGTCCCATTCAC
>DASYNR010000341.1:0-3568 GCA_036008485.1 Candidatus Acidiferrales bacterium | reverse complement strand
TCCACATACACATTTACTTCGGTGCGCATGCCAAATTCCGGAAGATAGATTCCCGGCTCGATCGAAAAACAAGTATGCGGGACAATTTTGCGATCGTCCCGCGTTTCCAGCCCGTCCATATTCGCGCCGTTGCCGTGGACTTCTTGCCCAATACTGTGTCCCGTGCGGTGAACAAAATTCTTGCCGTAACCGGCTTTCTGGATTGTCTTGCGCGCCACGCCGTCCACTTCCCATCCATGAATCGGCCGCTTCTTGGCGACTGCTTCTTGAATGAACTTCACGGCGTTGTTTCGCGCCGCCCGCACGACGCGGAAGATTTTCGCATAAGAATCCGGAACGCGATCGCCGAGATAGCCGATCCAGGTAATGTCGTAATAAACGCTTCCAGGACGACTCAACTTTGCCCAAACATCGAGCAACAACAAATCGCCGGCGCGAATCGGCCGCGAAGAGCCGGCTTTTGGCGCGTAGTGCGGATCGCCGTTATTCGGTTGCACCGCAACGATAGGGGGCTCGTCGCTGGCAAGTCCCCGCGCATGAAACTGCTCCACGATCCATTGCTGCAATTGATCTTCGGTGAGCGGCTTGCCGTCCTTCACGAACGCCGCGGCGCGCGCGAACGCTTCGCGCGTGATGCGATCTACAATCTTCCCGGCCTCGAAATGTCCTTCGGCCTGCTCGCGCGACCAGCTCGCTTCGAATTTTTGGACCAAGTCCGCCGAACTTACGATCTTCTTCTTAAATTTCCGCAACAGTTCGATTGTTCCCGCGTCCACCAGGCCAATGTAGGGAATATTGTTTTCGGGTGAATACTGCATCGCAATCGTTTTGCTCCCAGCGAGCAGCTTTGGTAAATTCTTGTGCAGTTCCTCCCATCCCGAATAAACGAGTTTCGCACCATCCAAGCCATCCAGTGCGCCTTGTTCAATGCGATGCACCAGCTTGCGCGGCTCGCCCTTCGCCGGAATAAAATAAAACCAGCGCCGGGTGGCCATGCCGTTCTTTCCAACGCCGAGAATGTGCGCCGCGATCGGATCGCGATGGTGATGGTCGTAGAAAAGCCAGCCATCGATTTTGTTGCCGCGCATTTCAGATTGAATTGCTTTGATGTCCGGCATGGCAGTCCTTTGCGTTCAAAAGTTGGTGAGAGCCCGAGCAATTCGATGATTTTTCCGCGCGTCACACCAGAGATCGAAATGCGTTTCGTGCGGCTCTTTTCGCCCGCCACGATTCTAACAGCCGCCATTGGTACGTTCAAACAATCGGCGAGCAATCGACGCAGCGCGTCGTTGGCGCGATTTTCTAACGCCGGGGCGCTCATGCGCGCCTTCAACGCTTCGCCGCGTGCTCCCTCGATTGCATTCCGGCAGCCCCGCGGAATTACGCGCACTGCAAAAAGTACACCGCCGTCGCGTGCAACAATTTCAATCAGGCCTTGGCCGCTCGTTCACCAAAAAGCGCAGTGCCGACGCGGATCTCCGTAGCTGCTTCTTCGATCGCGACATCGAAGTCGTGGCTCATGCCCATGGAAAGCACCGGCAGTGGCTGGCCTAAGCGCTGAGCTAAATCATCGCGAAGCTCGCGCAACTTGGAAAAATATGGCCGAACTTTTTCGGGCTCATCCACAAAAGGCGGGATGGTCATGAGACCGAGCAATCGTAGATGGGCAAGCTTAGCGACACTTTCTGCTAGAGCCGGCAAATCCGATTCCGCCGCGCCACTTTTACTAGCTTCATCGCTCAATCTTACTTCAAGTAGAATTTGTAGTTGTTTGTCACGTTCAACAACCGGAACTTCTCCCTTCTCGTCGGTGTGATCTGCCGCGAAAGTGGCGTCGAGCTTTTGCGCAATGGCAAGACTGTCCACGGAATCCACACGATGGAAAAGACTCGCAGCACGGCGAGCTTTATTTCCCTGAAGATGGCCGATCAGATGCCAGGTCGCATGCATGTCTACAACATGCGGCTGTTTAGACTCCCACTCTTGCACACGATTCTCGCCAAAGTGACGCAGTCCTGCATCGTAAGCTGCGCGGATCGCCTCAAACGGAAACGTTTTCGACACCGCGACGATGGTCACATCTTCGGCGCGACGCCGCGCGCGATCAGCGGCTAGCTCGATGCGTTCTTTGATGCGCTCAAGGTTCGCAACAATTGCAGACTTTTCCGTCGCCGTCACCGCGCGATTCTATCACGCGCGAGGAAGCGTCGCGTTCCAACGAAACCTACTCTGCTAGATCGAATCGTGAGGAAATCAGATGTCTCAGCGCCCTGTGCTAAACTGGTCGACAAATCTGATGCCTGCCCGCGGACAATTGATCGTTCTCGAAGGAATTGACGGCTCCGGCAAACGCACCCAGCTCGACATGCTTGCCCACACGCTTGCCTCGCGCGGAGTGCCTTTCGCCCAAATTAGTTTTCCTCGTTACGATGGTTTTTTCGGCAAGCTGGCGGCTCGCTACTTAAATGGAGAATTCGGATCGCTCGAAGCAGTTGACGCGCATTTCTCTGCCCTGCTCTACGCCGGCGATCGCCTGGAAGCGAAACCAATCATCGAGTCGTCTCTCACGTCCGGAAAAATTCTGTTGGCGGACCGCTACATCGGGTCCAATCTGGCACATCAAGGCGCACGAGTACCCAGCGAAAAGCGCGCCGAGTTTCTGCACTGGCTGAAGCAGCTTGAATATCAAGTGTATGCGTTACCTGCGGAAGATCTGGTGATTTATTTGCACGTGCCACCAGCAACAGCCCATCGTTTGGTCGGCGAAAAAGCCGCGCGCGACTACACCAAACTCCAGCGCGACATCCAGGAATCAAATATGGCGCACCTGCAGGCAGCCTCGGACGTTTATGACCAGCTTGCCCGCGAGCCGAACTGGCGCAAAATCGAGTGTTACGATAGCGCAGCCGGCGCGCTACGCTCTCCGCAGAAGATCCATCAAGAGATTCTTGCGGCAGTAGACGCGCGCATTGCAACATCTCAGCAGGTGGAAAAATAATTTATGGGTTTTGACGAATTCCTCGGCAACCAACGCATCCTCAGCGCGCTGCGCGGAATGTTGCGCCGTGAACGCGTCCCCAGCGCGCTTCTCTTCACCGGTCCGCGCGGCATCGGGAAATACACGCTAGCGCGCAGGTTTGCTCAAGCCGCGAATTGCGAACGTTTGAAGGACGATTTCTGCGGTGCATGCGACTCCTGCCAGAAAATTGCGCGGCTTGCCCATCCTGCGCCTCTGATCGAACTGGGACTGGCCGAGCGCGGCGAGAACGCCGACGCTGCCATGGTCGAACGCACGCCATTGCTGATCGAAACGCACCCAGACGTTTGGCTGGTGGTTCCTGATCCTGTTCGGCTGCGGACGCCAGTCGCACGCCCCATGATTCGGGTTGGACAATTGCGTGCCGTTCAGCGCGCCGCCTATTTCAGGCCACAAGGCCGCAGGCGCGTTTTCATTATGGACGGCGCGGACACTATGCGCTGGACCGACGCCGACGTGTTCCTGAAAATCCTGGAAGAACCGCCGGAATGCGCCACTCTGATTCTTCTGGCGCCTACGCCGGACTCTTTG
>DASYNR010000340.1:0-4426 GCA_036008485.1 Candidatus Acidiferrales bacterium | reverse complement strand
TGTGGTAATCCTCGTCGAAAACTCCGAAAAGTTTTTCTGTTTCCAGCTGAGATAATCCGAAGCGCGAGAGTTCTACTGGCTGGCCGAAATCGCCTGCCAGCGATTTATATTTCTGGATTACTTCGCGTAGATCCATAAATTGTTGGCGCGCTGCTGTTCCGGGACTCACGTGGCTATTTCCCCTGGGGGAATATTGACGCAAACTGAGAATTTGCGCCAATGATTTCCTTTGCGAAACTGTGTATACAGATCGCAGGGCGAGAAGATCAAAGACCACCGGGCAACGCGCTGCGCTATTGAGACATCAATTACCCACGTATATACTCGCGCGGGGTTTACATTGCAGCTTAAACGTTCTCTTCTGCTTGCCGCTCTATCCCTTGTAGCCGCAGTTACGCTTACCGGACAAAACATTCCCGAAGATGAGATTCGAGTTGGAAGCCGGCCATATGTGCCGACTTCGGCGAACACTGTGCGGGTGAAATCGGATCTGGTGGAAGTGCCGGTGGTGGTGCGCGACGACCATGGAAAAATTATCGCGGGCTTGCAGAAGGATTCTTTCGAGGTTGATGATCGAGGGAAGAAACAGACGATATCCTTTTTCGCGGTGGAGACGGCGCCGCGAATGAGTGCAACGCAGGTGGATACGACACCGTCGCTGGGCGAGGCGCCTGCGCCGGTTGTGCCTGCCGCTACGCGTACACCGCGATATGTGGGTTTCTATTTCGACGATTTCAGCATGCCGCTGGGGGATTTGGATTTTTCGCGCGATGCCGCGTTGCAGTTCGTTCGCGAAGATATTGAGCCGGGCGACAAGGCGGGAGTTTTCACTTCGTCGACGACGGTGTTTCAGGATTTTACGGACGATAAGCAAAAATTGCTGGACGCGCTGGGGCAGATTCGAGTGCATCAGAGAAAAGCGAATGAGGGGCCGTCGGCTTGTCCCAACCTCACGCCGATTCAATCCTATTTGCTCATGGAGACTTACAATTCGACGTCCGATGACCTTAATCTCGGAATCCAGCAGGCAATTGCGTGCCATGCCTGCGGAGGCGGAAGACAGGCTGCGCAGAATTGCGTGCCGATCGTCCTAGCTGCGGCGCGCGAGACGCTTGCTATTTCGGAGCAATTTTCAGATGACACGCTCGGCATCATCAGCGATGTGATTCTGCATTTGAGCAAGATGCCCGGCAAGCGAATGCTGGTGGTGGCTTCCTCGGGATTTATGACGCAGACAAACGGGCCAAAACATTATCAGGAGAAAGTGATTGAAGCCGCGCTGCGCGCAAACATCGTGATCAATTCACTCGACGCAAAAGGGTTGTGGGCCGCGCCACCTGGTGGAGAAATAAGCGAGCAGACGAACCGACCGAGGGGGATACCGGTCGGCGGCATGACAGCGAATCTAGCAGCGTATCAGGACAGACTAGATGACATGCAGAAGGCGGTGAATGACGATCCGCTCGTTGCGATGGCGGAAGGAACTGGCGGGCGATTCTTCCACAACAGCAATGATTTGGGCCGCGGATTCCGCGAGCTGGCGATGGCACCGGAAGTTTCTTAGGTGCTGGGATTTACGCCGGAAAACACCAAGGCCGACGGAGCGTTTCACGACTTGAAGGTGAAGTTGGTTAGTTCGCACAGACTGAGCGTTGAAGCGCGGCGCGGATACTATGCTCCAGCGCCGCTGACCAAAGCGGAAATTGACTCGGCAGAAAAACTGGAGCGGCTGGATCACCAGGTGTTGGCCGACGACCAACTTACGGATGTGACGGCGGACGTCGCCACGCAAACAGAGAAACTGGAAAGCGGCGCGCACGCGTTGAAGGTGGCAATTCATGTGGACGTGCGCGGATTGCCGTTTCAGATCCGCAACACGCGGCATGTGGAGCGATTAATTTTTATCACGGCGTTGTTCGATGCGGAGAACCGATTTCTAGTGGGAGTGCAACAGGTGATGGATTTATCGTTGAAGGACGCAACACTGGCTCAATTATCGGGCGCGGGACTGACGGCCAACCTTTCCATGCAGCCGCCGCTGGGGACGTATCGATTGCGCGAAGTGGTACAGGAAACTGGCAGCGGACACATTGCCGCGCTAAATCGCACGGTGGAGATTCACTAAGGAAATGCGAGCGATGTTATGATGTGCTGCTCGCATTGACGAGATCACGAAAGAATTGTTGCGCTGAAAATTGAATTTATTTTCGAGGAGGAATTGCGATGTCTATTGCTGTGGGACAGGCTGCGCCGGAATTTACGTTGAAGGATCAGAGCATGGCGGAAGTGAAGCTGGCGGATTTTCGCGGGAAGAAAAATGTGGTGATCATGTTTTATCCGCTGGACTGGAGTCCGGTGTGCACGAACGAGCATGCTTGCGTAGTGAATGATATGAAAAAGTTTGACACGCTGGACGCGCAGGTACTCGGACTGAGTGTGGACAGCGTGTGGTCACACAAGGCGTACGCGGAAAAGATGGGGATCAAATATCCGTTGCTGGCGGATTTTAATCCGCGGGGCGCGGTGGCGGAACAGTTTGGAGTTTATCTGGCGGATAAAGGGATTACCGGCCGCGCGATCGCGATTGTGGATAAGGGCGGAAAAATTGCTTGGTTTAAGAATTACGATATTCCCGTGGTGCCGGATATTAATGAAGTGGCGCAGGCGTTGGCGGGAGTGAAGTAACGCGGCGCAACGGGCCGGAAAAACGCGCTGGGATTATTGTGGGTTGGGAAGATTGGCATCGAGAAGCTTCAGGGCTACAGAACGCCCTGAGCTACACGATGCCAATTTTTATTTTGCGGGCGGCTTTGCTGCCGGCTTTGGCGCTGATTTTGGCGTAAGGGTGCGAACGTAATTCACGAGCTGCCAGCGCTGCTCGTCGGTAAGCTGCTTTTTGAAGCCGGGCATTGGCTTGCGGCCTTCCGTCATCTTCCAGAAAATTTCTCCGTCGGTCATTTCACTCATCATATGGGCGTCAGTGAATGAGGCTGGCGCGGGAGTGTACATATCGGCTTCGGGGCCGTCGCCGCGGCCTTTTTCACCGTGGCAGTTAGCGCATTTATCCATGTAGATGGCTTTGGCTGCCGCGAGATTGTCGGGCGTGGGCGCGATGGGATTTTTTACTTTTGCGGCGTCAGCGGGAACGGGCCAGTCTTTATCATGCGCGGTGGCCCAGCCGGCGAAAAATAATACGGCGATGGCGATCACGAAGAGAGTGATTCCCTTGCCTGCCCAGAAATTCTTGCGTGACATTTGATTCCTCCGCGCTTGATTCGGCTCGAGGCCGAGTGAGTTCGTTCCCAAATGTGGAGAATAGTTTACACGGTGTGGCGCGTGAGGTGCAAAACGGTTTTTCGTTGTGATGCGATGGTTCAGTTGCGGAAGTCCACAGGCTGAAGCCTGTGTTTCAAACGCGGATGCAGCTTAACGGAGGATGAGGACTAAGAGGAGCATGTTGAGGGCGATTACGGCCGCAGCGACGAACCAGGCTAGCACGGTGATCCATTTGCGATTTACGAATTCGCCCATTTTTGAGCGGTCGGCGGTGAACTGGACGAGTGGCACGATGGCGAACGGAAGTTGGAAGCTGAGGACGACCTGACTGAAAACGAGAAGGCGCATGACGCCGCCTTCGCCCATGATAGCGATTACGATTACGGCCGGAATGATGGCGAGACTGCGCGTGATCATTCGGCGTTGCCAGGGTTTTACGTGGAGATGAACGAATCCTTCCATAACGATTTGTCCGGCAAGGGTTCCGGTGAGCGTGGAATTCTGTCCGGAACAAAGTAGCGCGCAAGCGAAGAGAACGCTGGCGAGACTTGCGCCGAGGACGGGAGTGAGAAGCTTGTAGGCCTGAGTGATGTCGGCTACTTGAGTGAATCCTCGATGGTGAAATGCGGCGGCGCCGAGGACGAGAATTGCGGCGTTGATGAAAAATGAGAAACCGAGCGCGATGGAAGAATCGAGCAGAGAAAATTTTATTGCTTCGCGTTTCGATTCGGATTCAAAACCGAAGGCGCGCGTTTGGACGATACTGGAGTGGAGATAGAGATTGTGAGGCATGACGGTGGCGCCGAGAATTCCGATGGCAAGATAGAGCATTTCGCGGTTGCGAAGGATTTCAGCGGCGGGCAAGAGTCCGCTGGCTGCTTCGCGCCAGAGCGGCTGCGCGAAAAAAATTTCGTAGGCGAAGCATCCGGCGATGGTGAAAATTAAAGTGATGACGAGCGCTTCAATCCAGCGAAATCCACGGCCTTGCAAGGCGAGGACGATTAGCACGTCCGCGCCGGTGAGGATTACGCCGACGAGCAACGGAATATGAAATAGCAATTGAAGCGCGATGGCCGAACCCAATACTTCGGCGAGATCGCATGCGGCGATGGCCACTTCGCAAATAATCCACAAGAAAATTGAAGTGCGG
>DASYNR010000339.1:0-51643 GCA_036008485.1 Candidatus Acidiferrales bacterium | reverse complement strand
AGCCGCGCACAAATTCGCGGAAGCTGCCGCGCCGGAACCGGAACTCGATCCGCACGGATTCCTGTCCAGCGCATATGGATTCTTTGTGAGTCCGCCGCGCCCGCTCCATCCACTCGTTGAATGGCTCGAGCGGATATTCGCCCACTCGCTCGGATTCGTTTTTCCTAAAATCACGGCACCAGCAGCGCGCAGCCGCCGCGCCACAAAAGAGTCCTTCAATGGCTTCGCGCCGACCAGCGCCAGCGACCCTGCGGTCGTCATCATACGATCTGCCGTGTCAATGTTGTCCTTAATAAGGATGGGAATTCCGTGCAGCGGATGGCGAACTTTGCTCTCGTTCTTGTCCAGCGCATCGGCAATCGCGAGAGCATCCGGATTCACTTCAATCACGCTATTAATCCCCGGTCCGCGCTTATCAATCTCTTCGATTCGCGCCAAATACTTTTCGGTTATCGAACGGGCTGTGTACTTGCCGGATCTCATTCCGTCCTGCAATTCGCCAAACGTAATTTCGTCGAACTCAAATGACGCAACGGGACTCGCCGCGCCACCAATTGTATTTGCCCGCTCTGCATCGAGGTGCTCGTCCTTATTAAGGCTCGTCACTTCGATATGCGGCCGCACCGAGGGGCTCAGCTTCGGCGCAATCGTCGCCGCAACCACGCCAATAATTCCCGTCCGCAAAAACGTTCGCCGCCCGCGGACTAGTTCACTCTTTTCTGCCATGCTCACCGACCTCTTCGCCTCAAGTAATTTCCGCGCCAAGATAGTACGCCAATCTCGTTCTCCGCGGCAGACTCTTATTCACATCCCGGAACAATTGCGCGCTGGCGCGTTGCGACATTCAGATGAATACGAATTAAAAGCCTTTGTTATTCGCCATGCGGCATGTGAATGCTAGAATGCCCACCTATGATGAAAAAACTTACTTCCGCTGCGCTTACCATTTGCATTGCTCTCTCAGTCATAACCATATCGGTGGCCGCAAAGCCGCAGCCTGCCGTCGCGTCGACTCCGAAAGCGGCCGCGCTGAACCTTTACACCGTCATTAAGAATCAGGATTGGAGGGCGCTGTACTTCATCACAATATTTTCGGCAAAGGTGCGTGCGGATCTTCCGGATGACGCCGATCAGTTCGCAGCGGGAATAGCGAAAGGAATCAAAGATTCCGACCCTGATGGAACTGTCGACAAACTCTTCAAAAGTATTTCGGACATAACAATTGGTGAGCCTGTAATCGATGGGAATTCAGCCGACGTTCCGACTTCGGCGAATCTCGCCGTAAGTGGAAAGGTGGTCCGATTCAAAGGCACCGCCCACATGTCCAAGGAAAAAGATGTTTGGAAATGGGATCTGTCGTTCACAGATGATCCGCAACAAGCCACTTCGGTCGGAATTCAAAATCTCTTCGGCAAGCCGGATGGTCAATAGATTCTCGCGATCAATTCTCAGGCTCAAGAGACGAATCCTTGACATCCTTCTTCCGGCAATGCCGATTCTAATGCACTCCGCCCGTTTCAAGCCCTTCTTCCGAATATGCTAAGGTATTTAATCCAGTCGGCGTCATCGTGATCACCGGCGCAGAACTCGCATGCCCAAAAAGAAATCCAAATCCGCGGCAATTGACTCGTCCGAAGTGACTGAGCGTACCTACTCGCCCGATCCGCTTACCGACTTGCAGCCCGTTGTTTCCGATCATGATGTTTTAGACGATCCCGAAATTGTTGAGCATTCCGCGGAATTTGCGGGCGGCTCCCAGTCAATTCGCGTTTCTACCATTGAGGATGAAACCGCGATCGACGTTGACGATCGTCCGACAATTAAGGATATTTTCGGGCCCGGCGGATTATTAAAGCAGTGCATGCCGCATGGATACGAGCATCGCCGTTCGCAATTGGAGATGGCGGAAATTCTCGAGAAAGCGTTCCAGAAACGGCAGCACGCGATCGTCGAAGCGGGCACAGGCACAGGCAAGACTTTGGCGTATTTAATTCCGGCGATTCGCAGTGGAAAGCGCATTGTGATTTCCACTGCTACAAAATCCTTGCAGGAGCAGCTTTTCAGCAAAGATATTCCATTTCTTCAAAAACATTTTGCGCCGAATTTGAAGGTAGCCGTCATGAAAGGGCGCAGCAATTTTCTGTGCCGCTCCAAAGTTCACTTCATGGAAGGTCAGCCCGTGCTGAAAGGAATGGATGAAGTCGACTGGTTTTCGCAAATCGCCGATTGGGAAAAATTGACTGCAACTGGCGACCGCGCCGAGCTGAATTTTCTTCCCGATGACGCAGACCTATGGCATCGGCTGGACGCGCGCCGCGAAGCTTGCACCGGACAGAAATGTCCCGAATTCAACAACTGTTTTGTCACGCTGATGCATCAGCGCGCCGCCGACGCCGATATCGTAATCGTGAATCACCATTTGTTTTTCGCGGATCTCGCGCTGCGTCAGGATGATTTCGGCAGCATTCTTCCCGAATATGACGCTGTGATTTTCGACGAAGCCCACGAAATCGAAGACGTAGCGGGAGACTATTTCGGCCGTCAGACTTCCAATTACCGTTTCGAGGAATTGGCGCGGGACGCCGAAAATGTTTTGCGCATGATGAAAGAAGGTCCACCGTCACTGTTGCGCCGCGCTTCACGCATTCGCGAACGCTCACGCACTTTTTTTGAAGCATTTCCTGCGCGCGAAGGCCGCTCGCCATTCGAGATGGCCGAGCGCGAACATTTTCTAGAGCAGAATCACGAAGCTTACGACGGCGTTCTGCAATCGTTGAAAGCGTTTGAAACGGAAATTGCCGCGCTGCCTTCCAAGCCTGAAGAATTTATTAATCTGGCGCGCCGCAGTTTCGAGTTGCGCAAAGAAACTGAATTCCTGATGGAATCCTCTGAGCACAATTACGTTTACTGGATGGATCGGCGCAACAAAGGAGTTTTTCTAGCAGCCACGCCAATCGACGTGAGCGGAATTCTCCGCGAACATCTTTTCGAGCGATTCAATACCGTTGTACTCACCTCCGCTACGCTGGCCGTCGGTGGACGCTTTGATTTCTTGAAGCAGCGCCTGGGCGTTCCCACCGCACTCGAAAAAGTCTTGCCCACAGAATTCGATTACAAAAATCAGGCGCTTCTGTATATTCCAAATCGCATGCCGGATGTGCGTGATCCGTCATTTTCCTCGAAAGCCGCGGAAGAAATTACGCGCATGTTGGAGATCACGCAGGGCCGCGCGTTCTGTCTTTTTACCAGCTACAGCCAGATGAAGGACGTTTACGCGCGCGTTTTGCAAACGGTAGATTTCCCGCTGCTGCTTCAGGGAACTTCGCCGCGTCCCGCGCTGCTTGAAAAATTCCGCAATACTCCCAATGCTGTTTTATTTGCGACGGCAAGTTTCTGGCAGGGTGTGGATGTCCCCGGCGATCAACTTTCGTGCGTCATTGTGGATAAACTTCCCTTCGCGGTGCCGAGCGATCCCATTGTCGCTGCGCGCGTGAAGACCTTGCAGGAAGAAGGACGCAACGCGTTCAGCGAATATCAAGTGCCGGAGGCAGTGCTCGCATTGAAGCAGGGATTTGGAAGATTGATTCGCGCACGCACCGACCGCGGCGTGCTTGCGATTTTGGATAACCGCATCGAGCGCATGCAGTATGGTAAAATCTTTATTGCGTCGCTTCCTGCTTATTCCATCACCCGTGACATCCAGGAAGTCGAACGCTTCATGCAGACGCATCCCTGAACATTTTATTTGTAAATCGAAAGGCCTTGAATGTTTGAAGTAAGCGTTGATGAAACTTTTTCCGCGGGACACGCCCTGCGAGGATACAAAGGCAAGTGCGAAAATCCACACGGCCACAATTATAAAGTGCGGTTGACGGTGCAGGGCCCGCAACTCGATTCCATCGGGCTGCTTTTTGATTTCGTGCATCTGAAACAAGTTCTGCATGCTGTGATTAATGACATGGATCACAAATATTTGAACGATCAGCCGCCATTCATCGAACTGAATCCTTCGGCCGAAAATATTGCGAAATATTTGTACGACGAAGTGGCACGCGGGCTGAAAGAATTGACGACGACATCGGCTTCTTCCGCCCTCGATGCGAAGAACGCCCCGAAAATTACGAGCGTCACGGTTTGGGAAACGGACATCACGTCGGCTACTTATCATCCGTAGTTTGCAGCAGCCAGGAACAACGATATGAATCGCGCATTTTTGGTCATCATCATTCCCGCGGCGCTCGTGATTACGGCGTATTTTCTTTTGGCCGCCTACGCTGGAGTGCAACTGACCTACGCCCGCGCGCTTGGCGGACTGGCTGGATTTGGGGTCGCAATCTATCTTGTCAATGCTTACGACCGCCGGCGCAAGGCACGAAGAAATTCCACGGCGACTCCTGAAATAAAATCCAGCATAAATTCCCGCTGAAACTATGGTTATCACCGAAATTTTCCGTTCGATTCAAGGCGAAGGAACTCGCGCGGGATTGCCGTGCATTTTCGTGCGCCTTACTGGGTGCAATTTGCGTTGCACATGGTGCGACACGGCATACGCCTTCTACGGCGGAAGACAAATCACCGTCGATGAAGCCTGCGAGAAGGTGCGGGAGCTTTCGCTACCGTCAACCGCGAATGGAAATGAAATTCAATTGGTGGAACTGACCGGCGGCGAGCCTTTGCTGCAGCCGGAAGTCATTCCTCTGGCCGAAAAACTTCTCGCCTCGGGCTATACGGTGATGATCGAAACCAGCGGCGAGCGGTTCATCGGAAAGTTGCCGCGCGAAGTAATCAAGATTGTAGATGTAAAGTGCCCTGACTCCGGCGCGGCAGACACATTCGATTTCGCGAATCTTGAAGCGTTCGGCCCCGCGGATGAAATCAAATTCGTAATCGCCAGCCGCGGCGATTATGAATTCGCGCGTGAGTTCACCGCACAACATTCGCTGGCGGCAAAAGTACATCAAGTGATTTTTTCTCCGTCGACTCCAGATCCCGCCGGAAAATGGCCCGGCCTTGAAGCTCGCGAATTGACGGAGTGGATTCTCGCTGACGGAGTTCCAGTTCGCCTAGGCCTCCAACTGCACAAATTTATCTGGGATCCTTCGATGCA
Source organism: Candidatus Acidiferrales bacterium (assembly GCA_036008485.1). Classification (GTDB taxonomy): domain Bacteria; phylum Acidobacteriota; class Terriglobia; order Acidiferrales; family UBA7541; genus DASTCZ01. The sequence continues at coordinate 46,536 of DASYNR010000339.1, read as the reverse complement.
CGGAGTTTAGTTCTTGATGGCAGGCTCGTCGAAAAAATCGAAGGCCGTAGTTTTGCTTAGCGGCGGAATGGACTCGTGCGTTACGGCCGCGATCGCGCGTTTGACACACGACGTGGCGTTGCTTCATGCGAGTTACGGTCAGCGAACCGCGCGGCGGGAACGGCGCTCATTTGAGGCCATTGCGGATTTTTATGGAGTGAGCGATCGTCTGGTGGCGGACTTGAATTATTTTCCGGCTATTGGCGCTTCAGCGTTGACGGATTCGCGAATCGCTGTGCCGGAGACGAATTTCACCTCCCCGAGCGTTTTGCATCACGGCGAAATTCCTGTAACCTACGTGCCGTTTCGCAACGCGCACTTTCTTTCCATAGCGGTGAGCTGGGCAGAGGCGATTAACGCCAACGCAGTCTTCATCGGTGCAGTAGCCGAGGATAGTTCGGGGTATCCGGACTGCCGGCCGGAATATTACCGCGTGTTTCAGGAACTAGTGAAAGTGGGAACGCGTCCAGAGACTCGCATTGAAATTGCGACGCCAGTGATCGCGATGCGGAAGAGCGAGATTGTACAGCGTGGCATCGAACTGGACGCCCCGCTTCATCTAACATGGTCATGCTATCAGGGCGAAGATTTGGCTTGCGGAGTGTGCGATAGTTGCATGCTGAGGTTGCGTGCATTTGAACAGGCCAGACGCACAGACCCTATCGCGTATCGCATGCCAGTTGAGAGATAATGAGGCAAGATAACAGTCACAGGGTTCGCCGCCGTTATTGGCCGGAGATGCCGGAGCGGCGCATGAATTCTGCCAGGAGGACGAAAGTGAAAAAGGAATTATTGAAAATTGTTGGAGTGGTGCTCGGCTGTGTGATGTGCGCAGGCCTGGTGATGACCTCCCTTGCGCAACGCGCGGTGGCGCAGGACAAGGCGGCAGCGCCCGTGGGCGCGGGCCAAATCATTGGCGTGGTAAAAGACGGAGACGGGAAGCCCGTCGCAGGTATGACCGTCGTTATTGAACCGCAGGGCGGCCTGGAAATCGACCTGACGACCGACGCCGCCGGAAAGTTCGCCAAGCCTGGCTTGCCGGTCGGTTCATATATCATCACCTACAAGCAGGGAGAAAATACTATTTTCAAGGCGCGCGCAAACGTCGGCAACGGGAAAGATACGCTTGCGAATTTGGTTACGAACGACCCCAGAGTTCTTGCATTCCAGAAGGAGATGAAGAAGCAGCTGGAAGACGAAGCGCAGTTCGGCAAATTGAAGACGCACTTCAACGCAGGAAACGCGGCGCTTGACGAAGAAAAGGCAGCAAAGAATGATTGGACGAAAGCCGCCGCCGCCGATCGCCCCGAATTGGAGGCGAAAGTTGAACAGTCCGCGTCAAAAGCGCTTGGGGAATATCAGCAGGCACTGAGCGCAGTTACCGATCCCGCCGATGCAAAAAATAAAGGAGCGGTCTATGCCCAAATGGCCGTCGCATACGAACTCGAAGGAAAATTCGAGGAAGCGGTGCAGGCCTACCAGCAGGACGTAGCAGCGCATCCCGATGCCGGTGCATACAACAATTTGGGGAACGATCTGGCAAAGATCGGGAAAATGGATGAAGCGAGGGCGGCGTACGATCAGAGCGCGACGCTTGACCCACAAGGTGCGCCGCTGGCGTACAGGAATTTCGCCGTGGTGTTATTCAACGCCGGGAAATTGAAGGACTCTCCCGCTGCGGACCTTCTGAAGAAGGCTACAGAAGCGGAGCCAAACAATCAGCAGGGATGGTTCTTGCTGGGCGCAGCGCTGGCAGCGAACATGGCCGTGAAACAAAACGGAGACAAAATAACCTTTGAGTTCCCTCCGGGAACCGAAGAAGCATTTGAGAAGTGCATCTCAATTGATCCGAAGTCAAATATGGCGGAGCTTTCACGGAAGAATCTGGAAGACCTGAAGCAGTACGGTTTAGGAGTGGATACTAAAATTACCGCTCCGAAGAAGAAATAAGAACGGCAGTACGAGATCGGTAGGGGTGGGCATCTGTACGACAGTCGCCCCGCCCCTACCATCTGAGCCTTGCGCAGAATATCTTGCTGTCAATGACGTCACTCCCCACAGAGAAAGTAACCGCGCCGAAGCACCCATCATCCCCGATCGTAACGCTACTGCACGCTGCATCCGTATAATGCAGTGCGGCTCATCAGCTAGAGCAATCTCTTCGCTGCGCATGCTTGCTGCCGCTCAGGCCGAATTGCTAGGCTCAGAAGATGCTATTAGAATACTATGCAAGCTCTCCCAGCGAGCGCGGCCAGCATATCGAGCGTAGGCGAAAAATTATTTGAAAGAAGAGACGTGTTCCGGGCGGCGCGATGCCAAAAGTAATTTCACTCAAGACGATTGTAGTGGCTTCCAGAGAAAACGTCTCCTGCTCTCTTGGAGACGAAGCCGCGATTCTGGACATGCGAAGCGGCCAGTATTACGGATTGGATCCTATTGGCGCACGGATTTGGAAATTACTGGATCAGCCTAAGTCCGTGGAAGAATTGCGCGCCACAATCCTGGAAGAATATGAAGTCGAGCCTGCAAAGTGTGAAAGCGATCTGCTGTTGCTACTCGAAACATTGCGGACACAGGGCCTGGTCAAGACGTGCGATGCTTAGTTCACGAACTTTCCGGGAAAATTAGGCCTTAAATCCCCAGTTTATTCAGCAACGCGCTTGATTCACCATCTTCTCGGGGAAGACGTGCACGTGCCCAAAGCGGACGAAACTCGATTGTTCAGCCACGGCGCTAGCGCTGAAACAGGTCTCCCTGTGCAATCGCGGGAATTCGTCCATACTTACGGCGTTTACGGCGTAACTTTGCGAAGCCACATCCGATTAGCTCTGCCGGATTATCCTGGTGCGGGCCTCGCCGAAATCGAACTTCAGTTGCGTGATCGTGATTATTTTGCGCAGGCAATCGCGGGCGTTCCTTTGCAATGGTCACGCTATTCCACGTATCAGTACGCTCTTTTGCAAAGCGGCGTTAGTTATGTGCGGTGGAAAGACGTTGGCGAATTTCTCGTGTCCGGCGATGGCCGGCGAATCACATGCTGCCCGGCGCGCGAGTCCCACCATGAATCTTTTCAAGTATATCTGCTGGGACAGGCGCTCTCATTCGCGCTGGTAAAGTGCGGATTTGAACCTCTGCACGCCACGTGTATTGTCGTGGAAGGTCAGGCCGTGGCATTCCTCGGCGATAGTGGATTTGGAAAATCCAGCCTCGCCGCTTATTTCATAAGCGCCGGAGACCGGCTGCTGACCGATGACCTGCTTTTATTGCAGCAGCGCCCTGAAGGATTTCTTGCCTATCCGGGTCCGCCGCGCATCAAACTGCTCCCCGATATGGCCCGAAAATATCTCGGCGGAGTGGATGGCGGAGTTCCCATGAATTCCGCAACCTCGAAATTGGTATTGCCGTTAGATCGCGAGAAAGTTTGGGAATCACCGATAACACTGAGCGCGATCTATGCGTTGTCTCCGCCACAAGCCCTGCCAGATTCGCAGGAAGTCGATTTTGAACCGCTTGCTTCTCGGCAGGCTTTTTTGGAAGTATCACGCAACACGTTTAACTACGTGATTCTGGATTGCGACCGCGCGGGCCGTCAAATTAAGGAAACCGCGCGGATTGTGAACACTGTACCTGTGAAGTGGCTCCTTCATCCAAGATCGCTCGAGGCGTTGCCTTCTGTACGTCAGGCAATTATTAAGGATCTCCGCGAAATCGCCGGCCGGTCGCGTCCATGAAAAAGCTCGCTAAGTTTCTAAGGTTGCCCACCGCGGAAAAATTCCTTCTACTGCGCACGGTTATTCTCGTAGCGGCGATTCGACTGGGACTTTGGGTATTACCATTTCGCGTGGTGCAGCGATTCACGTTTAAAGCGCGGAAAACGAAACAGACAAAGTATTCCGTTGAGCAATTTATTTGGGCAGTGCGCGCAACGAGCCGGTACGTACCGCGCGCAACTTGTCTGACTCAAGCGATGGCGGCTCAGGCCTTGCTGTTGCGCGCCGGTTACACTCCAAAAGTTAAGATTGGTGTTGCAAAAAACGACAAAAAATTATTCGAGGCGCACGCCTGGCTGGTCCTCGGCGACCAGGTACTCATTGGCGGTACGGAAGTTGAACGCTATACTGCACTCACTGTCTTCGAGGAAGGACACTAAGCGATGACATCTTCATTTTCGATGCGCGTTACCAGCAGTCCCGACGTTGTTTTCCAAACGGTTGGTGACGAGGCCGTACTCCTGAACATCAAAACGTCTTTGTATTTGGGGCTGAATGCCATAGGAACTCGAATGTGGCTCGCTCTAACCGGCGCTGAGTCTATCCAAGCCGCATATGAATCGTTGCTCTCGGAATTCGATGTTTCCGCCGAAGAGCTCCGCAAAGATTTGGAAACGTTCCTTGCGAAATTAAATGAGTTCGCGTTAATAAACACTTCTACTGACTCATCTTCTGCCCTAGATTCTCAAGCGAAACCCTGATGAGTGGGATCGTCGGCATTTTACAACTTGACGGTGCTCCGGTTGACGGCCAACTCCTGCAACGTTTGACTGATTTTCAATCTTTCCGTGGGCCGGATGCGAAACAAATTTGGCTCGATGGGAATGTCGGACTCGGCCACACGCTTCTAAGGGCGACGGAAGAATCGGAACGCGAGACTCAGCCTTTTACTCTCGGCGACGGCGTTTGGATTGTCGCCGATGCGCGCATAGATGGGCAGCGGGAACTAATCGCGGAGTTGCAAGCTAACGGTCAGCAGATTCCGTCCCGTTCACCCGACGTCGAACTTATTTTGCGCTCTTATCAGGTGTGGGGAGAAGACTGCCTCAATCATCTTATTGGTGATTTTACGTTCGGAATTTGGGACGGGCCGCGCAAGCAACTTTTTTGTGCGCGCGATCAGATGGGCGTCAAGTGTTTCTACTTCGCACACATTGGTTCGCAAGTCATCTTCAGCAATTCAATCGACTGCATTCGGCAGCATCCCTCGGTTTCCGATCGCCTGAACGATCTGGCCATTGCCGATCATCTGCTGTTTGAAACGAATTTAGATCAGTCGACAACAAGTTTCGCCGACATCCAACGCTTGCCGCCGGCGAACAAAGCATCGTGGTCCAGCGGTACATTGCGAACGGGCCGCTATTGGACGACCCCGATTGAGGAGCCTGTGTTTTATAGGCGCGCCTCCGATTACACGGATCGCCTCATGGAGTTGATGCGCCAGGCTGTTGGAGACAGGCTTCGCACGCGACGCGTCGGGATCCTGATGAGCGGCGGCTTGGATTCGCCCACGATTGCGGCTGTCGCGCGCGATTTGTCGCAGAAACACGCACCGCCAATTGAGCTGCGCGCATTCACGCACGACTCTCGATATAATCCCGATGAAAAGCATTACGCCCGCATGGTCGCCCGTCAGCTTCAGATTCCGATCGAGTATCATGATTGGGAATCAGAATGGGGCAGCCGGGATTGGGAACACACCCCTTTCCGCTCTGCCCAGCCGGAAGCCAATGTAAACTCGCTGGCGATTCGTAGGAAATATTGGCGGACGGTGGGATCACGTAGCCGGGTGTTCTTACAAGGCGAAGGCCCCGATAACGCCCTTTATATCGAGTGGAAGCCGTACATTGCGTACCTTGTGCGGCGTCGGCGATTCGCGCGCCTTTTTCTGAACTCATGCCAATACCTCGCCTGGCACAGACGCATTCCGTTTTGGGGAAGAATTTCACGCTCGTTCAAGAATGGCCGATCAAAAGGCTCGTCAGGCCCGACCTTTCCTGAATGGATTAATAGGGATCTTGAGACGCGCTTCGGGCTGCGAGAGAGATGGGAGAAGTATTACAGTCCGCCGCCTCTCACCCATCCGGTCCGTCCACTCAATCACGCACTGCTCTTCATCCCCGGCGAATTTCAGGAATTGTTCCGCTCACAGGACGCTGAATGCACGGGTTCCGCGGTGGAAGTCCGGTACCCTTTCATGGATTTGCGGGTGTTGCGCTTCTTTATGGTAGTTCCTTCCATCCCCTGGTGCCGCAACAAATATTTGTTGCGCCGTGCCATGAAGGGCATTCTGCCGGAAGCGGTTTTGCGCCGCCGCAAGACGGGAACACCCCACACACTGACAATCGACCAGGCAAAAGACACTGCGCTGGCGCCGTTGGAGCCTGCCTCGGGATTCTCCCATTACGTCGATACCGCGCGGCTCACAACGGTTGCCGGCGGTGACGAATGGGAATCGGGCGGTATCTTATTGGCGCGATTGTTGAATCATTGGTTGCGGTACTCGCATCGAACTGTGTATAATCTGCCCAGGGAGGCTAACTCTGATGGACTCGGTTAAGAACGCGGCAAACAACAAGTCGACAAGAAAACCATACAGTAAGCCCGAAGTGCAAGTTTATGGAAATTTGGCGGAAATCACGAACGCCTCCACCAATCGCATCGGCAAAAAGACTGACGCGTGCCACACCGGACGCACCCACTAATAAATACTAAAATGGAGCGCACGGCCCTTGTCTGAAAAGAGAGGGATTCCCCAGGCGGGATGTGCGAGCCGTCAATAATGTTATGCCTGCCCCTAGTTTTTTTCGCAACCTCGGTTTATTCATCCGCCCGGACTTTTTCGATGCTGCCACATGCGACCAAATCTGCGCCGAGATGTGTGTTGGCGAATCGAAAAAAGCGCTCATCTACCGGGGTAGCGTGGGCGACGGAGTGCTGGACGAAGGCACCCGGAAGTCTTTGAGTGTTCGCGTCGAGAAGTCCACCAAGTTAATGGTAAAAGAAAAGCTTTATGCGCTAAAACCGGCCATCGAAGAACACTTTAGGATTTCCCTTGGCGATTGTGAGCTGCCAACTTTCTTGAGTTATGGAGAAGGCGCGTTTTTCAAGCCGCACCTGGACGCAACCGATCATCCGGATATCGCGGCGCGCCGGGTATCGGTGGTGATTTTCCTAAATGCCTGCTCGAAGGAGCCTGAGCCGAATTGTTATGGAGGCGGCGCGCTAAATTTCTACGGACTAATGGCCGGCCCCAAGTGGGAAGACTGCGCATTTTCCCTGGAAGCGGAGAAGGGAATGTTGGTCGGCTTCCGCCCTGACATTGTGCACGAAGTGTTGCCGGTAACTTCCGGTCAGAGGTTCACGATTATAAGTTTTTTCGTTTCCCAGCAATAAACATCCTAAGCGTCTACAGAAACGGCCGAATTCTCTGTCGCACAGCGTTTTCGTTGCCCATATATAATCGCTGCCTATGATCGTCCTTGGCCTGGGGTTCACGGATCACGACGCTTCGGCGGCACTCGTGGTGGATGGTCAACTTAGGACTGCTGTCGCGAAGGAACGCCTGACCCGGCACAAGCACGATGGCAGGAAATTCGGCTCCAAGAGACTTGAGTTGGACCTTCCGATCCGATACTGTCTTGACGAAAATGGAATCAAACTCAGCGACGTGAATCTAGTTGTATGGAATCAAGTCGGTCATGTTTCTCCGAAAGTGCTCACCATTCAGCTTGTACTCGAAGGTGCGCAAACTTTTTCGGGAATTCCTTTCTTAGTTTTGCCCCACCATTTCGCGCACGCTTGCGCTGCGTTTTATCTCTCTCCCTTTTCCGAAGCAGCTGTCTTGATTGCTGATGGATCAGGCGGCCTTCTGGATGACCTCGCACGGGAATGCGCAGGGCCCGAGGTAGAAGCGGTTCGGCTCGGCGAGACAATTGTCCAACCATTGGAAGGACTCGCAGGTAAATCACGGGAACTAGAATCCTTTTACCATTGCGACGGCCAGCATTGGAAAGTTCCGCGGAAAATCGTCGGAGACGATGACGGCATCGGCGCAAGGTATGGAGCGATCACTTCAATCCTATTTGGAAATTTGCTGGACGCCGGCAAAACCATGGGGCTTGCGCCATATGGCAATCCTGCGGGCGCGCCTCTTTTTATGGAAAAGCGCGGCACTGCTGACATGCGGGCCTATCAAGGCATTCACGGACCCCAGTGGGAACTGCTGAAACAGCGAATGAAAGCTTGGAAAAAGGCCGCACCCGATCTGAATTATTTGGATTCGATACCTTCTAATTTTTCCGCCAGCATGCAATTCCAGGCCGAAGAAGCCATGTTGACATATGCGCGCTGGCTACGCGCGGCATCAGGATCCCGTAATCTTTGCGTGGCTGGGGGAGTTGCATTGAATTGTGTCGCGAATTCCCACGTCGCGCGTAGCGCGGGGTTTGAGGAAGTTTTCGTTCCGCCTGCTCCGGGCGATGATGGCATCGCAGTGGGCTGCGCGCTTTACGGCGCTGCGGTAAAGGGAGAATTACGTCGCGAATCGTGTCCCGTGTTCCTAGGTAGACGGTATCGGCACGATCCCGAGGAAATTAAGAGTTTTGGACTAACCCAAATTACACTGGATGTGACGCCGCCTGAATGGTTGGCTAATAAAATTGCGAACGGCGCCGTGATCGGATGGTATCAAGGAGGCGCGGAACTAGGACCTCGCGCGTTGGGCCATCGAAGTTTTTTGGCGGACCCGCGCCGCCCCGAGATGCGCGACCATCTAAACCGGGTGGTGAAGAATCGCGAAATGTTCCGCCCGTTTGCACCCGTCGTGCTGGAAGAAGCCGTGCTGGAATATTTTGAGGAACTTCATCCCAGTTATTTCATGTCATTTGTCTCTTCTGTACGGAAAGAAAAGCGCGGTATCGTTCCGGCAATCACGCACGTCGACGGCACATCACGATATCAAGTGCTGCGAAAAGCGGATAATCCTGAATTGTATGAGCTCGTTTCTGCTTTTGCGAAGCAGACAGGAGTGCCCCTTCTGCTGAACACTTCCTTAAATCGTGCGGGTGAGCCAATCGTGGAAACTCCAGCGGAAGCGGCGCGCTGCATGCTGGCCGCTTCAATAGGATATCTGGTTCTCGACGGTCTTATTTACGGGCGCGGCTAACCGCGGAATTCCGCTGCGTCTCTAAGCGCAGTTCTACAGTGCGCTTGAAAAAATCTTCAAGCGCTGGGACACATCGCGTGTCCGAATAAACTGAGGAATAGTTATTGGCCATGCGCTGGACGATGTCGTCGCGCCACAGACGGTCCGTGCCGAGCCGAACTGCGATCTGGACGTACTCCGCTTTGTTATTCGCGACGGTGTCCGTTACGCCGAGTTCCGTGAGTATCGCGTAGGATTGCCGTCCGCGCATAAATTCCCCCGGCAACGTCACGATTGGAATTCGGCACGCGATCGCTTCAAACGTTGAAACACCGCCCGACCATCCGATCGCATCAAGGAACACGTCGCCCAGAAGGCTGAGGTTCCAGTAGCTGAAGCGTTCGAGAGCAGGCAGAATCACGCAATAGTCATGGGCGTCTAGTTTCGCTGCTGAAAATGCTCGGTCCAGTCTTCGCTGAAGATCCGCCGCGATGAAATCATTTTCCGTTAGAAAAACAAACTGTGCGTTCGGAACCTGTTTGGCAATTTGCACGAGAAGATGATCTTGGTCCGGCAGATATTTATACGCATATTGAATGCATAGATAAAGGACTGCGTCATCTCGAAGTTGAAAATCGCGGCGAGTCTTAGTCAGGAGAGCGGTGGGAATTACCGGCTTCAGATAATTCACGCCGATGCCTGGCAAAGGCACTAGCTCCTCAGAGTAATGTTCTCGAGCGTAATCAGGCTCGGCGACGGCGCTGGAGATAAAATAATCGATGGTTGGCAGTCCCGTAGTGATTGGTTGATCCCACGCAGCGCATTGGACAGGAGCCAGACGCAGTGAAGCGAGTTGCGTGGTGGTCGGATCGAGGCAGGCATCTAGAAATACGACGATATGAAGCTTGTCGTCGAGTGTGGCCCGGCACATTTCTTCGAGAGAATTTGGAATATGCCGAAAAATGTCACTGGATTTGCGGATTTCCTCGGTGATCGAATCCGTTTTAGCTCCGATGTGATATGTGTAGACGAAGAAGTCGTCTCTGTTGTGCTCACGGATCCAGCCTGAAAAATACTTCGCCGCGCTCAAATTGCGAAAGCGCGAAGACACGTAGCCTACGCGCAACTTTTCGCTGGGAATAATTTCCGGCATGGAAATTGGCTTCGCCCATTCAGGATAATTCGCCGCCATGATCTGATGGTGCAGTCGCCCGTATTCCGCTTGTAAATCGCGGTCATTCTGCGCTTGATATCCCAAACGAAAGTTGGAGTGCCGTGCAATTGCAGCGCAAGCGTCTTCCCGTGCCGCGGGAGTTTTCAGAGAAAGCTCCAGACTCAATCTGTGCAGGCCGTGCGTGAATCTCTCGCGGTATTCGCCGATTTCTTCCGTCGAATCATAGATGACCGGTAAGGTAAGCGCCTCGATCATTTTCAGCGCAAATTTTTCAGGAAATAGTTTGCTCGCTTGCCGTGCGGCGGCAATTGCTTCGCGCGTGCGATTGCATTCGTCCAGCCAATGGATATGCCATAGATGCAGCCGATAGGAACGTTCGGCAGGTACGTGAGAAAAACCTTGATCGAGAATCGCGCGCACTTCACTGTGTCGGCGCAATTTCTCGTAGCACCGTGCTACTTCAATGTATGCGTCCGCGGACTGAGGATCTTTTTGAAGGGATTCCTGCGATTGCGTTAGCGATTCGGCCCAGGAATCCCGTTGCCGTCGCGCCGCTTCTGCAATTTGCTGATTGTAAATCTCGTGGATAGGCAAAGTCATGCGGCTCATTGAGTTTAGCTGCAATTCGGAAGGTTGTGTTTTGTCAGACGGGAAAATCAAATCCTTTACTCGTCCAATTTATTCCAAGCAACGCTTTCTCGTCCGGAAACTTTTCCAGTCCGTTCAGTACGGTTGGCAGATCCTGAAGAATCGCCTGAATGTAAGCCGCGAAATTTACGCGATTGAAAAAATTGTAGCCCACCGTGATGGATTTCTCGAGCGCCACCACGTGATGCCACCAGTCCGATGGCATGAACAAAAGTTCGCCCGGCTCCAAAATGCACTCGTACGGGGTGGTGCGGCGCATAAGTGGAAATCTTTCAAAATCTGGCCGAGTTGGATCTACTTTCCCGCCGTAGAGATATTCCGAATCCTCCGGGGAAAAAAGAACGCACTTCTTTCTGCCGGCAATTTGCGCCAAATATGCATGAGTGTGCAGAATGTCGAAGTGAAGCGCCGCTATCGATCCTGCGGGACCAATCAGAAATCCTCCCGAAAGATACTTCGTGGTTTCTTCCAATACTTTACGAAAGGGCGCAGGGAGCAGGGGGATCCAATCGTCGACAAACTTCGGGCTTAGTTCGACGTCTTCCAGTAATTCGGGGTGCAGATTAAATGCCTTCCAGCCAGTAAGGTACAAAGGCATTCCCGGCGGTTGCGACGGCGCCTCGCATGGAAGTTTCGTCGCCAAATCAATCCAGAAACCCGGCGTCGGCCGATGCGGGTTGTCGAGCGAATCGATGTAGTCACTCAATTTAATTACTTTCAGGTATTTGTCCCCCGGCCAAATCGCAGGGACAACTTGTTCTGGACCGTAACGCGATTTGAAGAAATCGAAATTCCATTTCGACCGGGCAGGCCACGTGCTCAGCGCATCAGTCACTACCACAGGCTTCCCGCTGCCGGTAAGGTACCGCTGGTGGAATATTTCGGGTGGCATGCATTCCACACGTTCGATCGGAACTGCGGCACAAGTTTCTGCGGAGTTAGTCAAGTAAGCCATCGGAACTCTTGGTATCAAGTTTCTGCGATCGGATTGATCAATCGCTCCTATTAAATCTTACCGCAAAAGTCCAGCGCGCACCGCGTCTCCCATTCTACGGCGATCGTACAATCTCATCCAAACGGTGGCAAGACAGTTGAGGCTGGATTCAACAAATGCGCTGTGCGTTCTTCTATCGCTCCCCACCGGATGGTTGCAGTTGGCAGGCCTGAACCTTTATTGCGCCAATAATCGGTGCTTCCCCCGGTGTTCGATAAGTTTCGACTACTGCCGCTTCGTTTCGATAGATCATCTCGTCACACTTCAGCGGAGAAATGGCGTCAACCTGTTCGGCGTTTGGTTCCGAGGATATCGCCAGCCGGAATATTGACGCGCGTCCGCGCAGATCCAGCGGAGTCAATACCACAGGCCTTGGCGCATAGAAATTCGGCCAGCGCGCGTCAGGAATATATATGACGGCATCGCGTGGCAGCATTCCATCCAAAATTTCAAAATCGCTGCTGAGCGCTACATAGCGTTTCATAAATTCACTGCGCGGTGTAAGTCCGCTCACCACTTCAGCGAACGGCCGCGCATAGTAAAGCTGAAATGCCAGCCACGGAATGGCTGCGAACAAAAGGATCCATGTGCGCCAACTCACTAGCTTCGCACCAAGACGCGTCCACGCATCAGAAAATCTGGAGTGATCGTCCGCCTCAGCCGGACTTGCGAGAGTCAACGCCGCCGCGAGAACTGCGACAAATTCCAGTCCGCCCAAAAATCGGAAGTCAAAGTGAAATTTCCACGCGACGATTCCGCCCTGTAAGAAAAGCAACGCGCCGACGAGCCGGCTGGTCTTGCATCCGCGCAGTGCTGTCCACAATATCCACAGAATGGAAATAAAAAATACCGGTGTGAATCCCGCCACAGCATACCGCGCCATGGGAACAAAACTAGCCGGGCTGAACTCTTGAAGATCTGCGATGTATCGCAGAATGTCTGGCGGGAACGCGCTGCGGCCGAACACGTTTGCAAGGACGGGCCCCCAGAAGGATCCAGAAGCGGCGTAGGTCCAGATCATCAGCGGCAGATGAATAACAATCCAGGGAAGAAGCGCCAGACCCATCACGTTGAATATTTTTGTGCTCGGCGTTTTCGCACGAAGTACTTGGAGAACAATCAACCCGCTTGCGACGAGAGACAGCGGCACGAGGGAAAGTTTAGTCGAAGCAGCAAGTGCTGTTACGGCGGTCAACAAAAACGTGTATCGGTAATGGCCCAGCGCGTCCAACAAGCTCGCCGGGCGCAGAACGCCGGCGAACGCAACCACCGTCGCCAGGTCACCGAGCGCATGCGCAGCGCCGGTTGTATGCCAAACCGTAGCATAGATTCCAACACCGCAAAGCGCTCCACAAAGTACTGACAGGTGGCGATTTCTCGTCGCATCCATCAAGAAACCCATCATGAAAAGCGAGAGTGCCACGGAATATCCCCAGCTTAGAACGTTTCCAGCGTCAGGGGCGCCAGACGCATGAGCGAGGCTGAGCGAAATTTGATAGTGCATCTGCGGCATGATTGCCGATTCAATCGGAAGCAGATAGAGACGCAGGCCCCCATCCTCGACGATTCGCTTCGGCGTCAACATGTGATAGTAAAGCTCGTCAATTTTTGTGGAAGGCGCGAGCGCGGCAACAAGATTCGTGAGCACTGCCAGCAATAAAATCGCTGTAATGAGCTTATCGGCGCGGATCATTTCGCCGATCGTATTCGCGGCACCGGCGCGGGGAAAAAACACGTGACCAAATACTGCAACGCCGAAAAGCAACCAGGTGAGGAATCGAAGTGTGGCCGCTGAGCCGGTGCCTGAAAGCAATACAGCTTCAACAAGGACGAACACGGCAGCCTGACCCGCCAGCAGCACGAACGCAATTCTCCAGTACCACGGCAAATTCCGAATACCGAAAGACCCTAGAAGCAATTTGCCTGTGCCGGATATTGCAAAGACAGCGATCAGTCCCTTGAGGAGGGGAATCAGAAATGAATGCACTCAGCAGCCTCTTTGCATTTCAAGAACAAACCGCTCGAATCTGTTTCCGCGTGGCAACAGGATACAACTTCTCTAACCAACGAAGTAGTTCATTTCTTAACGCGCGCGCCAGCGTTGCTCTCGAAATCATTCAAACCGTGTTAGCCTTTTTGCTCAGTTGAGGTGCCGCGGAATGCCCAGCGTTTTGGACTACGGTGATCTTATTTTCGATCGCGTGCGAACCGGTTCGTATGCGGAGGCCCTTCGCCGAACTATGAAGCCGGGATCGATTGTTCTCGATATCGGAACCGGCCCGGGAATTTTCGCGATTCTCGCCTGTCAACTGGGCGCCAGCGGTGTTTTTGCACTTGAAATGGAGGAGATTATTCAAATCGCGCGAGAGAATGCGGCCCATTACTCTTGCCCGGACGGGACTGTTTGTGCAAATCGGATTGAATTCATCGAGGATTTCTCCACGAATGTAACGCTTCCCTCGCAGGTTGATGTCGTCATATCGGATCTCCACGGTGCCTTGCCATTGTATGGCCGCCACATTCCCTCGATCGTGGACGCCCGTGAGCGTTTTCTCCGCCCTGGCGGAGTTCTGATTCCGCGAAAGGAAACGCTATGGGCGGCAGTCGTAGAGATGCCAACTCTCTACAATCGACTTGTGGATACTTGGGAACACAACATTTTGGACATGCCGCTGGCGTCAGGCCGTAAATTGGCTGTAAATGGAATTCAACAGACGCATCCGGAACGCGATCAACTTTTGTCGGCTCCTGCACTTTGGGGAACCCTGAATTATTCGACGATTGAAGATCCAGACGTGAGCGGCGAACTTTCGTGGAATGTCGAGCGGGATGCCGAGGGGCATGGATTCATTGTCTGGTTCGATTCGGATCTCGCTGATGGCGTGTCCTTCTCCAACGCTCCCGGAAAGACGAAGACAATCTACGGCTCAGTGTTCTTTCCATGGATTCAGCCGTTGCAATTAAAGCAGGACGACATAGTGCGCGTTCAACTCGAAGCGAAACTTATCGGGAGTGAATATGCTTGGCGTTGGGCGACACAAGTGAAGTCATCCGGCGGAGACGGCAACTTTCGCGAGAAATTTGCGCAGTCAACGTTGACCGGGTCCGTGTTCTCGCTCCCGCAACTTCGCAAGCAATCCGCCACCTACGTTCCGCAGCTCTCCAGCGAAGGGATTCTGGACCGTAAAATATTGGAAATGATGGACGGCCACACGACACTCGAAGAAATTGCCCGAAAACTCACGGCTGAACATCCCGAAAAATTTATCAGATGGCACGATGCCATGAAGTTCGTCGGCGCATTGTCACGAAAGTACAGCCGTGAAGTGTGATTCCCTTCGGAGCGCTTGACAATTATGGAATGCCACGCCTATGCGCTGTTTTTCTTGCGAATGGGGTAAAAACAGGAAAACTTCTGCCCTCCGTGTCTCGGAAATCGAATCCCATTTTGGTCCGGTACCGGCATAAGTCACTGTAAACAATCGAAAACTTCACTATCGCTGCTTCTATTTCTTTGTTGATCGTTTCGGCCACAGAATTGCAAATTGCAATCGACAGGATGGCTTACAGGACAGTTGCTCGACTGCCTTGTTTTCCAGTTCCGATTGCTGAGGGGACCGAAAAAGGGGAGGTAAAACATGAAGTTGGGAAGTACGACAATTCGTTCAATTGTTGGTGTCGCAGCGCTTCCAGCTTTAGTTCTCGGCATGGGTTTTCTCGTTTGCGGCACACCGGCAAACGCGCAGGTGGATCCGTGCAGAAATGAGCGAAGCAACACCAGTTGCTGGGATCGCGACAAACCGACGTCCGTACCGGAACCAAGTTCCTTGATTCAATTGGGCGCAGGCCTTGTTGTTCTCGGCACTCTTGGAATTCTGGGCCGCAAGCGTCTTCTTGCAACAAAGTCGTAAACGGTCCGCTCCGCAGGGACTAACAAGCTCTTAGTATCGCCATAATCGAAACGCGCAAGTAAGGTTTCGCGATTGCGAGGCTTTCTTGCGCGTTTCAACGCACGCAGTCGAAATCCTGATTTTGAATCGAGCCGGACTTGTGTGCTGTGCGGCAATTGCGGCAAAGTGTAAGCCGCCGTGTCTCAATCGTCCAAATCATTAGCCTCCACGACCAACTCAGAGCGAGAGATTCTGCAGGCTTGCGCGCGCACGCGCATGTCCGCGGAACTTGCCGCTCGCATCCGCGCGCTCATCGGCAGCGACTTTGATTGGCAGGCGCTCGACACGGGCGCGAGAGAGCACGGCGTGGCGCCCCTCGTATACAACCAGCTTCTCGCACATTTTGCGGAACTAATCCCGACAGACTGGCAGACGCAGATGCGCCGCCTACTCGAAGAGCGCGCGCAAAGGAATCTTTACATGACCGCGGAAATGTTCCGGCTCGCAAACATTTTCCGCGCGGAAGGAATGATCGCCGTTCCTTATAAAGGGCCTTTGCTCGCTGCGCAAGCATACGGAAATTTGGCGATGCGGCAGTTTACAGACCTGGATTTCGCGATTCGGCAGAGGGATTTGCCGAAAGCGGCGGCTCTGCTGAAAGCCAATGGGTACAACGCAGTTTTCGGAACAATGGCGCCGGAGGAAGGTACGCATCCCACCCACAGCGAATATCAGTTCGTGCGGCCCGCCGGAAACGTAATCGTTGAAATGCAGACGGAAGTGACGCTTCGATATTTTCCGCGCAAGTTGGATTTTGACGCGATCGAGAAACATCTGACCAGTGTTTCGCTCGCCGGCGGCGAAACTCTTTCCTTTTCGCCGGAGGACACGCTCATTCTGCTGTCCGTGCACGGCGCGAAGCATTTCTGGGAACGCCTGATGTGGATCGTGGATATTTCCGAATTGTCGCAAGCGGCGGCCGCGATACGTTGGGCGGAAGCGTTTTCTCGCGCGCATGAAATGGGCGTAAGCCGCATGCTGAATCTTGCTTTATATTTGGCTTACCAAGTGTTGGAAGCTCCGCTGCCAGTCGACGTACTCAAAAAAATTTCGCGCGATCCGGCCGCGAAAAAGCTCGGCGACGGAATTTGCGATCGATTCTCAATGAGCGCGCATGCACAGATACCAATCTTTGCGCGATTCCGGTTTCGCGTGGCGAGCCGTGATAGCTTTTCGGCTGGCTTGCGATTTGCGATGAGGCTGGCCACCTCGCCGACCGAACACGATCGCGCGGACGCGCCGTTGCCCGACGGCATGTCCGGAATCCACCGATGGCTGCGGCCGGTTCTGCTCATGAAGCGGTACGGTATTCGGCGGCCTAAATCTGATGAGCGGCGTTAGCAGTTGCGCGAAATGCCGAGTTGTAGCATTGTGCCGATGAGACCATGACCGCACTTTCCGACAAGCCTTTCCTACGCTGGATGATTTTTGCCTTCACTTCCATTGTGTTTTTGACCGTGTCCGTGGCCAGCGGATATGCATGGTATGCAGACCATCTTGCTGAATCCACTGAGCCTGCCAATTGGTTGCGCGCCGCTCAGCTCGAGTCGGGCAACGGAGAATATTGGTACAAGCTCGGATTCAATCGTCAGTGGGACTTGAATGATACCGATGCCAGCCAGGTCATTACCTACCTGCGCCGGGCTGTGACGATTGATCCCCGTTCCGCCAACTATTGGATGGCGCTTGCCGGGGCATATGAGTCGGCCGGACAGATCCAGGAGGCGCGAGAAGCGTTTCATACCGCGCTTCAGGATTATCCGGCATCGGCGGAGGCGCACTGGCGATTCGGAAGCTTTCTGCTGCGTCAAGGAGAAATCAAGCAAGCCTACGCGGAGATTCATTTTGCGCTGCAAAATGATTCGCGCTTAATCCCTCTTGCGATTTCCCGTGTGTGGCCGGCCACGCATGACGCCGACGCACTGTTGAACGATGTGCTTCCCAACTCGGTGGAGTCACAACAGGAGGCTTTGGAAGCGTTCAGCAGTGACAATCAGATTGAGCCGGCGCTCGCGGTCTGGAAATATATGGTCAAAGCCGGCGAAACCATTCCAATCAAGACAGTATTCTCATTGGAAGAAATTCTGCTCGGAGCAAAACGCACCGATGAGGCGCGCCAAGTTTGGCGTGAAGCGCTCGTCGCCAGCGGAAGGCCGGAAGAAGCGAACATCGGCAGTTCAATCGTTTTCAATGGCGGTTTTGAATACGACGCCACGAATGGCGGACTTGACTGGCATCTGGTTCCCACGACAGGTGTAAACTATGATTACGATACCGCAAATCCGCACTCCGGAAAGCGCGCGCTACGTTTAACTTTTGATGGCGAGCAGAACCCCACTCTTCAGATCGTATATCAGAACGTCACCGTCCAGCCGAGTACCCGCTATCACTTCGAGGGGTACATCCGCACCTCGGGGATTACAACCGAAAGCGGCCCTCATTTTTTCATCGCATTCGCGGGAACAACTTTACCTGCATTAGTTCTGGACAATTTCACGGGCGATCACCTGTGGGAAAAACAAAGTGCGGACTTCACGACCGCGCCAGACGAGCATCTGCTTGTGCTGGAGCTTTACCGCCCCAAGAGCGTCAGATTCAATAGCAACCTGGCAGGATCAGCCTGGGTGGATGACATTTCAATCGTGCCCGCAGGACCTTTCCTTCCCAATCCATGAGAATCATCCGGATCGGCGTCTGCGTTTTGGTCACTTTCGCCGTTCTAGCCTTTGGCGCTGTCGAGACGTGGTCCGAATCCGTGCTTCAAATCGGCGCCGCGCTTCTGTTCCTATGGTGGGGATTCTTGATGGCCACTGGACGTGGCGAAGAAATCCGCTGGAGTCCAGTAATCTGGCCGCTCTTGGGACTCGAGTTGCTTGCACTCTTGCAATTTGTCGTTCCTCTTTCATTGTATCCGTACCTGACGAAGCTGGAACTGCTGCGCATGACCAGCTACATCATCCTGGTTTTCCTGTCGGGACAGTCATTCCGCACGCCCCGCCAATGGCGGGATTTCGCGTGGTTCATCGTCTTACTGGGATTTACGGTGGCGGTCTTCGCGGTGCTGCAGGATCTGACGTTCAAAGGGAAATTGTACTGGTTCCGTGAAATGCGGTACGGGGGAATGCCCTACGGTCCCTACGTAAATCGAAACCATTTTGCCGGTTTGATGGAGCTTCTGATTCCCCTCGGCTTGGCGATGCTGGCCGTTCCAGCTGTCCGCCGCCAACAAATGCCTCTCATGGCGCTGCTCGCCGCGATGCCCGTGGGTGCTTTGCTTATTTCCGCGTCCCGCGGCGGTATTATTGGATTTGGCTGTGAAGTAATTCTGCTGGTCATATTGTTGTGGATTCGCCGAGGTGAGAAGAAACACGTATTCACGTTTCTTGTAGCGTTGCTGCTGGCCGGCGGATTGGTTGCGTGGCTGGGCTTAGGCCAAGTGATTCAGCGATTCTCGCAGATTCACAACCCGGAAGTTACCGAGGGCCGCCGGATTTCGATGGCGAGCGGCGCCTACCACATTTTCCGCGATCATCCTTGGACTGGTACGGGCGTTGGAACGATCGTTTCGGTTTATCCCTCTTATGAAACCGCTTACGACGCCACAATCGTTGATCACGTTCACGATGATCATTTTGAATTGCTCGCGGAGACGGGAGTGTTGGGCGCGCTTTGCTGGCTAACGTTCATTGTCTTGCTGGCGGTGTATGGATTTAGAAATGTTTCGGCGCATCAGGATCCGGTGGTGCGCGCTGTTCAACTTGGAACCCTTGTGGGATGCGCCGGTATTCTGGTACACAGTTTTGTAGACTTTAATTTGCATATTCCCGCGAACGCTTCCTTGTTTTATTTGATGGCGGGCATGGCCTCAACAAGTCCAATCTTCGGGCCTACTAACTAATTGGCGGGGCGGGTATTTCTTTGTATCTATCCGCGATTGCTCCGGTATAATTGAGGTCGGTGGGGGAGTATCTAAACATGTGTGGAAAACGACCTGGGTACCTTTACGTCTTGTTACGGGTGTGCCTGCTCACATTTTTTGGCGCAATAATACTGGTGTCACCTTCATTTTCTCAGCAACGTGTTGAAACTACAGCGGAAACGAACAGTCGAATCGCTCAGCTAGCCAAACAAGTCCCCCCTCCGCTAATGAGCGAATACAAGTTGGGAAACGGCGACCTTGTGAACGTAGACGTCTTTGACGTGCCGCAACTATCGCGAGACGTTCGTATAGATGATTCTGGACATATTTCACTGCCATTATTGCCGGAGCGGATCGTTGCAAAAGGCCTGAGCGCGATCCAGCTTCAAGACAAGATCGCCGAACTGCTGAAAGCAAGCGGATTGGTCACCAACCCGGAAGTTACCGTTAGCCTCAGAGAACAGCGTAGTCAGCCAATCACGGTAATCGGCTCGGTAAAGGCGCCGCAGGTGATTCAATCGTTGCGTCCGATGAGTGTCCTGGAAGTTTTGTCGGCGTGCGGTGGCATCACCGAAGAAGCTGGAAGTGTTTTGCTGGTCACTCGCAAGGTCCCCGCGGACACTTCCGCAAAAACTGATTCGGGAGAGCCGGACCTACTCGCGGCTCCGCAAAATTTTACAGTCGATCTTTGGGATTTATTGAACAGCCCGACGCCCAAAGACAACATGATGATCATAGGCGGCGATATTGTGACCGTGCCGCGTGCGGGAATTTTCTATGTGGTCGGCGCGGTAACTCATCCCGGTGGATTTATCCTTTCCAATGACGCCGACCAGATGACTGCGCTGAAGGCGCTGGCGCTGGCGGCAGGCGTCACTTCAACTTCCAAAGCGAACGAGGCGGTAATCGTTCGCAAGGATCCTGCCACTGGAATCAGTAAGGAAATCCCGGTCGATTTGAAAAAACTGCTTGAGCGGAAGGGCCCCGATGCGAAAATGCAGGCGAATGACATCCTGTTTGTCCCGGACAGTGCAGCCAAGCATGCGATTCACCGAGCGACGGACGTGATCATCGCTTTGACTTCAGGCATCGCGTTGACGCGCGTCGGGGGACTCTAACTCAGGATTCGCGACGCTCTGGCGAATGACGACGATGAGGCGAGTTAGGACGGTGCGATGGATCATCACTTAGCGGCGAAACTTTCATACGGTCCCCGTAATCCAACTTGGCGACACCCAGCAAAAGCTTTTGGAAGGAAATAATGGACGAAAATAAAATTGTACCGCGCGACCGCAAAGCCCCGATTGAAATTATGGCGTCAGCGCCGTCAATGGTGTCGTGGGAGCAGGCGCCGCGCGAACCGCACCTTCTGGATTATCTGCTTGTCTTGCGAAAGCATAAATGGCTGATTCTCACGTTCCTGGTCACCGTCGTGACATTGGTTTCGATCGCTACATTTAAGATGAAGCCCATTTACGAGGCCACCGCGCGAATCGAAATTGACCGGGACACTGCGAGTGTTCTTCCTTTTCAGGCCATGAACACCGATGCGGCCTACGACGATTTGCAAAATTACATCGAGACGCAATCGAAAGTTTTGCAGAGCGACACTCTGGCAATGCAGACGATCAAGAAAGAAAACTTGATCAATGACCCAGCATTTGGCGGTGTCGCCGGAGGCCATGAACAGCTGCCGGTGCTCTCTACGACCGCGGCGCCGATCACCAGGCCCGGGATCCTAAGCGAGTTTGAGGGTTCCCTGAGCGTCAAACTCGTGCCCAACACTCGATTGTTGGACGTGACTTTTGAAGCGACGGATCCACAAGTGGCCGCCCGCGTACTGAATGCCCATTTAAATGAATTCAAGTTGCAGAATTTCAACAGTCATCTCAGCTCTTCAGAGGAGGCTTCCGGTTTCCTGAGTGGAGAGCTTGATGAAACACGCGAAAAATTCCAGGCCGCTGAAGAAAAGCGTCTCGCATACGAGCGCGATAATCAAATCTGGACGGTGGACGAAAAACAGAACATCACCACTGAGAAGCTCACCCAAATCGATAAAGAACTGACCGAGGCGCAATCCGACCGGATTAAAAAGCAGGCGGATTACGAGACGGCGAATAGCGGCAACGTTGACGCGGTGCCTGCGATTCGTGAAAGCGCTCAGATCTCTTCCTTGACGAACAAGCAATCGGAACTCCGCCAACAATACATCGTCGAACTGAACCGGTTGGGGCCGAATTTTCCCTCCGTGAAAAGTTTGTCGGAACAGATTAAGCAGATCGACAAATTGGTTTCAGACGAGAAGAAGAACATCATTGGCCGCCTTCAGCAGGAATACCTTACCGCTGTGCAGCGCGAAACGCTGCTGACGCAAGCGCTAGATAAACAAAAAGTCGAAGCGAATGCGATGGCTGTAAAACTCGTCGAATATAATATTTTGGTCCGCGATGCCGAAGCCAACAAGACGCTGTATGACGGACTCTCACAGAAACTCAAGGAAGCCAATATTTCGGGTGGTCTCCACCCTTCCAACATCAGGATCATTGACCCTGCGATGGTCCCTTCCGGCCCTTCCCGCCCAAATCGCGCGCGCAATATTTTAATGGCATTTCTCGTCGGACTTGTCGGCGGTCTCGGCTTGGCCTTCCTCCGCGAATATATGGACAACACCGTGAAAACTCCGGACGACATCGAGAGACTCGCAAAGCTGCCTTCGCTCGCCGTTGTGCCTTCGTTCGCCTCGCTTGATGGCGGTAAGCGCAGCCGTATGTCGAAACTGCTGAATAGCGCTTCTCAGAATGGCAAGGACATGAACGTCGAATTAGTGTCCTATTCCATGCCGCAGTCACAAGTCTCCGAAGCCTTCCGATCCTTGCGCACCTCGCTTCTTCTTTCCCAGGCCGGACATCCTCCGCAAGTAATTCTGGTTACCAGCGCCCTTCCTCGTGAAGGAAAAACGACTGCCGCGGTTAATTTGGCGGTCACTCTCGCGCAGTTGGGCGACCGCACATTACTGATTGACGGTGACCTTCGCAAGCCGGGCGTAACTCGTGCCTTGAGCCTGCCTGAAGGAAAATACGCCGGGCTCAGTTCGTATCTCGCGGGTGTTTCATCAATGGATCTGGTCACCGTGCCGCACCCTGTGATTCCAAATCTTTGTGTATTGCCCACGGGCCCGATCCCGCCGAACCCCGCCGACCTTCTTTCTTCGGTGCGCATGCATCAGGGCATCAGTGAATTGCGCAGCGAATATAAATTTATCGTGGTCGATTCCCCACCGGTTATGGCCGCTACCGACGCCGTAATTCTTTCTGTGCTTGTGGATGGCGTGCTGCTGGTTGTCCGTAGCGGTGAAACGCCGAAGGAAGCTTTCATGCGTACGCGCGATTTGCTGACCGGAGTGAAATGCAGGATGCTCGGCGTGCTGCTGAACGCGGTGGACTCTAGCGCTCCCGATTATTACTATTCATATCGCTACTATCCATATTCGTATGGCGGATACAGCCAGGAAGAAAAGGAATCCAAGAAGACTGCCGCATCCGCTTGACACTTGGGTCGAGAGCGGAAGCGGTGAGGAGGGGTATTGCGCTTTCTAATTACTGGTGGTGCGGGGTTTATCGGATCACATCTCGCTGAGCGATTGCTCGATCGCGGTGACGAAGTTCTTCTGTTCGATAACCTTTCCACCGGTTGCATGGAAAACATTCGGCACTTGAAGAGCAACGACCGGATGCATTACTTCCTGGATTCCATCGAGAATCGCCAGTTGCTCGCCGAGTTGGTGGACGAATCTGACGCGGTTTTCCATCTCGCTGCGGCAGTTGGTGTGCGATTGATTGTCGAAAGCCCTGTTCGCACCATCGAAACAAACGTGAACGGCACCCAGATGGTTCTGGAAGCCGCCTACAAGAAACGCAAGAGAGTTTTTATCGCTTCCACGTCAGAAGTCTATGGCAAAAGCACTCAGGTGCCTTTCCACGAAGACGCGGATTTGGTTTTGGGCGCTACCAATATGGGCCGCTGGGCTTATGCCGCCTCAAAAGCGCTTGACGAATTCCTGGCACTTTCCTACTGGAAAGAAAAGAAGCAGCCGGTCGTGGTTGCACGCTTCTTCAATACTGTGGGCCCGCGTCAGACTGGGCGTTACGGAATGGTCCTGCCAAACTTTGTTTCTCAAGCTCTAAGCGCGGAGCCGATCACGGTTTACGGCTCGGGCCAACAATCGCGGTGCTTCTGCGACGTGCAGGATACAGTGGAAGCGATGCTTCGCCTGATGGCGACCGACAAAGCCATCGGCGAAGTGGTGAACATCGGAACGGATCGCGAAATCACCGTCGAAGCTCTGGCGCAAATGGTGAAAGCGCGTACGAACAGTGTCTCTCCGGTCACCTTCATTCCATACGATCAGGCCTACGAACCGGGATTTGAGGATATGATGCGCCGTCTGCCGTGTCTGGACAAACTCGAGCGATTGACGGGCTTCCGCCCGGCAACGACACTCGAAAACATTATCGACCGCGTGACCAATCATTTCCAGACGAAGCGCGAATTGTCAGTCGTAGAGCGTAGCAAAGGCGTCGCGAGCTAGTTTTAGCTTTTTGGCTTTCTGATAAGTTGAAGAGCGTCCGTCAGCGGTTAGGCCGTTCAATAGCACGTTTCGCCTTTCCGGTTCCGTACGAGCACTTCGCCGAATGGCGCATGGGCATCTTGGGGGACAATGGATTCCAATTTGAAACGGCCGTGGGTTTCGGTCGTTATTCCTGTTTTTAACGAACGCGGCACGATTGAAGAAATTCTCGTCCGCGTCCAAGCTGTCGACGTTGAAAAAGAAATTGTCATTATTGACGATGGCTCAACCGACGGCACTCGATCTCTACTGGAACAGATTTCGCAGTCGTCACAAGAATCTCCGGCGGTATTTAGTCTTCCTACAACCGGCCGGCAACTTCGCACCGATAATATTCGCGTCTTGATGCAGGAAAAAAATCAGGGCAAAGGCGCCGCGTTGCGCCGCGGAATGAAGGAAGCGAATGGCGAGACAATTTTAATTCAGGATGCCGACCTTGAATACGATCCCGAGGATTATCACGGGCTACTTGAACCCATTGAGCGCGGGCGCGCTGACGTTGTTTATGGGTCCCGGTTCCTCGGCGGCCCGCATCGCGTTCTGTACTACTGGCATTCCAACGTAAATTGGCTGCTTACCGTCGTTTCTAACATGTTGACGGATCTGAACCTCACCGACGTGTGGACGTGCTACAAAGTTTTCCGCCGCGAAGTGGTGGAACAATTGGAGCTGAAAGAAAATCGCTTTGGATTTGAGCCTGAGATTACCGCGCGCATCGCTCGCAACAAAGACTGGCGCGTCTACGAAGTTCCCATTTCGTATTACGGCCGGACATACGCGGAAGGCAAGAAGATTACTTGGAAGGACGCGTTTCCCGGCCTGTGGTCCACGATTCGTTACAGCTTGTTCAAATGATTCGCCGAGCGGCGCCCGAGCCTGCGGGAAATAGCCGAAGTTTTCCGGGCGGCTCCCTTGGCGGCGATCGTGAAGGCCTCTGAACAATTCGGTGCAATCGTGAAGCCTAACTCGCCGGCGGAAAATTTCAAAGTTGATGGCGCTCGCAGTCGCTGGAAATCGTTTTCGTACACGAAGGCGCTGTTCATCCTGCTTCTCATTACTCTACCGGTCGTAAATCCCTGGGTACATGGCGACGGCGTCGGATATTACGCCTACGTGCATTCCCTGTTGATCGATCACAATCTGCAATTTGAAAATGAATGGAGAGCGGCGAACTCATCTTTCACGCTTGGCCGCATGGGGCCGAACGGCGAAATTCTCGAAAGCCAGTATACCGTCACGCATCACTTGGACAATCACTTCACAGTCGGCCCCGCCATATTGTGGGCACCGTTCCTGATTGTCCTGCATCTGATCATCCTCGCGTTAAATGGTTTGGGCGCACACATTAACTCAGATGGATTCGGCCGGCCATATTTACTGACCATGGCATTCGCCACCGCGAGTTACGGATTCTGCGGCCTGCTCTTATGTTTTCGCCTCGCGCGTGAATTTGTGGCCGAGCGATGGGCGTTTCTAGGCGTCGTGGGATACTGGTTCGCCAGCTCGCTGCCCGTTTACATGTATTTGAATCCTTCTTGGTCGCATGCGCACACACTTTTTTCCGTCGCGCTTTTTCTCTGGTATTGGCATCGAACGCGTGCGCGCCGTAGTCTGCTTCAGTGGATCGTGCTCGGACTCTTCGGCGCGTTGATGGTAAACGTTTATTATCTGAATGTCGTCTGGCTGTTGATTCCAGCTTTCGGGGCCATATCTGATTATTTTCAACTAATTTCTGGCCCATCCGCGTCGCATGCTGGCAACGCTCCGCGCGAATCGTTCGCAACTCTATTTGCATCTCACCTTACGTTCGTAATCGTATTTATTCTGGGAATGCTGCCGACTCTGATCACTCGCAAAATTATTTATGGCGGATATCTACAGACCGGCTATCCCGGCGCGCACGAATGGTTTTGGACAAACCCAGTCCCGGGAAGCGTCTGGTTCTCCTCTGACCACGGGCTGTTTACCTGGACGCCAATCCTAATTTTTGCGCTGATAGGCCTCGTCCTGTTTCTGCGAATTGATCGCACGCTCGCATTTTATTTCTTGGCAGTCTTTGTGATTTTCTCTTACGTGCTCGCATGCTACGTGAATTGGGACGGCATATCTTCGTTTGGAAATCGCTTTTTCATTTCGCTTGGGCCGGCTTTTATTATCGGACTCGCCGTCTTGTTTGATCGCGTGCTGAGCGGATGGGCCAGCGGGAGAAAAGCATTCATCGCCTGCGCGCTGGTAGTAATTTTATTTGCTGCGTGGAATATCGGATTCATTTTTCAATGGGGCGATCATCTCATCCCAGTTCGCGGACCTATTTCCTGGCGCGCGATGGTCTACAATCAATTTCACGCTGTGCCTGTGAAAGTTTGGGATACAGCCGATGCATTCTTGTTCCATCGCGAGCGCCTTCTCCATCAGATCGAACAGAAGGACGACAACGAACTGCAGAAGCCGGACCCTGGCAAACTTCCATGACGGACGCAGGCAAAAGCGCGGTTGCGTCGAATCCGGAAAGCAACCCTCCTTCTGTATCGACCGGCGCAGTCTCCGGCCATGGCGTTCGCGTAATGCAGAATACCGCGGTCGTTTTTATTTCGCGGTGGATCGGCCTTCTTATGGCCGGCGCTGCCAGCGTGATGCTGACTCGCGCGCTTGGTCCGGAACGTCTCGGCGAGTACGCCGTAATTTATTCGTATCTCGCGCTCTTCGGCATGTTGTCTTCATTTGGCATCGGACCAATCCTCACACGTGAAGCAGCGCAAAACCGCGAATATGCCGGCAGCATCTTGTTCACCGGGATGTGCCTTGCGACCGGATTCGCAATCACCACCGGTGTACTGGCTCTCGCGATTTCGCCACTGCTTCATTTGAACGGCAAACTTTTCCCTTTACTGGCAATCGCGGCCGTAGAAATTTTTCTCCTCGTGCCGGTAACTTTATCGGCGCTGATTTTTCAAGTCGATCAAAAACAATGGTACAGCTCCGGTTTTAGCATCATCCGCCAGGCAATTTTTCTTTCGATTGTTTTCGCTGTCTATCTGCTGGGCGCGCCTTTGCTCTATGTGATTCTAGGCCGGCTCGCGGCGGCTGGCATCGAGGCAGGCTTAAATTTCTGGAAGGCCCAAAAGCTTCTCGGCCCGCATCGCGAGTTCCTTTCGCCCGTCGCTCGCCGTTTGATTCACGGAGGCTTCGTCATTTCCGCGGTCACCATCGCTTCCACCATCTACCTCCGCATCGATCAAGTCATGTTGCACGCGATGGCCGGTGATTTCGTCCTCGGTCATTACGCCGCGGCGGTTCGTGTCAGTGAACTTTTTGAAGCGCTTCCCGCGGCGTTTGGCTCGGCGCTCTTTCCGTTGCTCTGCATTTCGCTGTCTGACGCGCCGCGATTTCGACGCCACATTGATATCGGATTTCGTTATATGGTCCTGGCCGGTGCCGGCCTTAGCGTTGTGTGTTGCCTGGGCGCCCGGCCAATTATGCATTTGTACGGCGGCGCGAAGTATTCCGGTTCGGCGCCGTTGCTTGCTGTGCTCATCTGGTCAGAGATTCCGATTTTCTTTGCCAGCACTTTTGCAAACGCGTTGCTGGCAGCAAACCTTCAAAAATTCGTGTTGTGGCCGACCATCGCTGGAGCCGCTTTGAACATTGGGCTCAACTTTTGTCTGATTCCTCATTCGGGCGCGCTCGGAGCTTCATGGGCCACGGTAATTGCATATTGGTTCTGCTGGACGCTGGTCTTTATTCCGATTCGCGCCTCGCGGGAAATGTTTATAATTGGTCTGCGTCTGTTGATCCCGATTACCGCTCTCGCTTTAGCTATCACTGGATTCGCTTTTTTGATTCCCGCAAACGATTGGATTCGCGTTGGCATTGGAGCTGCGGCTTTCGCACTGCTTGCCTGCGTGTTTAGATTCGCACGCAGACAGGACTTGGAATTTCTTCGCGCTGCGTGGAAAACACGTTTGGGACTGGCAAAAGGGGCGACAGTAAGTGAGTGAAAACATCAGTACTGTGGTCCAGGCTCCTCAACTGAATGCCTCGGCCAAGCGCATTCCGGAACTTGATGGGCTACGCGGCTTCGCCATTTTACTAGTGATCCTGTGTCACTACGTTCAGGATGGCGGCCCAATTGGGTTGCGCTACAGCCTGATCAGGCGGGTCGGTGAAGTAATCGGCCTAGGAACTTTTGGCGTCGATCTTTTCTTCATCCTTTCCGGATTCCTGATTGGCGGAATTCTTTTGAATTCCAGATCGTCGCCGAAATACTACAGCACTTTTTATCTGCGAAGATTCTTCCGGATTATTCCCATCTATTATTCCTGGCTGATTCTTTTTGGTTTGGTGATGCTGGGCGCCAAAAAATGGGGCATCGCCGGCGGCGCCGACTTCACAATGCTCACTCCGTATTGGGCTTACTTCATCTTCATTCAGAATTATTTTCAGGGCTCTACGGCGATTCAGGCATTTTGGCTTGGCCCATTGTGGTCTCTCGCCGTCGAGGAACAATTTTATTTGCTTGCGCCTCCGCTCGTGCGCAAGCTTTCTCCCTCACGCCTGGTAAATGTACTGATCGGCGTTCTCGTGTTTTCTCTGCTGCTCAGATTATTTCTGTGCTCCTTTTACGGCGCGGGCCATGACTACTGGGGCGTCAATGCTTCCACCAACTGGATGTTCTGTCGTGCCGACGATCTCGCGCTCGGAATGCTCGTGGCGACAGTATGGGTGAATCCTCAATCGAGACGCCGCCTGGAAGAAGGAGCCCGGCTCTCTTACGCCGGCTTTTACAGTTGCGCGATCGCATTACTTGCGATGTCTTGGTGGTTCATGAAACCAGACTCGTTCATTACAGCGACGATAGGCCGCACCATCATTGGTTTCTTCTTTGTATTTCTGATGGTTATACCTTTGACCGACAAGGAAGGGCTACTCGCGAAAATATTCCGTTGGCGCCCGCTTCGAGAACTTGGAAAAGTTTCTTACTGCGTTTACATTATTCACAGAGCGGTGAATTGGGTGTTCTTTCGTGTGCTCTTGCACGTTGATCCCCGTTTTGACAGTTGGCGCGCAATCGGTGTCACATCTCTTTCCTTCGTCGCCACCATAATTCTTGCCGAACTGTCATGGCGCTATTTTGAGAATCCGTTGATTCATCGTGGGCACACATATTCGTATTGATTCCGCCAGGTTGCGCTTATTCTGTGCGGCGTACTAAGTTGTAATGTAGATTCTGTGACGGGAGACTCCTTGAGAGAAGAACTCTGGTGGAAGCTGCGCAGCTCGCCTGCGATTCGCAAACTTTCCAGGATGCCCGTGCTCGCTCCACTCATGAAACGTGCCAGCCTCGCGCTGCTTCCTTCCGATACGACAAAAGTTCTGCAAGTCAAAGAAGGCCTCGCCCAGGGAATTGTGTTTGAGCTGAACCCGAGGTGGGAAACCGACCTGTGGCGCGGCGGTTACGAACCAGAAGCCGAACAAGTTATGCAAAGATATTTCAAGCCTGGAGCGGTATTTTACGACGTCGGCGGAGGAGTTGGCTTCTATACTCTCGTCGCCGCCCGCCTTGGTGCGAAAGTATTTACAATCGAACCAGACCCCAAAAACTTTGCCGACATCCAGCGTCATGCGGAAATGAATCATCTTGGGGATAAGATGAACCTCACGCCGCTTGCTGCCTACTCTTACACCGGGACGCTTCTGCTTGAGCCATCCAAAAGAGGACAGGGGCACGATCATGGACATGTCCAAGATGTGTTTGGAACGGATCCCAGCCTGTGCATCGAAGTGGGGTGTACGACGCTCGACGATTTTGCGCGCAAGAATCCCCGCCCCGATCTGGTGAAGATCGATGTAGAAGGCTGTGAAGCGGATGTCTTTGAAGGTTCCGAATGGCTCATGAAGGAAACACGAGCGGCCATGCTCTGCGAGGTTCACACTCACGACCTGGGCGTGCGCATTGAAGAAATCGTGCGCCGCCGAAACTATGACCTGCAATGGCTTCACAATGAGGCGTTTCCCGTGCGCTGGCTGTATGCGACGCCGCGTTAGCATTTTCCCGAGAGAATGTTCATTGCGTTGATGCAACCGGAGACCCAACGCGAATGAAAAAAGAAATATTCATTTTGTGCTCAGAGCCGCCCGAGCAACTCGGCGGCATGGAAGCGTGCGTTCGAGAGCAGGTCGTGGGCTTCCAGAAGCGCGGTTACGATGTTCGTGTCTTTCACCGGAAGAATTCCGGACCGGAATGGTTTCGCCGCAATGATCGCCGCCTCACCCATCATCTTACGGACACACTCGTAGGATTTTTTATCGGACGAACCGCGCAAAAAGCGATGCATCCTGACGTCGTCGCGATTTTCTCCCATGCCACCGTCGGATGGCATCGTCTTCGTGTTCCACAAGGCTGCAAACAATTTCACATTTACCACGGCACCTACCGCGGACAAGCGAAAGCAATCCGCCGATTCATTTCCTATCTCGGATATTTGAAATTAAGTTGGTGGGATTCCATGGTTCTGGAGCGAATGAGCGGGCGCGGGAAAAAAATTTTCGTCGTGTCCGAACTAATCCGTGTCGAAGTGAAAAAACTATTTGGCTACGAAAGCATCACACTCGGAAATCCGCTCGATATGAGCGAATTTCGCCCAATGAATCAGGCGGCGTCTCGCGCGAAATTCGGCCTCCCCGGCGAAGGCGTCGTTGGAGTCTTTGTCGGCACCATGCAACCGAATAAAAATTTTCCCATTGTGCAGCGACTCATACAAGAATTACCCCATGTTTACTGGGTCCTGGCACTTCGCGGCGGCGCCGATGGCCTCAACGGCCTCGGAAAATCCGTGCGAATATTACCGGACGTCTCTCGCGCTGAAATTCCAGGATTGTATTCCGCGGCAGATTTCTCCGTCTGTCCTTCGCGCTACGATCCGTTCCCTTACGTTGTACCCGAAGCGCTCGCATGCGGCTTGCCCGTTCTTTCCGGACTAAACGGCGGCAGCGATCAATTCCTCCGTGAACCTCCATTGAACCGGCTCGTAATTATGAATCCGGACGATGCCGAAGGGTTCGTGTCTGCCGCAAAGGACCTTGCTTCGCGTCCTGAGTTTTATCGCCAGGCCGTCCTGGAACAGGCGCAACCGGCAGTAGAAGCCTGGATGAATTTGGATAATTGGTGGAAGCGGTTGGGAGACATTACAGGTCTGTGAGGCTGCGTGAGTAACGAAACAATCCGAGACGCAATCGTCGGAACAATCGCCGCGCAACCGTTTCCGGTCAAACGGTGGCTGATGAACCATCCGCGGTTACTACTTGCGTTGCTGTTCCGAATTGAGCGCGGTGACATGGTGATCAGCCCGGCCGGGCCGTCGGGCCACCGCTTTCGCATGCGACTGAACTGGCAGGGTCACACGCCATATATTCTTGGCACGTACGAGCCGGAATTCCTAAATGCTTTACTCCAATGTGTGCAGCCGGGCGACACCTGCGTGGATGTTGGCGGAAACCTTGGCTACTATTGTCTCCTGATGTCGAATTTAGTTGGACCCAAAGGCCATGTAATAACGTTTGAGCCGGTCGCGGAAAACTTGGCTGTGCTCAAAGAAAATATTGCGGTCAACGAAATAAAAAATGTGGAACTCGTGAACACAGCGTTGGGCGCGCAACCCGGCACGATTTCGCTAATTCGTTCGGAACCCGGATCCATTACTTCGACTCCTTCTGTCAGCGGTTACGCGGTCGAGGGCGAACAAAGCACAACTGAAGTTCCCGTGAACACGCTTGATGCATACCTTGAAGAAAAAGGTTGGCGCCCGTCAGTGATCAAGATTGATGTGGAAGGCGCTGAGCTGGAAGTTTTACGCGGAGCAGTGAATACGCTTCACATCGCACGCCCTACCGTTTTAGTGGAAGTTCATGGATGGGACCTCGCATCGAGCGCAGAAGTTAGAGAGTTCTTCTCCAATGTTGGATATCAGATTTCCCTTGCCGGCACCCGTGGCCACGAAGCCTTTTGTTTGGCAGTCCCAAATTCCGCGGTCAATTCCAAAAGTAACCCGTTGTGACCGGCATGCGTGATGCCATCGTTTACTCCGGCTCGGCATGGGAAAGCTGCAACGTATGTGAACGGTTCGCAATGGCGCTCCTTCAACTCGGCAGCCGCGTTCTTTATTGCGATAATCCCGCATCAAATATCAAACGGCAAATCGCCGGGATGAAAGAAATCGTCCCGGGGATTCACCGCATTCGCCCCGCAATCTGGGGCCAGCGCTTAAATAAAATTCCTCCGCTCTCGTCTCTGCAGTCCAGAATGGTGACAAAACAGATCGTCGAAGCCGCCAGTCAATTGAAATTACGGAAGCCATTTTTCGTCTATGCGTATATGGGCAAACAATTGGCGGTCGCCCAGCAGATCAAGCGTCGCGGCTATTCGCCCATACATATATGTATGGATTATCCCGAGCCGGAATTATCCGAACACGCCGATCTCGCTGACCACACTTTTGTAATTCCGCGCGCCGGTCTGGAGCCTCTTCAGAAAATGATTGGCGATCGCGCCATTCTTCTGCCGCAGCTCGGACCTCCGGCGCAAAAAGAATCGGCAGTCTCAGAAACGCTACTCGCAAATTTGGATTCGATTCCTCGCCCGCGTCTCACCTATCTCGGAGTTCCGCAAAGCCGGCTCGATCTCGCCATCCTTCGCAAAATTTTGGAAGCTCGGCCCGATTGGCATTTCATTCATTTTGGGCCGGAAGATACGTTGCAATTCAAAAACGCTCATGCACTTCCGTGGGGCGCGCAAGCCGATCTCGTGAAAGTTGTTGCGGCCTCCGACGTGGGTTTCATGCCATATAATTGCGCCGACGCGCGCGAATACAATTGTGTACCGCTGAAAATGTTGGACCACTTCGCAGCGGGCATGCCGATCGCCGGAACACCGATCATCGCATTTCAGGAACTCAGCGATGTCGTCTATCTGGGTAAGAACGCCGAAGAATTGATTCACGCTACCGAATCCGCATTAGCCGAGCCGCTCGAAAATCCCAAGCGCGCGCGAAGAAAAGAAATTGCGAATGAACACTCTTTGACAAATATTGCCGCATTTCTCGAAAAAGTTCTTCCTCTACATGACTAAAATCTCCAACAGCCTTATTGTTTGTCAGGGGATATTTGTTGCCACCTGATCCACATCCCGGAATCGACGCCGCCACTCCGATCATCGCGCTCCTCGGCCGCGCGGACGCGCCCACCGACGCTCTCGAAGATTATTGCGGATGGCTGAAGCGCGCGCTCGAACAACAGGGCCAGCCAATGGAAATCATGCGCGTGCCCTGGGCCACAAATGGACGGCTCAGCAGAACCAGGTGGATATGGCGCGAATCACAAAATTGGCGCGGCCGCCGGATTTTGATGCAGTACACCTCACTCGGATGGTCGAAGCGCGGATTTCCGCTGGACGCGGCCATCACAATTTGGATCGCACGGCATCGCGGCGCGAAGTGCGCAATTGTTTTTCATGACGCGATGTCCTACGGCGGCCCCCGAAGGATTGATCGAATTCGCCAAAGCGTGCAGGTCTGGGTGATGCGCAAACTCTATACACTCGCGCTACATTCAATCATGACTGTCCCCGTGGAAAAGCTCACCTGGCTTCCGCATCCCGCAACCAAAGCGGAATTCATTCCGATTGCCGCAAATCTTTCCAGTACCCTAGTCACATTGAACGACGCCAATTCCATTCGCAGAAATAATTCGCCGAAGACAATCGCCATCTTCGGCATCACTGGTCCTCCGCAATTGCAACCAGAAGTGGAATTAATCGCCCAGATCATCCGTCAAACTGCGGAACAATTAGGAACCATAAAACTCCTCGTCCTGGGCAGAAATGCGCAGGAAGCCGAAGCGCCGCTTCGTGCCGCGCTCGCGGGCACAAAAGTCGAACTCGAAGTCCATGGCATTATTCCCGCAGACGAAATCGAGCGTCGCCTTTCCGAATCTGACGCGCTCCTATTTCTCCGCGGCGGAATTTCCAGCCGCCGTGGTAGCGCCCTCGCAGGAATTGCGTGCGGTTTGCCCGTCATCGCATTTGAAGGCCCGGAAACGGGCCCGCCCATCACAGTCGCCGGCGTGGTGCTTTCTCCGGCAGGCGATCGCTCCACCGTCGCAAATAATTTGGCGCGCGTGCTTTCAGATGACGCGCTCCGAAGCGAACTTCGCAAGCGCAGCCTCGAAGCACGCGACAAATATTTTTCGTGGAATATAATCGCGCGAAAGTTTTTGCAGGTGCTCAACAATGCCTGAGCAAATCGCTGAGCGCCGCTATCGTCTCCTCCTGATCGCCACTCATCCGGTTCAGTATTCCGCGCCCAGCTTTCGCGAAATGGCCCGCAATCCACGTTTGGATATTGAAGTTGCGTATTGCAGTTTGCAGGGCGCCGAAGCAGGGGTTGACAAAGATTTCGGCGTTGAAGTGAAGTGGGATGTTCCTCTGCTCGACGGCTACTCGTGGACGCAGGAACCAAATCGCGCGCGCCATCCTTCGCTCGATCATTTTTTCGGCCTCGTGAATACCGGCCTGTGGTCCAAAATTCACAAAGGCCGCTACGATGCCGTTGTAATCTACACTGGCTATCGCGTCGCAAGTTTTTGGATCGCGCTAAGTGCCGCAAAGTTCAGCAGAACACCAGTTCTATTCGGTACTGACGCAACCTCACTGGCTCCGCGAAGTGGCACACCTTGGAAAGCGAAAGTGAAAAAGTGGCTGTGGCCAATCTTTTTTCGCATGGCTGATCAAGTATTAGTCCCGTCTACGACTTCACGCGAACTACTCCAATCGATTGGAGTTCCCGCTGATCGAATCTCGATGACGCCGTACTCGGTGGATAATTCCTGGTGGCGCGCGCAGGCCGCACGGGTCAATCGCACCCACGTGCGCACGGAATGGAATGTTCCTTCCTCAGCCGTTGTAGTTCTTTTTTGTGCGAAACTTCAACGCTGGAAACGGCCGAACGACTTGTTACGCGCATTTGCGAAGGCAAACAGTCCCAATTCCTTTCTCATTTACGCCGGTGATGGGCCGCTTCTGCAAGATTTGAAACGGGAAGCAGCAATGCTCGCCGTAGAAGATCGCGTGCGTTTTCTGGGTTTCGTGAATCAATCGCAATTGCCTTCGCTGTATAAATCTTCTGACCTTTTTGTTTTGCCATCCGAATACGAACCATTTGGGGTCGTTGTGAATGAAGCGATGCTGTGTGGCTGCGCAGTGGCAGTTAGTGATCGCGTAGGCGCCGGTCGTGATCTCGTTCGTGCGGAGAATGGATTTGTGTATCCGTGTGGAGACATCGAAGCGCTCGCAGCTTTAATTCGGCTGGCCGTAACTGATCCGGCGAAACTGCAGCAGATGGGAGCGGCTTCCGAGCGCATTATTCAAACTTGGTCATTAAACGAAAATACAGAAGCGTTGATCGGTGCCCTTGACCGCATCTACCGGCGCAGAGCCAACGGATGAAGCTGTTAATCTACTCTCACGCCTTCGCCCCGCAAATTGGCGGCGTCGAAACTTACGCGCTGCATCTTGCGCGCGGGCTGGCAACGCTCGACGCAGGCAAAGCAAAGCGAGTAACCGTCGTCACGCAATCGCCACAAAAAAACTTCGATGATTCCGCAATGCCGTTTGCAATCGTCCGCCGTCCCGGAATCATGCAACTCCGGAAATTAATTCGCGAATCAGACGTCGTGCATCTCGCGGGCCCAGTAATAATGCCGCTAATTCTTGCATTGCTCGCTCGCAAGCCGATCGTCGTCGAGCATCACGGTTATCAAGCGAGCTGCCCGAATGGATTGCTGCTCTATCAGCCCACAAAATCGGCTTGTCCGAATCATTACATGCGCAATGAATTTTCAGCGTGTCTCAAATGCAACGCCTCCGAATCCGGTTCACTCGCCAGCGTGAAAATGTTGATGCTAACTCCGCTGCGCCGATGGCTCTGCCGCCGCGTAAATGTGAATCTTTGCATTACAAATCACGTCGCGCAAAGAATCGAACTTCCGCATTCACAGGTGGTCTACTACGGCATTCCGGAACCACTCACAACAGAAATTGTGAGCGCCGCAAAACAAATCACGCCAACTTCGCCGCTTTCCATTGGATTCTTGGGCCGCTTGGTCGAAGAAAAAGGCGTCCCGACTCTCATCGAAGCTATGCACATGTTGCGTGACAAAAAAGATCGCGTGAGCCTCACCATCATCGGCGACGGGCCTCAACGCCCAATGCTGGAATCAATGGCTCGTGAGAAAAACGCTTTTCGACCCGCGATTTCTTTTGCAGGTTCGCTACAAGGTGAAAAACTATCCGCAGCTCTCGCTAATGTCGATGTGCTGGTAATGCCCTCCCTCAACGAGGAACCGGCCGGGCTCGTCGTCATGGAGCAAATGATTAGTGGCTGTCCTGTAATCGTTTCCGATCACGGCGGTGGTCCGGAACTAGCCGGCGACTCCGGCCTTAAATTTCCTCCCGGAAACGCCGCGGCCCTCGCCGCATGTCTCCGTCAGTTGGCCGACGATCCCGCTCTGCTGCGCGAACTCGGCATCCGCGCAAAAAATCGCGCCACTGCAGTTTTTTCTCTCGACCGCATGATCGAAGAACACTACCGCATCTTTGAGAAACTCGTCGCTGAAGCAAAGCAGTGACGCATCCTTCACAACTTACCGAGGAAATCTTTTCGCAGGTTTTCGCGGAATCGTTCGCTGAGCTTCAGTTCGGTGCCATCGCGCAGCACTACCACATATCGCCCGTGAAACATCGGCTGAAGCTCGCGGATGGAATCCACGTTAACGATCGTTGACCGATGTATTCTGCGAAATGTTTCCGGTGCCAACTGTGCTTCAACCTCGCCAAGCGGCTCGCGAATCATATAAGTATGCGCGCCCGCATGAAGATTGACGTAATTGCCCTGCGCTTCAATCCAATCAACATCTTTCGCGGCAAGAAGGAAAATGCGATTCGGTTCGCGGATAATAAATCGCTGAAGATGTGGACCGCGCGATTCGCGCACCAACTCCTGCAAACGTGTACGCGTTTCGTCAGCAGAATCTTTACGTCTCAAGTGCCGCATCGCGCGTTCCACAGCGGCGTCAAAGCGCTCCTGATCGAAAGGCTTCAGTAAATAATCCAGCGCGCGAATCTCAAACGCGCGAACCGCGTATTGGTCATATGCTGTGACGAAGATAAAACAGGGAAAGTGTCCGGCACCTACTGCTTCCACAACGCCGAAACCATCTACTTCCGGCATCTGCACGTCTAGGAACACAAGATTTGGCACGCGTGATTCAATCGCCAGAATCGCTTCTGCGCCGCTCGAACATTCACCGACAATTAGAATTTCCTCGTAGCGCGTCAGCATATTGCGAATCGCCGTTCGGGCCAGCGGCTCGTCATCTACAATCAGCGTCCGTATCGGAGCAGCGCCCGTCATCAGCGTGTGGATTCCTGAAAAGGAATTTCGATCGCAGCCAGCACACCGCCACCTTCAGCGTCATTAACTGAAAATCGGAATGAATCGCCGTACATCCGCTCCAACCGGCTGCGAATATTCGCAAGACCGATTCCCGAAATGGACGCTCGGTTTGGAAACGCCACTTGCAAACCATCTGTCAGCCCGGGCCCAGTGTCACGAACCTGAAGCCGCAGGAATCCATTGCAGCGCGACGAGCGCACCTCAATTCTTCCCGGCTCGGCTTTCATCGCAATGCCATGACGCACGGCATTTTCCACGATCGGCTGGAGAATTAAATTTGGCACCATCGCGTCCAGAGTTTCCGCGCCAAGATCAAATTGCACAGCGAGCCTATCCGGGAATCGAACTCGTTCAATTTCCAAATATCTCGCAACGAAATCCATCTCGCGCCGAAGCGTAACCGTTTTCGCGGAATCCTCAAGCGTCATCCGGAGAAATTCCGAAAGCCGCACCAACATGCGTTGCGCTGCCGCCGGATTTTTCATTTGCATCGACGAAATCGCATTCATTGTGTTGAAAAGAAAATGTGGTTGCAGTTGCATTTTAAGGGCGTCGAGCTGCGCTTGCGCCAATTGTGCTCCAAGATTCGACGCCCTCACTTCCTCTTGGCGCAATTGTGATTGATAATCGCGGGCCCACGCGAGACCAAGAACCAATCCGGCGACAATCATTCCAGCGAGATAATTTATGAGTAGAACGAACGAGCGGTAATGGAGAAAAGCGCCGAGTCGCCCTCCGGCGATTGGGAAATAAATTGCTACAAGAAAAATACAATGCAGCGCCGGAAACAAAACGACCGCTTCAATCATGCGGAGTGAATTCCCAACTGTGTGGCCATCTCGCCTTGGATATTTCCTGACCCAACGGAGAATGAGCGCCGTCATCGGAACCCACAACTCCCAGCGTACTAACTCCCAAGCAAGCGCCCTATTCCAGCCAGGCGCATACGGGCCGGAATTCCGATAGGCTGGATACCAGCTGACGGCGTTCAGAAACGCGAATCCGGCGCACCCTACTGCAAACCCGGCCCACGCGGTCCATCGCCGAGTGCCGTCACGCGAACCGCCTCCGCTCTTGATCAAGGTCAGGAATTTCCTCCCATGTGGCACCCGAGACAGAAGTGTTCCTGCCTATCCACTTTCGGCAGATCAACACGCCAGCGTTTGGCTTGTCTTTCGTACGGCGTGCCCGGCAATTCTTTTATCAGGCGATCCAGGTACGTCGTCGATTTTTCGTAATTTCCCAGGCGCCAGTAGCCCTCCGCTAGGCCGCCCAATAGTTCGCCTCGGCTGTGCGTGGGAAGCGTGTTGAAATACGATTGTTGTAACTGCAAAACCTTCTCGTAGTCGCCAACCGCAAGCTCCAGGATAGGTTTGCTGTATGTGTCGGCCATCTTGCGGGCAGCACCGATGTACATCGCCGCGCGCGGAATCCGCGTTTGAACGCTTTCCGGATCCAGAGCCACCGCGTCCGCCATTTCTTGCCCTCCGCGCGATACCATCGGTTTTCCATTGGCATAGTCACCTTTGCCGATCGTAATTCCTCCCTTAACGTATAGGCCCGCACCGTGCCAAACCATTGCGGCCGCGTTCTTGGGATTTTTAGCAAGCTCTTCCTCGCACGTTTTCATCGCGCGGTCAAAGCGTGCGGTGTCACCGTCCATGCCCGCGAAAAAGTCGTCGCGGACCAGGCTGTCGAAACGCTCGTCAGATTTTTGCTGCGCTTGGCCCAGAACGATCGCCGCCACAAAAAGCAAAGTTATCGCGCCCCACGCAATTTTTTTCATTTTTGGCCTCTCCGCGGCAGGGTGAACCGAATCGCCCGGGACGGCTATTCAAATGTGACAAGCGCGGTAAAATCTGGACGAGCATGCTTATATGACGTCCCAAACGCGAGAAAGATGTCAGACTCGTAGCACGCTTTATTCACCGGAAAAGATTGTGAAGCGCATCAAGCCCACTAAGAAAACAGGTCTGCAATCCAGGGAACGCCTGCGCCAAAGCTTTCACCCAAAAAAAGTTCGCATCCTATTCGTCGGCGAATCACCTCCCGCATCCGGCCGATTTTTCTATCAAGC
The DNA here is from genome assembly GCA_036008485.1 of Candidatus Acidiferrales bacterium. Taxonomy (GTDB): domain Bacteria; phylum Acidobacteriota; class Terriglobia; order Acidiferrales; family UBA7541; genus DASTCZ01. The sequence goes on along the minus strand of DASYNR010000339.1, from coordinate 6,687 downwards.
CGATTCAGGACTTTATCGCGCGATTCGCGAAGCCTTCGTCAAAGCGTTTCCCAATCTGCGCGAAGCGGATTTTCTAAAATCATTTCGCCGCCTCGGCTGCTATCTGCTGGACTTGTGTGCGCGCCCGGTCGATCGTCTACATCCGAAAGTTCGCCGCAAAGCATGCCGCGCCGGCGAACCGCGTCTCGCCAAATCGCTTCAGGCGTTGCGTCCAGAAATCGTGATCGTCGTCATCCGCTCAATCGCCCGCAACGTCAAGCGAGCCGAACGTAAAGCGAACTGGTCCGGCCGCCACGTCGAACTTCCTTATCCCGGACGCTGGATCCGCCACCGAACTGCCTTCGTTCGCCAGCTCGTGCCAATCCTTCGTCAATCTTTTCCCTCCCAATCTGATAAAGTGCATGTAAGTCATTGATTCTCCGAGGGCTACCCGCCGTCATGCTGTTTCAGTCGGTGGCATAAACCCTCAGAATGTAAGTTTTTCACTCATCCATGCGTATCTCTAAGTGGAAGCGCGGAATTGGCCGGAGGGCATGAACGCATCAGACCAGCTGGAATTGGCTGAATGCATCACCCGAGCCCGGACGGGCGACCTCGAAGCTTGGGGCGAGCTCTATCGGGAATTTGCCGGGCCGATTTTCCGTTTCTGTCGGCGTTCGTTGCACACCAAGGAAGACGCCGAAGACGCTACCACCGAGATATTTATGAAGTTGCACGAAAAACTCGCGCAGTATGACTCCACCCGGCCATTCCAGGCCTGGCTCTACAAAGTGGCCGCGAACCACTGCTGGGATTCGCTTCGCCGCCGCCGCATCCGTCAGGATTTGGAAACCGAAGGCGTCGAGGAAATGCCGCTCGAGCATCCCGATCCAAGTCAGCTAAATTTATTGCTTGACGCGCAAAGCACCAAAGAAATGCGCGACGCCTTAAAAAAACTTCCTGCCCGGGCGCGAATGGCGCTCGTCCTTCGTTATTACACTGACATGAGTTACGACGAAATCGCGGAGACACTCGGCGTGCGCCGTAATTTTGTCGGAGTTGTTTTGTTGCGCGCACGTCACCAACTACGTGAAGCACTCACCGGACAATCGTTGCAAGGAATGAACGCGGAGCAAACTCCATGAGCCAATTAAACCAACACGCTGGCGGCTTTGTCCGCCACTACGACGAAATAACCTGTCTGCAATATCTCGAGGGGCTGCTCGATCGCCCCACCGCGCGCGAACTTTCCGCGCACACCGATCAGTGCGCGGACTGCCGCGAACTCATGCACGCGCTCGAACGTGAATCGCGGCTGCTCAGCAACGCTCTTCGTGAACAAGAAGAAGCCGTGCCCGCGCGCTTGCTTGCCGGCCCCGTGCGCGATAAAACTCCGTGGGCCTGGGTCGCTTCTTTCGGTTTGGCCGCCGCCGGTGTTTATTGGCTGTGGACATCTTTTATCGATCCCGCGATGGCACAGGCCAGCGAAGTAGGTTTTGGCAGCACTGATTTATTGTCGACGATATTTTTTCGTAGTGCACTTTGGAAAGGATGGCCAGAAATGTGGTCCTTAATTCAGGGAGTGGCGGTTGTTTCGCTCTCGGTGATTGGCTTCTTCTTGCTGCGCCGCAGTTTGCGCAAGTTCAACACCATCGCGATGGTGATGACGGCGCTGCTTGTCGCGCTTGGTTTGCCCGTGGGCGCATCCGCCGCCGAAATTCACAGGCATGAATCTCACTTCAATCTTCCCGCCGGCGCTGTAGTCCACGACGACCTCATCGTCTTTGGCGATACTGTTCAAATTGATGGAACCGTGGACGGCGACCTGATCACTTTTGGCCGCAACTTGACCATCAACGGACACGTAACCGGCGACGTGATTTCTTTCGGCGCCCTTACCGATATTAGCGGAATCGTGGACGGCAGCGTCCGTAGTTTCTCCAATCAACTCTTATTTCACGGGAAGATTGGAAGAAATTTGACGGCTTTTACCAGTCAGTTGAAAACCGATCCGCAGTCCACCATCGGCTGGGGCGCGACCCTATTCGTCGGTGGTGATGCCACGCTCAATGGCCGCATCGAGCGCGGCATCCTCGCATTTACCGCACACATGGACATGAATGGTTTCGTCGGAGGAAACACGGTTTTGAAGTCGAACGAGAGCTTTACCGTTGGTCCGCAAGCGGAGACGATGGGGAAGATCTCTTACACGGGAACAGTGCAGCCGGAAGTTTCCAGTTCCGCCAAGCTTGCCAGCCCCGTTGAAACTACGATTGAAGTTCAGAAAATTGATTGGTACGCCAGGGCTACTTACTGGCATAGGCTCTTGTACTGGGGCTCGGGATTCATCTTCGGTCTGGTAATGCTTCTGATTGCTCCCGGATTTTTCACCGAAACAGTTCAGAACGCGGAGCGATTCGGAGTTTCCCTCGGCCTGGGTGTGCTTACGATTTTCGCGGTGTTCATTGTTGCAGTGGCCGTTTGTTTCACAATCGTCGGACTCGGCATTGGCATCGCGACCATACTCCTTTGGTGCATCGCAATCTACTGCTCACATCTGTTCATTGCCACCTGGCTTGGCCGCAAACTCGTCGGACAAAAAAGTTTTGTCGGAGTGGTTGCCGGCAAGAAAGTATGGCCTGTGCCCTACAAAGGAGCGCTCATTGGCCAGTTTGCTTTGGGACTGCTCGTGATCGATGCGATCAGAATGATTCCGTACGTAGGGTTCTGCGTTGCAATATTGGCGCAGTTATGGGGATTTGGCGCGCTCGCGCTCACCGTCTATCGCCGGATACATCCCGGCGTGAGCTCCGCGATCGAAGTCGCTCCGGTAACGGCGTAGACTGGGTGTCTGAAACCATTCGTTCTGGAATTTTGCGGCCGCGCTAGATAATTCCCAGCGGCTTCGCAACTTGCTCCAGAATTTCGCAAGCGCGTTCCAAATCGCTGCGCTTGTGCGTCGCCGTCACAATCGCGCGCAATCGCGCTTTTCCTTCCGCCACCGTCGGGAACCCCACGGCGGGCGCGTAAACTCCGGCGTCAAATAATTTCTTCGAGAATTCAAACGCTTTCGCCGCTTCGCCCACGTGGATCGGCACAATCGGCGTTTCGCTGGTTCCAAATTTGAATCCGCGCTTCTTCAATTGACGCTTAAAAAATTTCGTATTCGACCACATTTTCTTAATCAGCCGCTCGCCCTCAGGCGAATCCAGCAAAGTGAATGCCGCCATGCACGCCGCCGCCGAAGCTGGTGGATGCGAAGTGGAAAATAAAAATGGCCGCGCGCGCCGGTACAGAAAATCAATCAAATCGCGCGACCCGCAAACATATCCGCCCATCACACCGATCGCTTTGCTCAGCGTTCCCACTTGAATGTGTACGCGTCCATGAACGCCGGCATAGTCCACCGTGCCGCGCCCATTCTTCCCCAGCACGCCCGACGAATGCGCATCGTCAATCATCATGATGCAATTATATTTTTCCGCCAGATCGCACAACTCCGCCAGCGGTGCGATGTCTCCATCCATCGAAAATACGCCGTCGGTAATCAGCAACTTGTGCCCCGGCCAATTTTCGGTTTCCTTGCAGATGCGCTCGCAGTCCGCCACATCCTTATGCTTGAAAACTTTTATCGTCGCGCGCGAAAGCCGGCAACCATCAATAATCGATGCGTGATTCAGCTCGTCCGAAATAATTAAATCTTCCTTTCCAAGAATCGCCGAAACCGTACCCGCATTCGCCGTAAATCCGGACTGGAAAACCACGCACGCTTCAGTTCCCTTAAATTTCGCAATCTGCTCTTCCAATTCCATATGCAGCGTCATCGTTCCGGCAATCGTCCGCACCGCGCCCGCGCCTGCCCCATACTTTTTCACCGCGTCAATCGCCGCGCGCTTCAAAGCTTTATTCGTCGTAAGCCCCAGATAATTATTCGAACTAAGATTAATCACCTCACGCCCGTCAAATGTAGCGACGGGCTTCTGCTCGCCATCCAGCACATGCAGCTTGCTGTAAAGTCCCTTGGCTTTCAGCTCCTCAATTTGATCGTGAAGATACGAAAGCGGATTTTGCGGTGTGGTCATAAGACGCCCCTTGAAGTTGGATTTACCATGAAGGTTAAATTAATTCTTCCGGTTTTCGATAATCAATTCGCGCCTGAGCCGGCCGAAGTGGCATAGGCTTCAGCCTGTGGAAGTTGCTCCGTTTATTTCCACCATCATCCCAATATCCTCAGGCAAACCTCAGCGCGGCACGCCGTTCGGATAAAACAAAACTTTTCCCGGCAGTCCGCCTTCCAGCATCTTGAACGCATCAGCAAACTTGTCCAGCGGCAACCGTTCCTTAAATAGCAGTTCCAAATTTAATTTGCCCGACTTCAGCAAATCCGTCATCTGCACCCACGTCTCAAACATTCGCCGCCCGAAAATTCCGTGTACCGTTGCACCCTTGAAAATAATATCGTTCACCAAATCCAATTCAACAGGCTTCGACGGAATTCCCAACAATGACGCTCTTCCACCCGCCCGCAACATCTGAAATCCCTGCCGAATCGCCACCGGATGTCCGCTCATTTCCAACAAAACATCCGCGCCCGATCCACCCGTCGCCTCAATCACCTGCTCCACAACATTTCCCGTCGACGGATCCAGCGCCTCATCCGCCCCCATTCGTAACGCCATCGCACGCCGCTCCGCATTCACTTCCGTCGCAAAAATTTTTGAAGCGCCGCTCGCCTTCGCCACGGCAATCGCCATCAACCCAATCGGCCCCGCGCCCGTCACAGCGACAGTCTGCGCCGCGATCGGACCCGAAAGAACTGTGTGCACGGCATTTCCCAGCGGATCCATGATCGCGCCGTAATGTTCCGGAATCGCCGGATCGATTTTCCAAATATTCGCCGCCGGAATGCTCACAAATTCCGCGAAGCATCCGTTCTCATCAATTCCAATAATTTTTAAATTCTGGCAAACGTGCGGCTGCCCCATGCGGCACTGACGGCAATGTCCGCAGTTCACATGCATCTCCGCGCTCACAAATTCGCCCGGCCTCGCCATGATCGGATTCACATCCGACCCAACCTTCTCCACCACGCCGCAAAATTCGTGGCCAAACGTCATCGGCGGCTTGATCCGCGAAGCCGACCACGGGTCCCACGCATAAATGTGCAAATCCGTTCCGCAAATGGAAGCCGCGCTCACCCGCACCAGCACATCATTCGGCCCAATCGTCGGTACGGGAACATTTTCCAGCGCTGCTCCGCGCTCCGCGCGCGGTTTTCTCAATGCCTGCATCGTGCCAGTCGTCATTTTGTATTTTGCCCCAATAATTCAGCGGGCTAAGGATGGTAGCACAGCGCCCAACGCGCTTGCTATTTTGGCGGTGGAGCGGGCAAGCGCTTCAAAACGCCGATAGATTCCATCGTCTTTAAGTATTCGAGGACGAGTTCTTGCGGAATTGGGCCGTACTCGGTAGAAACCGCAGAGCAAATATCCGCGATATTGCGCTTGCCATCTACGAAGTTCAACGTTTCGTAGGCATATTCTTCTCCCGCGCTCGTAAGGCCCTGATATTCCAATAGTTTCGGACGCGCAAGTTTCATGGACTCAAGATGATCCGCAAGATAGTCGTAGCCAAATACAGCCATTGGCCCTTTTGGATTCGCGCTTCGGATGAACACGATCTTCCAACTATCAAGGTTTTTCACATTAACACTCTCCAGAATTGACAGCGCCACTAGGTGGTTTGGATAGGGTGCGAACAACAGTTCCGAGCGGGATTGAGCAAATTGGGAATCCTCGTTCCTCAGCGGCTCATCGATCGGCGCGAATGTCGTAAGAGAGTCCACGACCTCGTGCTCGTACTTTTGGATAACCACCGTCTGCGCCAACCAGTCTCCAATACCTAAAATCGCACGCCGTGAAAGTATTGTGCCCCAACGCACAAGACTTCGTCGCTCAACGAGATGAAGAACATCCGGCACATCCTTAGCTCCCATCCCCGCCAAAAAATATCCACTAGCCGCTCCAATAAACGCTGCCCTCTTCAATTTCGTCGGATCAATATTCGCCGACGTATCCCCATTCGTATGAATGTACCGGTCCGGCCAATCATTCAAATAAACCGCCGGAATCCGAAATGATCCTTCCTGATAAACGTCGTGATCGCTGCCCATCGTGTAATCCGCAAATTCCGCCTGCAGCGCTTCCTTCCCACCTTCCGTCGAAACAAATGGATAGAGCGCCGCGCCGGTACTCGCGTAAAGATCGCTCTCGCGATTCACAAAATCGCCAAACGCTTCGCCAACGTCATAAACAAACGAAGGCAAACTCATCGGCCCGCGTGTCACATGAAAAATCGCTTTCGTCGCCGGCCCGCCGCCAACCATATCCATGTGCACCACGGCTTTAATTCGTGACGCAAATTCCGGCCGCGCATTCAGCAGAGTCGTCGTGCCTTCAATTTCCGGCGGCCAGATAAATCGCAAAGTCCGCGCCGGACGCGCCAGCTTCCCTTCCGTAATCAACTTCCGCAAAGTGCGCGCCACCTCCAAAATCGTCACGCATCCGCTGGCATTGTCATTCGCTCCCGGCCGTTGATGATCCAAATGGCAACTGAACGCAATTTCCTCCTCGCGCAATTTCGGATCAGCTCCCGGAATCGTCGCCGTAACAATATTGTATGCACCAGGATGTTGCCCCGCCTTCACCA
>DASYNR010000338.1:0-10439 GCA_036008485.1 Candidatus Acidiferrales bacterium | reverse complement strand
GGCACTGATTGCAAACCTCGGTTCCCCGATTGCAATCATAATCGACGCTTTGATTCGTCTGCCTGAAGCGGAAGTGAAAGCGCTGGCGGACGACATGGGCCTTCTGAGCATGCGCCCGGAATTGGGCGCCGCGCTGCTTAGCTCAACCGCGCTAGCACCGGACCAGCGCCGGCTACTTGAAGAACTTGAGCACGGCGCGCCGCCGAACATCGAATTACTTGCCGAAGCAGTGAAGGACGCCGAAGAAGATCCGACAAAGCGCGAATCACTTCTACAGCGGCTTGCCAAGATGCGAGTCACGGAGCGCATGCAGCTTGCGTTCAAAGGCGGACGCGAAGAACGCATGGCGCTCATTCGCGATTCGGCACGGCTGGTGCAGCGTGCGGTAATGCAATCTCCAAAGCTAACTGAACGTGAAGTGGAAGGGTTCGCTTCTATCACAAGTTTAACGGAAGAAGTTCTGCGCTTGATCGCCACGGGCCGTTCGTACCGGAAGAACTACACCATCGCTAAAAATCTTTGTTTTAATCCCAAGACGCCGCTGGACGTTTCGCTGCACCTGCTGGTTCGTATTCACATTCCGGATTTGAAAACGCTAACCAACAATAAAAATATTCCAGAGACGCTTCGATCAACCGCGCTAAAATTTTTCCGCCAGCGCACCACGGAACGTTAGAGTCGACGGAAGCGGTCGGCTAGAAATTACTTTTGTGGTGCGGTGAGCGATTGCTTCACCTGCGCGCCGAATTCGCGCGCCTTCAGGAGGATGGCGGGTTCGTCAAGCGTCAGCACTTTGCCATTTTGCATCACGATTCGTCCGCCGATAATCGTGTCCTGAACGTCGCTGGCTTTTAACGCATAAACAATTTGCGAATAGACGTCATAGAGCGGCACCGCATTTGCTTCGTTGAGGCTGATCACAATTAAATCCGCTTTCTTGCCGGCTTCGAGTGAACCAATTTCATTTTCCATGTGAAGCGCGCGCGCGCCGCCGATGGTGGCCATTTCCACGGCTTGTTTCGCGCCTAGCGCCTGCGGATCCATGTGCGTAATTTTCTGCAGCTTCGCGGCCAAATCCATTTCCTCCATCATATCCAAATCATTGTTGCTGCCCGCGGGGCCATCTGTGCCGAGACCGAGTCGAACTCCAGCGCTGAGCAATGCTGGGACTGGAGCGACGCCACTGGCGAGCATCATGTTGCTGCTTGGATTGTGCACGCATCCGGCTTGCGATTTTGCAAGCAGTGCGATGTCCGCCGCGTCAATCCAAATGCAGTGTGCGGCGACGACGTCAGGCCCAAGCACGCCGAGTTGATCCAGCCACGCCACCGGAGAAAGATTGTGGGCGGCGCGACTATCGTCCAATTCTTTTTTTGTTTCCGAAACGTGAATCAGAATTGGCGCGTGATATTTTCGAGCGAGCGCCGCAGCCGCGCGCAGCGTATCCGCCGAATCGGTGTAAACGGAATGCGGCGCCACTGCGGCGTGAATCAACGGATCGCCCTGCCAGTGTTTCAGAAATTTTTCGGAATACGCCAGAGTATCAGCGAGTGTTTTATTATCTGGCGCGGGAAAATCAATAAAGGTTTCGCCCAGGACTCCGCGCATTCCGGCGGCTTTCGTTTCGCGCGCAACGGCGTCCTCGAAATAATACATGTCCGTGTAAGTGGTCGTGCCGCCGCGCAACATTTCCAGAATTCCCAGGCGCGTGCCCCAGGTCACAAAATTCTCGGTAACATTTTTCGCTTCGGCGGGGAAAATATAATTCGTCAGCCAGTCTTGCAGCGTCACGTCATCCTTGATGCCGCGGAAAAGCGTCATCGCTGCATGCGTGTGTCCGTTGATCAGGCCGGGCATCACAAGCCCGTGCGCCGCGGAAATTCGGCGCGCGGAAATATATTTCGCTTCAAGTTCCGCGCGCGGACCGACGGCAAGAATCGCGTCGCCACGTACTGCGATTGCGCCGTCTTCGATTACGCGCCGGGTTGCATCCATCGTTACAACATATTGCGCGGTGACTAGGAGGTCGACGTCTTCGCGCGTGGATTGCGGCGCGGCGGGCTTCTTTGCTTGCCCGCTGACCGAACCCGCCACAACGAACGTCAATAAAATTGCAGCAAGGTTTCTCGTGATGATTCGCAACGCGCGATTACTTAGAGAACGGCGCTTCGTAGAATTCGGCAAATGAAATGTCATTTGAGAATCGTATCCGCCGGCGAACTTCGCGGCAAGTCAGAGATTTGAAATGTCGAACGGCAATGGAAATAAGGCGGACATGCGATGGACTTCCGTTTTCCCCTTCAGGTTGCTGAGAATCACTTCGGCATCGCCGCAAAATTCCCAGATAATTTGCCGGCACGCACCGCATGGCGGAGTGAGTTTTTCCGCGTCGGTGACGACCGCAATCGCTTCAAAGCCGCGTTCACCTTCTGAAAGCGCCTTGAAGATGGCGACGCGCTCAGCGCAAATCGTCAATCCATAACTCGCATTTTCAACGTTGCAGCCCGTATATATTTTCCCAGACTTAGAGCGTAACGCAGCGCCAACGCGAAATTTGGAAAAAGTTGCAACGGCATTTTCGCGCGCGACGCGAGCGGCGGCGAGAAGCGCATCGTTATTGCTCTTGGCTCCGGACGTCATTTCTTTGCCCCCGCATTCTCTACCTCGGAAGCGATGTGCGGAATCACGGCTTGCAGCAGCCCGATGAATTGATCCTTCACGCGCGCGCCTGTAGCCAAAACTTCCTCGTGATTCAGCGGCTGATCCAAAATTCCGGCGGCCATATTCGTCACACACGAAATTCCCAAGACTTCGATGCCCATGTGCCGCGCGGCAATCACTTCCGGAACTGTGGACATGCCCACCAGATCCGCGCCAATTGTCGCGAGGTAGCGAATTTCCGCTGGCGTTTCGTAACTCGGCCCGGTGAGCGCCGCGTAAACACCTTCGTGAATCACCATACCGAGCTTTCCGCCTTCGTCGAGCGCGTGCTTCCGAAAATTTCGGTTGTACGCATGCGTCATATCCGGAAAACGCGGGCCGAAGCGTTCGTCATTCGCGCCAATCAATGGATTCGATCCCTGCAAATTAATGTGGTCGCTCAAAACGACAAGAGCGCCCTGTCCGTAATTGCGATTTATTCCGCCGGCGGCATTTGTGAGGATCACGGTGCGAATCCCCATGCGCGCAAAAACGCGCATCGGAAAAATTACTTCGGAAAGCGGGTAACCTTCATAAAAATGCACGCGTCCCTGCATCGCTGCGATGGGAATATCGCCACCGTTCGCGCGCAGTTTTCCGATCACAAGTTGTCCGGCGTGACCGACGGCGGTAGATCGAGGAAATTTCGGGATGCGCGAGTAAGGAATCCGCGTCGAGGCAGTAAGTTCATCCGCGAAATCGCCCAGCCCACTGCCCAAAACAATTCCAATTCGCGGACGAAGTTTCGTCCGCGCAAGAATATATTTCGCTGCCGCGTTTGCGCGCGCGAATTCCTTACCGGCGTCATTACCCGTTGCGCGCGTTGGACTCACAGAAACATTCCCACAATTGCCGCTGACATTAGATTCGCCATCGTGCCGGCAAGCATCGCGCGAATGCCAAGCTTCGCAAGTTCGCTGCGCTTATTTGGAGCGAGCGCCCCGATGCCGCCAATCTGAATTCCGATGGAACTAAAATTTGCGAATCCGCACAACGCAAACGTGGCAATCGTAAATGAACGCGGATCGAGCGCGCCTTTCATCGGCCCCAGTTGGGTGAACGCAACCAGCTCGTTGGCCGACATGCGGATCCCGAGCAAATTGCCGATCGAATGGCAATCGCGCCACGGAATTCCAATCACCCAAGCGACGGGCGCAAATATCCAACCGAATATTTGTTGCAGCGACGACGGAAACCAACCGATGTGGTGATAGGCCAACCAGTTGTGCGTGCCGCCGAGAATTCCATTGAGCAGCGCAATTAGCGCCAGAAACGAAATCAACATTGCCGCAACATTAATTGCCAGATTTAGGCCATCTGAAGTGCCGCGCGAAATTGCGCTGAGAAAATTATCATCTTTGTGCTCGGCGGATTCAGGCATCGTGACTCGTCCGGCGGTTTTCGCAATTTCGGTTTCGGGTACGATCATTTTCGCCATCAGAAGAGTTCCCGGCGCCGTCATGATCACAGCGGAAAGCAAATGTTTGATTTCGACGCCACCCATCGCAACATATGCCGCCATGATTCCACCCGAAACGTGAGCCATGCCGCTGGTCATAACGGTCATCAATTCGGAACGCGTTAAATCAGGCAAGAACGGGCGAATCGTGAGTGGCGCTTCGGTTTGTCCCATGAAGATGCTCGCGGCAACGTTCAAAGATTCCGCGCCGCTTGCGCCCATCACGCGCTGCATAATCCACGCGGCGATTCGGATGATGACCTGCATAACGCGAAGGTAATAAAGAAGCGCGAAGAATGCGGCAATAAAAATAATCGTCGGAAGAACTTGGAATGCAAAATAGTGAACTTGCTCGGCCGGAATACCAAGCACGGAAACGCGGTTGATTTTCGCGCCAAGCGGGCCAAAAACAAATTCGGAACCGACATAGGAATAATTAAGAAGTCTCCCGACCGCGTCCGACGCTACTTCCAACACGCGCTGGCCGTAAGAAAGTTTCAGAACGATATACGCAAATGTGAGCTGAAGGCCAAGCCCCCACGCGATCGTTTTCAATTTGATCGCGCGCCGGTTGCTGGACATTAAATACGCCAGACCCAGCATCGTCAGCAGGCCGAGCACTCCGGTAAATCGCCCCATCATTTGCCTCCGCGCCTTTCGGCGGCGTGCTGTGCGAATATTTCAGTGAATTTCAGGCGCCAATTACTTTGTGAATCAATGGACGCGGCGCGGGCGGTTTTGCCGACACCGTGTAACTTGATTCAACCAGCTCCCGCGCTTCGGAAAGTCTGGCGTCCGAGTTGTAATGCAGCGTCACCAAGCGCGCGCCGCTTTCAATCTTGTCGCCAAGCCTGCAATGAAATTCCAATCCGACGGCAGGATCAATCGCATCTTCCTTTTTCTCGCGTCCGCCACCAAGCACGCCGCAGGCGATGCCGAGCCGTTCGCATTCGATTGCGGAAATAAATCCTGCGGCGCTGCTGGTCACATCCAATTTCGTGTGCGCTTGCGGCAAACGTTGCGGCTCGTCCACGACGCGCGCATCCCCGCCCTGTTGCGAGATGATCTCGCGGAATTTATCACGAGCGCGTCCGGAAGTAATCATTTCGTCGGCAAGTTTGCGTCCGTCGGCAACATTCGCGCTGCGCTCACCCAAAAAAAACATCCAACCGCTCAGCTCGATGCATAGTTCGCGCAAATCCGCAGGGCCTCCGCCGCCGAGAACTTCGATGCATTCGGCGATTTCCATCGCGTTGCCCGCGGTGCGTCCGAGCGGCTGATTCATATCGGTGATGAGCGCGACAACTTTTTTGCCCATGCGCTTCCCTGTTTCCACCATTAGCCCGGCAAGATATTCTGCGTCGGAATCTTTTTTCATGAACGCGCCGGAACCCGTTTTGACATCCAGAACCAGCGCGTCAATTCCTTCGGCAAGTTTCTTGCTCATAATGGATGCGCAAATCAAAAATGGATTGTCCACGGTGGCGGTAACATCGCGCAGCGCATAAACCTTTTTATCGGCGGGAGCAATTTCCTCCGTCTGGCCAATTAATCCGCAGCCAGCTTTTGCCAACGCTTCGCGAAATTGCGCGAGCGATAAGTTCACGTTAAATCCGGGAATCGATTCCAACTTATCGAGCGTTCCGCCGGTGTGGCCCAGTCCGCGCCCGCTAATCATCGGCACAATTAATCCACCGGCCGCCGCGATTGGCGCGATGATCATTGAGGTTTTATCGCCGACGCCGCCGGTGGAATGTTTATCAACTTTTCGGCCGGGCAAATCGCTCCAGTCCAGAACTTTTCCGGAATGCAGCATCGCCTCGGTGAGCGCGGCAAGTTCGGCGGCGCTGAGTCCGCGAATCCACGCGGCCATCAGCCACGCGGCCATTTGATAATCGGGAATTCGCGCGTGAGTGTATCCGTCAATTAGAAATTTTATTTCGTCGGCGGAAAGTTCTCCGGAGTCGCGCTTGCGGCGGATTAGATCAACGACGCGCATCGGCGACGAGGCTAGCATTCGCCCCTAGTCGAGTCAACGCACGGCGGGCGTAAAACTGATTTCAGGATAACGCGCACGATTTTGCAGAGAGTGGCATTTTTGTCTCACGATGTGAGAGATACGCTGTAAGTCGTTGAGAAACGGCGGGAACTTTCACGGCGGGAAGCGCTAAGTCCTTCATTAGCACACACTTGACACGAGATCGCAGTAAGTCCTTTATTAGCCACACTTAGCTCACGACCCGGGGGGTGGGGGTCTGCGCATTTTTCAAAAATGGCTTTAGCCGGAGACGCCTGAAAGTGGCGCATCGGGCGCGGTGCGGGCGGTTTCCGCGGCGACGGATTGCATTTCGGCGTGAACCAGCGAATTTGACGCCATCAATTCGCGGCCGCCAAGTTGATAAGGTTGACCGGAAAAATCGGTGACCATTCCGCCGGCTTCGCGAACGAGAAGAACTCCTGCGGCGGTGTCCCACGGCTTCAATCCAAATTCCCAGAAACCTTCAAATCTTCCACATGCGACCGAAGCCAGATCCAGCGCGGCCGAACCGGCGCGGCGAACTCCGTGCGTGCGCAAAGTAAAATTCCAGTAGTAATGAATGTTGGGATTCTGCACGCGCTTGTGCGCGGGAAATCCTGTGCCCAGCAGACTAGTGGAAAGCTTCGCAATTTTTGAAACGTGAATTTTTTTGTTATTTAAATACGCACCTTCGCCGCGCGCCGCCGTGAACAATTCCTGCGTCACGGGATGATAGACGACACCGGCGAGCAATTCTTCTGTTCCGGGCGGTCCCTCCGCCAGTCCAATCGAAACGCAAAACCATGGATAGCCATGCGCAAAATTCGTTGTGCCGTCCAACGGATCCACATACCAGCAAAACTTCGGGCCGGATCCACTCGCGGCGGCAGTTGTGGCCGCATGCAATCCACTTTCTTCCGCGATAATCGCGTGCGTTGGAAAATGATTACTCAGGCGCGTGACGATGGCCTGCTCCGACCGGCCGTCGGCTTGCGTCACGATATCCACTTCGCCTTTGTAATTTATTTCGACTGGGCGCGCGAGTTCCGTCATTAAAATTGCGCCGGCTTCAAGCGCTGCTTCGACCGCTACTTCCAAATAGGATTTCATCGCACTCATCGTAACAGAGCGACCATGCCGCAGTCAGTGAAGTTCACCAGGTGAGTCCTCGCAGATTGAAACAAATTAAGAATGCCGGTCGTCTTAGAATAAGCTTGAAATCGAAAATCGATAAACGAGGAGCGCTATGCTTTCCGCGAAGATCGCTTTAGGCGTCTTAGTCATTCTTGGCGTCGTCGTATTGGCTCATCAAACTCCATCATCGGCGTCCTCACAGAACAAACGCATCGTGATTGCCGCAAGCACCGTGCTCGACGGCAAGGGCCACGTGCTTCACGACACGCACATTGTTATCGAAGGCTCGAAAATAATCGCGATCGATCCGAAGGCCGGGCCCGTGGATTACGATCTGCGCGGACTTACGGTATTGCCCGGATGGATTGACGCACACGCTCACATTACGTGGAGCTTCGGTCCCGACGGAAAAAATGGCGGCATGGACCGCACGACTCCCGAAGCGGCGTATCAATCGGAAGCCAATGCATACGCGACGCTGATGGCCGGCTTCACAACGATCCAAAGCCCCGGCTCGCCGACGGATATTCCGCTGCGCGATGCGATTGCGCGCGGCGCAATTCCCGGTCCGCGCATTCTCACGTCCACCGCGCCGCTCTTTGGACGCGGCGAACAAACAGGAACGCCGGACGAAATTCGCGCATTTGTGCAAAAGCAGAAAGCTGGCGGCGCCGACTTCATAAAACTTTTTGCTTCCGGCGGGATGACAAGCGGCAAGATGACAATGTCGCAGGAACAGTTGGGCGCCGCATGCGACGAAGCGAAGAAGCAAGGTCTGCGCACAATCGTTCATGCATTCCGAGATGCCGTCCGCGCGGCAACAATTGCCGGATGCACAGAAATCGAGCATGGGCTGGGCGCGTCCGACGACGATTTAAAATTGATGGCGGAGCGCGGAATTTATTTGGATCCGCAAGCCGGGCTGCTTCTGGAAACGTATCTTCAATATAAGGACAAGTTTCTCCAGCCGCCGTACTACACGGAAGAAGGATTCGTCGCGATGAAGGAACTGATTCCCGCGCACCAGGAATTTCTTAAGCGCGCAAATAAAATTCCAGGACTAAAAATTGTTTACGGCACCGACGCCGTTGCCGGCGCGCACGGGCGCAACGCCGAGGATTTTATTCACCGCGTCCGCGACAGCGGAGTGGATCCGATGGCTGCGATGATCTCCGCAAATGCGCTCGGCGCGGAGGCGCTTGGCATGTCCGATCAAATCGGATCGATTTCACCGGGCTTACAGGCGGATATCATCGCGCTTGATGGCGATCCGCTGAAAGACATCGCTGCAGTTCGACGTGTGACGTTTGTGATGAAGGGCGGAGTGGTTTACAAGAATGTTTCTCGGAATTCGACGACGGCGAACGCAGTACCACAAAATTGATTCGCTAATGTTTCGTATCTTCGGGAGAAATATAGGCCTGCCGATAACGCACGCGGTAATCGCCCGCCACCTTCAATTCAATTTTGCGTACAGCCCCGCCGCCCGGCTTTCGCTCCGGATAGTAGCCGATGCGATATTGCGTGCGAAGTTCGCGATCAATTTGCGAAAAAATCGCATCGAGTTGCGAGGAGTCGTCTGGAAAAAACATCGCGCCGCCGGTCATCTCTGTGATGGTCTGCAAGGCGTGCTCACCGGCAGTGTTGCGTCCACTTTCCGTTTTCATCGGGCGGAGACAAACTGTATACAACATCGCGCCACTGCGAATCGCTTCGTTTCGCGCCGTCTCGTAGGACGCGCGGCTGGTGGATTCACCCGCGTCAGTGACTAGAACGAGCACGCGGCGGCGATCCGGTTTTTGTTTCTCAAGCGATGAAGAACCCTGATAGACGGCGTCGTACATCGCGGTGCCTGCGCCAATCTTGATCTTGCGCACGGCTTCCTGCAAACGCGGCACGTTTGACGAGAAATCCGTAAGCGGCTTCACCTTATCGTCAAACGAAAAAACAGAAAGGGTGTCGGTAGGCCGCACAATTTTCTGGATGAAACGCGCAGCGGCTTCGCGCTGCAACGGAAAATCCAACTTGGTGCTCATGCTGGAATCAATCATCAACGCTAAATCCAAAGGCAGGTGCGTTTCCGCCTCAAAAATGTCGATCTTCTGCTTCACGCCGTCATCGTAAACTTCAAACGCGCTGGCCGGAAGACTGGGAATCGGCCTGCTTTCGCGGTCTGTAATGCTGGCCAGAATATTTACCAGGTCCACTTCAATGTGAATTCCCTGGCTTTGCGCGGAAACGCGCGGCGCTGAAACCGCCAACGGGATTGCGCTGAGAGACGTGACGATTGCGAAAAGCGCGAGGCCGCGCCAATCAGAAAGTGATTTTCTCATTCGATTACTTAGATTCACTTTCGGGGAGAATTGGTTGTGCATGCGGCAAATTTTGTGCGACGGGAAATTCTCCGTCAGCCCAAACCGCGCCATCGCGAAAATATTCCTGTTTCCAAATCGGCACGGTGCGCTTGAAAGTGTCAATCGCAAAACGGCTGGCGTCAAACGCCGCGGCACGATGCGCGGAACTTACGGCGATCAAAATACTTGTTTCACCAATTTCAAGGCGGCCCAGCCGATGCATCATTAATATGCGATCGATTTGATAGAGCCGCCGCATTTCCGCACATATTTCGCGCATCTTCACGAGCGCCATATTTTCATACGCCTCGTAGATCAAATAAAGAGTCGGTTTTCCGCGCGAATGATTTCTGACGATGCCATCAAATACGACGATCGCTCCATCAGCCGGCGCTTTCACTTGCTCGGCCAATTCCTGGGCGCAAATCGGAGTGCGTACAATCGCGCAGTGATCGCGTGTATCCATTGTTGCGCCGGTGACCACATCTTCACCTCCACTCACCGGCGGCAAAAATGCAACTTCATCGTTATTATGTAGTGGCGCGCGCCACTCCGCATATTCCTGATTCACGGCGGCCGCAACCGACGGACGGAACTGCGCCAGCGCCGGAAATCGATTGCCGTACCGCGCGAATAAATCTTCCACGCGCGCGCCTTCGCTCAATTCGGCGGTATCGTCCGCGAAGCCGACAATTTCCTTCAGTCGTCCAAAGAAAAGCACCCGCACTTGCATGGCGGCATTATAGCGAGCGCCGCCGGCTATCGCTAATGCTCC
>DASYNR010000337.1:0-6750 GCA_036008485.1 Candidatus Acidiferrales bacterium | reverse complement strand
GCCGCAGCATCGCCCTGGAATTTTCGCAGCGTGGCGCGGACGTGATCGTGAATTATCGCAGCTCGCGCGCCGAAGCTGAACAGCTCGTCGCCGAAATTGTGAAAATGGGCCGGCGATCTATAGCCGTGCAAGCCGATGTCTCTGTTCGCGCGCAAGTTCAGAATATGATTTCGCGCGTTGAAAAGGAATTCGGCGGACTCGACATCCTTGTGAACAACGCCGGAATGTTCCAGCATGTTCCGTTCGGTGAAATAACCGACGGCCAATGGAACGGAATTCTCACCACAAATCTCACTTCACAATTTATCTGCGCACAAACTGCCGCGCCATTACTGAAGCGCTCCGGCCGGGGGCGCATCATTAATCTAGCATCGCTCGGCGGTCTGCTCGCATGGCCGGGATACACGCACTACTGCGTTTCAAAAGCGGGGGTCATTAGTTTGACGCGCTGCATGGCGCGCGCGCTTGCTCCGGAAATCACGGTCAACGCCATCGCTCCGGGCACAATCACATTTGAAGGAGACGCCGCCGAACTGGAAGCCGACTTCATCCGACGCGCTCCGCTAAAGCGCACCGGAAAGGGAAGTGACATCGCCGAAGCCGCCGCATTTCTCGCCGAATCGGATTTTATTACCGGACAAGTGCTGGTAGTAGACGGCGGCCGCTCAATTACATAAGCGCTGCTAACAATTATTCCAGCAATAGTGAGCCATCAGCGATTCGCGCGATGAGTTCCGTATTCGCCGCAAGAAACTCGTATTTAAACAATTCGGCCGGAGCTACCCAAAGAACTTTCTCGAATATCCCATTTGCGTTGTCCGCCGCCCACCCAGCGCCAGTCCCTTCATCGCTAAATGAGTCCCCGAAATTCGCTCCCACAATTTTCGCAAAATAAAACACAATCTCAATCGGCGCCGCTAGCTCCGCATAACTATAGCGTGTCCGAAAAACTTCCCGTCCAACTTCAATCCCGACATCCAATTCTTCCAGTACCTCCCGCCTCAACGCCTCCGTCAGTGATTCCCCGACTTCAACCTTCCCACCAGGAAATTCCCACCTCAGCGGAAACGCATTATCCCGTCGCCTCTGGCAAATCAGCACACGCGATTCCCTCACAATGATCGCCGCAACAACCGTCGTCATCGTCTTACGCACTTCTTCTCGCGTGCGGTCGCCTTCGCCGCATCCGGATAAAGTAATCGCACCAACTCCCGCGCCCCCTCCACCAACGGCGGCCCTGGCGTATTCAACAATTCATCTCGCACCACATAAACTCTCCGATCGCGCACAGCAGGAATCTCACTCCACGCCGCCACTTCATAAGTCTGTTTCGGATCGGACTTCTCTCCGACCGCAGCCCACGCCAGCACAATCACATCCGGCTTCGCCGCGGCCACATCCTCGTCAGAAATTCTTTTGCCCGCGGGCACCACCATCTCTCCGCCAGCAATTTCCACCAACTCCGCCACCCACGGCGGCGAAACAATCCTCGGATGCGGCCACGCCTCGCAATAAACCCGTGGCACTTTCATCTTTGCCGAAGCGCGCGCCTTCTGCGCCTGCGCATGTATCGCCGAAAATTCCGCCCGCATCCGCCCCACAAGTTTTCGCGCAGCACTCGCTCGTCCCACAATTCCGCCAAGCAAGAAAATATCCGCTTCAACATCCGCTAGCGAACGCGGATTCATCGCCAAAAACGCCACCGGATGTTCCAGCAGCTTCGCAACCGTCTCCTGCTTATACGGCACCGAGCCAATCACCAGCGTCGGCCGCAAACTCATTACACTTTCCGGATCCAGCGCCCAGCAATCACCCACACGCGGAAGCTTCGCAACTTTCGGCGAAACGTCCACGCACCATTTGGATACGCCAACCAGATCCTTCAGCGCGCCCAGCGCAACAAGAATCGAAGTAACGCTCGGCGCAAGCGAAACGATGCGATGCTTCATTTGTATGGAAGGCACAACGGCATTCTAGCTTCTGGCGGGAACCGAGGCAAAGGTAAGCGCACGCGCCTCAAATAAAAAGCGGGGCGAATAGTCCCATCCGCCCCGCCTTACGCCTCTCTCAACCAAGATTATTATTTCCCGCTACCACCCAGCGGCGGTGCAGGATATTCCGGCAGCTTTGACTTCGCTCGATCGTCCCGCCGAATTTCCAGTTCATCAAACAACATCGAAGGACTAATCACCGTGCCCGGAATATTGCCCGTCCGATTGCTGACGAACTGATCGTTCCCGACGGCAACCAAATCATTTCGCAGACCGCGAATGTCCAGCTCATTCAGCAACGCGCCGCGCACCAATTCTTCATGGCCGTCATTCGCCCACACGCGATACAGCAATCGCGGCGAAGTCAGCCCGCCAAATGTTTCCACGCGATACGCATACGGCTTGCCCTGGTCTTTGCACATCAGAATTAATTTCGCTTTCAAGTCTGCCGGTGACATCGCATCACTTCCTCGCAACGTCAACACGCCGTAGTGCGGTTGCGGCGCTCCACCCAGCGGAGCCAGGTCGTGCCCGTTGGAAGCAGGGAAGTCGGGAATCGGCTGCCGCCCAACTAGATAGTTAATCAGCTGTCCCTTTTCGATCACCGTAACAGGCGACACCTTCACGCCGTCGTCATCAAACGTGTAGCTCCCCGTCAAACTGTGTCCCTGAAATGTCGACTGCGTCGGATCGTCCACCACCGTAATAAATGGCGGCAGCACTCGGCTTTTGAACGCGGACGCAAATTGTCCCAGCGTGCGCCCGCCGCGGCCCGGCAGCGTCTTTCGTCCCGCCGCATTGTCTCCAATTAATGTTGCCAGCACGTCGCTCGAGGCGTCCGGCGAAAGCATCACCGGCCCGCGATATTCTTCGTCCACAACCGGCGCTTCGCGCAATTGTTTCAGCGTCGTCATCACCAACTTCGCATTCGCAACGAACGCCGCTTCGGTCGGAATTTCTTCCGGCGTAGCGACCAGCCATTCCGGAGATCGGTCAAGCCGCATTCCATCTCTTGCTTGTGTCGTGCCGGAAATCGCCGTGCGGTAACGCGTCTGGCTGCGCCGCGTCACACTTCCTTCTGAGTTCACAAAATATTCATTAACCACGGCAAATTGCGCGGCGGCAGTCAGCAATTGCACGTCGGGATCTTCGCGATACAACCCACTCGCCGTTTCCAGCATGTGCGTAACACGCGGCTCGTCAAACTGAAGCTTCGCCAGCGGACCAACAGCCACCAGCGGCTCCGCGTGCGCAAAATCGTCCACTGATTCATTCAGCGTCATCGACTTCATCATCGCTTGTTTTGCCGCCAGAGCTTCGCCTGCCTCTTTGTACGCCGAATCCGTAGCAAGCCACAACGCGTGACGAAGCGCGTACACATCATTTTCGACGGGCGCCAGTTCCGTCTCGCCTTGTCCCTGGCCGAAATAACTATCCTGTTTGTAATCGCCGATGCGCACCACAGCGCGTAGCGCCCGCTGATGCCAACGCTGGCTAATCTCCAGCGAACCGAATTCCGCGTCGCCTTCGTATTGCTCAATGTCCGTTACGCGATATTCCACATAATAAGGCCGCGCAACGCTCTCCATCTTCAATTCATCTTTCGAGCGCGTCAGTTCCGCCAGCATCGCCTGAAGAATTGGATCGGCATTTGCCGCCGCTGCTTGGGCCGCAAGCACTGTGCTTGATGGCGCGGCCATCGCCGGCATTCCCGCAGAAGTTTGCGTCGCTACATTTTGCGGACCGCCAGCTTGCGTCGCGCCGGCGTGCGCTACTGATGACCACACGCCGAGCACCGCAACTCCGCCAATAATCGCAATCGCCGCAAATTCAAATAATCGTCCACGTACGCTCAAGAGTTTCATCGCGACCCTCCTGCAACGCCGTACGAAGAAGCCGCACCCGCCGTCGAAGTTGGTGGCGCCAATATCGGAGGCCGGTCGCGTCCATGACCCTTCTTTTGCACTTCCATTTCAGAAAACAGCATCATCGGCGCCGAAGCCGAAACCGGAACCCATCCCGATTCCGCGCCGCAAACTCCGTTGAACACATCAATTTTATTTCCCGTCGCCACAATCCGTTGCAGCGCAGCAATTGGCGTGCCCACCATGTCCACTCCGCGCACTAATTCGTCAGGACGCCCGTCCGCATAAACTCGCCACACAATAATCGGCAACACTTGAAACGCCTGCGGACTCTGCCGCTGCGTCAAAGTGAATCCGCCTTCCACATCTTCAAAATAAAGCCCGTATGACTTGCCCTGCTTCTTAATTTCATCGATGAACTGCTTCCGCAGATCGGCGTCGGAAACCATCTTCGTGGAAATCACTTCCAAATTTCCCTGGCGTCCCGTAGCCATGCGTCCCGGTGATCGTCTTCCGTGTCCATTCGAGTTGCTAAAGTTCGTCACCGGCATGCGTGACATCAAAAAGTTTTTCAGTATTCCATCCTTAATCACTTCCACACGTTGCGCCGGCACGCCCTCATCATCAAATTCATAAGTGCCCGCAAGTTTCACTCCGCCAATTTCTTTCAGCGTTGGATCATCAACAACGCTCAGGAAGCTTGGCAGAATCGCTTCGCCAACTTTCTTCGTGAATGTTTGTCCTTCTTCTTCGCCGCGCTGACGATGTCCCTCCAGCCGATGTCCCAGCACTTCATGGAAAAATACCGCCGCCGCGCGTCCCGAAAGCAAAGCCGGTCCGGCATAAGGGTCAGCCACCGGCGCTGCTCGCAACGCCTTCAAATCCGACGCCATCTTCTCAATTTTCTTGGAAATTTCCGCGTTGTTCGGCAATTGTTCCGGCGTGGGAGCCTCAAAAGTTTCCACGCGCAATAATTCCATTCCGTCATCCGCGCGAGTTTCCGCCTCAAGCACCAGACGCGCCGAATGTCCCGGCTGCGCCAGTCGAGTGCCCTCCGACGAAACCACGAATTGCGTTCCCTGATCGAATGTCAGCGAAGCAACCGAATTATAAATGTAATTAAATTTCTTGAACTCCGTCGAGTAGCCCTTCACTCGCTCTTCCCATTCCTTCTGATGGATGGGAATTGGCGTGCCACCCGGCACAATCGCTTCGTGCGGTTTTTCCACTGTAAAATCCGCGGACTTATCTTCTTCCTCGGACTGCACGGCCTTCTGCGTTTTCACATTCGTGTAAACCGCCGACGCCTGGCGGTATTCGCTGTTCGTCATCAGCCACAGCCCGCGCGCAACCGCATCGCGATTCGTTCCCATCGGCAGCGTGCTCGCCGCAATTCCAGACTCGCGCCCGTCGCCGTGTGTGTTATCCAAAGCAGGCGAGCCCACGCGCATCGTCACGTCCGCAGTGCGTTGCTTTGACGCAATGGAACTCATCAAGCTGCCTTCGCTCGCGTTGATCGACACATTCTCGTGGTCGAATACAGCGTAACTAATGTAGTAAGGCGCCGGATCAGTTTTCGCCAACGACGTTTGTGCGCGCGCTAACTCCTGCTGCATCGTTCCCAATAACATTTCAGAATCCGGATCACCCAGCGGCAGCGCCGTGCAAGTCACCGCGAAAGCGGCCACGGACACAACTACGCCCACTCGACGCATTATCTTTGCGCGAAAATCTTCTCTCTTAAAATTCAGCATGATTGTCCGGAACTCCGTCAGGCAAATTGTCAGCAGAACGCTGACGCCCGCAAATTCAATTATCCATCATCTCCCGCCGCACTTCCATGAGCAACGGGATAACAAACAACGGGAGCGCAAATTGCACTCCCTTGTGAATTAGACGCGCTTTAGCTCGAAAAGGGTTCCCAGCAACGATTTGGTAGCACCGACACTCCTATCGGTGCCTTCCGCCAACGGGTATCCTTACTTCCTATCCATCTCCCCACCCACAATCAAAATCGTTCGATAAAGCACTTCCGCACCATTCGCCACATCCGTCCACGAAGTAAACTCTTTCGGCGAATGACTAATCCCTCCGCGGCTCGGCACAAAAATCATTCCAAACGGAGCAATCTGCGCCATTTCCTGCGCATCATGTCCCGCCCCACTCGTCAAATCCATCGTCGCCAGTCCCAGTTGCTTCGCCGCATCTCGAATCGCCGACTGCATCGCCGCATCCGTCCGCGCGGACTTCACCGTCGCAGTCGCTTCGCAAACTGTCTGAACATTTTCTTCTGCATCAATCTGCTTGATCTTCTCCGCAATGCGCATCCACATGCGCTCAACTTTTTCCGCATCCAAATCGCGCAGCTCGATAGGGAACTCCACGCGCCCCGGAATCACATTGATCGCTCCCGGCTCAACTTTCATGTATCCAACATTTTCAACTTGCCCGCCAGATTCCGCCCGCACCACGTCGCGCACCGCCAATAATTCCCGCGAAGCCGCCGCCAGCGCATCCTGCCTGCGGTTCATCGGAGTCGTCCCCGCATGATTCGCAAATCCCGTCGCCACGCATCGCCACCGACGGATGCCCACAATTCCTTGCACCACGCCAATCGGAATTTTCTTCTCGTCCAGATTCGGCCCTTGCTCGATATGCAATTCCAAATATCCCGCCAACGCCCCACGCGTAATCCGTGCATCCATCAAATGCGCCGGATCCTGCCCGTACTTTCGCAACCAGTCCGCAACCGTTGCGCCTTCATCATCCTTTCGCGCAAGAATCTCCGGCCCGATCGCGCCTCCGGCAATTCCCGCGCCCATCGTCGGCACGCCAAAATGATTCCCCTCCTCATTCGTCCACACCACCACTTCCAGCGGATGCCGCGTCGTCAC
>DASYNR010000336.1:0-4912 GCA_036008485.1 Candidatus Acidiferrales bacterium | reverse complement strand
ACAAATTTGTGCCAGTTTGAGAAATTGGCCGCGCGAACAACGTAGTTTTTGGTCGGGTCAGAACTTATCGTAGAAGATCTTCGAGTTGAATTTTGGCGTCGGTGCGAGCGTCGCGGTACTTCACGATCACTGGAGTGTAGAGCGAAATTCCCCAGTCTTTTCCGACGCCATGTTGCACGGCGCGCGCTCCGGCAACAACGACCGCTTCGGCGGGAATTACGAGCGGATTGGTGTCGGTCGCAGAATAAACTTTTTCGCGGACCAGATCGTAGACTGGCGTGGAGCGATTCAGAATTGTGCCGGTGCCCAGAACGGCGCGGCGCTGGATGATGGTGCCTTCGTACACGCCGCAATTTCCGCCGACGAGAACTTCGTCCTCGATGATTACCGGTAGAGCGCCAACGGGTTCGAGAACTCCGCCGATTTGCGCGGCCGCGCTCAGGTGGCAATTGCGTCCAATTTGCGCGCAGCTTCCGACGAGCGCATGAGAGTCAACCAGAGTGCCTTCGTCGACGTACGCGCCGACATTAATGAACATTGGCGGCATGCAGGTGACGCCGCGGCCGATGAAGACGCCGTCGCGAATACTGGACCCGCCGGGAACGATGCGCACACCATCGGCGGCAGACATGGGCTTGAGAGGGTAGGTGGCCTTGTCAAAAAAAGGCATGCGCGAAGGATGGACGGACTGATCCACAATGCTGCCCATGCGGAATCCGAGAAGGATTCCCTTCTTCACCCAACTGTTTACGCGCCATCCGGTTTCAATTGTGGCGTCCGATTCAGCGGCGCGTATTTTGCCGTTGTTGAGCGCGGATTTGAATTGCCCGAAGAGTGCGACGTCATGCTCTGTGTAGCGCTCTGGCGGCCTGTCAAAGAGTTGCGTGATTTGCGCGCGCAACTCTTCGAGCGAAATTTCCTGGCGCGATGCTTCAGGCGACATGCGCCCTGCCTTGTTCTTGCACGCCACCGATAAGGCCACACGATTCGAGAACGGATTTGATTTTCGCGAGGCTTTCCGGCTTGGGTGCGACCATCGGCAAACGCCAGACTGGTTCGAGAAGACCCATGAGTGCCATCGCAGCTTTCACAGGAATGGGGCTGGACTCGATGAAATTTACGTCCATGAGCGGAAGATACTGGCGATGAAGATTTCGCGCGGCATGGAAATTTCCTTCGTTACACAGTTTCGCGAGGCGCGTCATTTCCGCGGGAATTTCGTTTGAGACCACGGAGACGATGCCTCTGCCACCTAGAGCGCCGAGCGGAACTGTGAGCGCGTCATCTCCGCTGAGGACGATAAATGTTTCGGGAACGGAATTCAGAATCGCGCCCATTTGCGAAATATTTCCGGAGGCTTCTTTCACTCCGGCGATCCATTCGACTTCCGAGAGGCGCGCGATGGTGGCCGGCTCGATGTTCACTCCAGTGCGGCCGGGAACGTTATAGACAATGATGGGTATTTCGACGCCAGCGGCGATAGCGCGATAGTGCTGGAATAATCCTTCCTGCGTGGGCTTGTTGTAATAAGGAGCGACGCTGAGAATTCCGTCGGCGCCCATCGCGGCAAGTTCGCGTCCGAGCGCAATTACTTCGGCGGTGTTATATCCACCGGCGCCCGCGAGAACAGGAACTTTCCCCTTGGCTTCATCGAGGGTAATGTCGACGACGCGGACGTGTTCTTCGTGTGAGAGCGTGGGGCTTTCGCCGGTGGTGCCGCAGGGCACCAGAAAATTTATGCCGTGATCAATTTGGCGGCGAACTAATCCGCGGAGAGTTTTTTCGTCGAGCGAGCCATCAGGCCGAAATGGTGTTACGAGTGCTGTTCCGCATCCAGTAAACATTGTTGCCTCCAGTCGTTTGTTGCTGAAACTTTTTGCGTTTTCTTCTAGCCAAATAAAACATCACTAAATTCGTAAACTCCGCGGCGGCCCATGGCCCATTTTGCGGCGAGCAGAGCGCCGCGTGCGAAGCCTTCGCGATTGCGGGCGGAGTGGCGCAGCGTGATTGTGTCCGACTGCGAATCGAAACCAATTTCGTGTTCACCGGGATGACTGCCCGCGCGCGAAGAGCTTACGCTGACCGGGCGGGTGTAGCCGGATCGCTGCATTCCTTCGACGAGCTGAAGCAACGTGCCGCTGGGCGCGTCTTTTTTTGCGGAGTGATGAAGTTCCCACGCCCACGCACCAAAATCGGACTGCGATTCGAGTAGGCGTGCGGCTTCGTTCACGACGCGCGTGAAAATATTTACGCCGATACTAAAGTTGCGGCTCCAGACAAGAGAAACTCCGGCGAGTTCGACCGCTTTGCGCACACGCGGAACTTCGGAGTGCCATCCAGTAGTGCCGCAGACGATATTTACGCCGGCGGCTGCGAGGCATTCGATGTTGGTTGGCGCGGCGGACGGTTGTGAAAATTCGATGGCTACCTGCGCGCCATTCAAGGATTCGCGCGTGAGCGGAGTGGCGTTCGAGTTAGTTTTCGAGTCAAAGTGAGCACAGATCGTGAATCCCGCCGCCGGAGCGAGCGCTTCGATCATATGGCCCATTTTCCCGTAGCCGATGATTGCGAGATTCATTGCGCGGTCGCTTTCACTTTCTCAACTTCTTTCACTCGTTCAACTACGTCGACTTTTTCGATGACGTCAAAGACTTCCGGATCGGGTTCCGCGAAAAATTCTTCGTGCAGAAGTTGCGTGGCGCGCGTGGCGTCGGACTCAGCGACGACGAAGCTGACGTTCAAGCGCGAGGCGCCTTGCGAAATCATGCGAACGGGGATTTCGTTGAGCGCGCCGAAAACGCGGGCGGCAACACGCGGAGTGGAGCGCAGATTATCGCCAACGACGCAGACAATTGCCTGGCCCGATTCGGCGGAGATATCCGCATAGGGACGGACTTCGTCACAGATGGCTTCGAGATGACGGCTGTCGTCAATGGTGAGCGACACGCTGATTTCGGATGTGGCCAGCATGTCCACCGGGGTCTCGTAACGGTCAAACACTTCAAAAATATTTTTCAGGAAGCCGTGCGCCATCAACATGCGCGTGGAGCGAATATCTACGACTGTAATGCCGCGCTTGCAGGCAACACATTTAATTACGCTGGTTGACGGAACGCGATCGGCAACGATGCGCGTGCCTGCACCATCCGGCCGGCGCGAATTCAGCACGCGTACGGGAATATTTTTCTCCATTGCAGGCAATAGCGTGGCAGGATGCAAAACTTTCGCACCGAAATAGGCGAGTTCGGCGGCTTCGCTGAACGAAAGCATTTTGATTCGCAGCGCATCAGGGACCAAGCGTGGATCGCAGGTGAGCATGCCGTCAACGTCCGTCCAAATTTGAATTTCATTTGCGTTGAGCGCGGCGCCTGCGATTGCAGCGGAAAAATCCGAGCCTCCGCGACCGAGAGTAGTAGTGATTCCCTGCTCGGTGGCGCCGACGTATCCTGCCATCACCGGAATGGATTGCGGCGGCAGCAATTCCACTGCGTTCGCAATTCGCGAATAGGTTTCTCTTGCGAGAGGAGTGGCGCGAGTATGGCGCGCGTCGGTGACGATAAGTTGGCGCGCGTCGAGATGATGCGCGTTCATGCCGGCGTGTTTCAATACGAGCGTGACGATTTGGCTGGAGAGACGCTCGCCGAAACTTGCGAGGTCATCGGCGTTGACGGGATCGACGGTCCGCGCCGCGGCGATGCGGTCAATCAGCGCTGAAAGCGCGCGGAAATGTGTTTCGAGAATTTCTTCGAGAGCGATGCGATTGATCGCGCCGACGGCGGGCGCCGATTCGCGCAGATGATATTCGCGGAGACGGGCGAGTCTGGCGTATGCGTCATCCGCGTTCGCTTCGGCTGCCGCGTGGCCGACTGCGATCAGCTCATTTGTGGTTTTGCCCATCGCGGAAACCACGACGAACGGCGATTCGCTGCGGCGCGCGCTGATGATGGTGGCGACGCGAGTGAGCGCTTCGGCTGATTCGAGAGACGTTCCGCCAAATTTCATTACGATCATGACGAAATTCCTAATGATCCAGATTGAAGTTGTTTCTCCATTTGAAGCTGCTTCACCATGCGCATGTAAATTTCCACGGCATCGCGCAAATCTTTTTTTGCCACGCGCTCTTCGCTGGTGTGCGCAACGTGAATTGTGCCGGGGCCAATTAGAAATGGCGTTCCCCACGCGTTGCCGAATGCCGGAATATCCGTGGTGAATGCGGCAACGGTTGTTTGATAACCGTCGAGCGCGCCGAGCCGGACGGCAGCGATACAAAGAACCTGGTCGGCTTCGACGCGACCGGCGCAAATTTTCGCGACGGCTTGCTGGAGAGGCGCGGGATCATCAACCAGGCGAATTAATATTTCCGCGCGGGCGTGATCCGGAATCACATTCGGCGCGCGTCCGCCTTCGATCGTGCCGATATTTAAAGTGGACGCGCCGAGAAGCGGATCCGATGGCATGGGCATGCGGCGCAGATCGTGCAGAACGTCGAGCAATTTTTCGATGGCGGATTCACCGAGTTCGGGATACGCGGAGTGCGCCATGCGGCCGCGAGCGGTAATCTGATAACGCAGAGAACCTTTCGAGCCAAGCGCCAGGCGATTCTCAGTTGGCTCTCCATTTATGATGAAACGCGTGCCGCGAGAAATTTTCGCTGCTGCCAACGCGCCCGCGCTGTTGCGTTCTTCGCCGACGACGAACAGCAGGCCAATATTTGTTGTGCGGGATTCCAGCAGAAGCCGCGCGGCCTCGATCATCGCGGCGATTATTCCCTTTGCATCACAGGAGCCACGTCCACGGATGTGCGTTTCGTCTTCGGAGGATGCGAAGAATGGCGGCACGGTATCCATATGAGTGGAAAGCGTGACGACCGGCACGCCGAATGAAAGAAAAATATTTTCGCGTCCGGATTCAA
>DASYNR010000335.1:0-11613 GCA_036008485.1 Candidatus Acidiferrales bacterium | reverse complement strand
AACCGACGTCGCCCGGAAAAAGCGCCAGCGGCGGATTCGTATTGTTGTAGGTCGGCATAATTCCTCCAGAGAATTTGTGGTGCGTGATTCACAATTGCGTTGCGCGCGGAAAACTAATTTTCAGAATGGCGACGAACTTTGTCGCGCGTCTCGTGCGAATTACCTTGATATCGCGCAAAGCGGACGCGTGTATCCAGGTCCTCTGAATCGGACCAATGTGCTTACCTGGTGCGCGCGGACGATCGCCAACGAAGGCGGAGTCGCGCGAGCTGCGCATATATAAGGATAAATGTTTGCGATGCGGGCGCCGGGCGGCGCGCTGGTGCCACGTATATAAGGATACGCGGGGCGAAAATGCGTCTACGACACTGGGAAGGTCCTTAAAAACAAAAATGCCCGCCAAAACTGTGGCGAGCGTAGACACCTCTTCTCCACTCATTACTGTAGCAGATTAGAGAACATTGTCAAGTGTTATTTTGGATTATTTTTGGTAACTGCAATAGCGTGATCGCCTGGTTCCGCAGCGCGTGCGGTATTGTGATCCGTAGCGCGGAACTGTGCCGAAACGGACATTGCCACGGCGTCCCGTTCGTGTAGAGTCGTTTCACACTTCCGAGAACTGGACTCGGCCACATGACTGACTACATTCAAAAATGGCAGGACTTTCGCCGGCTGCGCCGCAACATGATGATCCTTGCCGGCGCCTGGCTGCTTGGCGTCACAGTTGCCATGTTTCTGAAGCCGATTTTTCCCGCGATCACCGGATTCCCGCCCATCATCTACATGATGTTGCTGTCGATGCCGTGGGTGCTTACCGTGGTGAATCTTGAGAGCCGAATCGCTCTGTGGCCCTGCCCGCGCTGCGAAAAAGCTTTTTGCGGTGGCCGGGCCGCACTGCGAGAATTGAGGAGCTGGTCACTTTCGCCGGCGCAATGTACGAACTGCGGCCTGCCGAAGAATGCTGAAACTTCCGGCGAATAATTTGCGTCGGAGTTGAGTTTGTTGCGTGCAATTTACGCCGCCTGCGTTGTCCGTTCGCTTCCCCGCGCCACTACACTTGAATCCTTAAAATAATCGCGCGGCGGAAATATTCTGCGATGCAAAATTTCGCGGCCCACGCGCATGCGCACGTCGTCGCTCCACTGTTCCCAGGTCAATTCGCTGATGCCCAGATGGGCGCGCGCTGCGTGCAGCTCCGCGTTGCCCAAATAAAACACGCGAAATAAAGCCATGCGGCTGGCGAGATCCGGAGCGGCGAGCGCTTTCTGTCCGGCCAGCGCGAAATCTGCGACGTATTCCGCCAGGCGCGGACGCAAATCCGGCCGCCACAAATATTTTGTGTGCGACGTCAAGTCGCTCGCGCCCAAATCTCCGTCAAGAACTTCTCGCGCGGCGCGGTACAACTCGTGGCAAACATCAAATGCAAATGTGGGCTTCATTCTATGTGGCCTCACTGTTCGTGCGCGATGCGTGTGACGAGAATGGTGGGAATTCTGCGGCGATTTCGGATTCTGGCTATTCGCGATGCAACGCGCGATCGATTACTCCTGCGCGAACGCGCGTGGAATTTTGCTCGGACAATGGTCCCGCACCGGCAAGCAACTCGCGGCGCACGGATTCTTCGCGCGGCGACGTTACATTTGCGTTTGAAGAACTTCCGGCGCCGGCGTCATAGCGGCCCTCGAGCACTTTCAGATAATTTGTGTCGTTCGCAATGAGCCAGTCGAAATTCGCGCACCATCCTGTCGGGCCTTCGCCGCACAAAAAAGGTGTTGCAGCTGCGCGCGCCACTGCTTCGCGAAAATCCGCAAGAAATTGTGCAGTGCTTTTGCTTTTACTGCCGGCGTGCAAAATTCTTTCGCGGCATCTCGCTTCGCGTTCAGGGCTTAACGCACGCAATTCAGCCAGCGGGCCGCGCTCTTGTTGCCAGATGTCGAGCATTGCTTCTGGTGACGGAGTTTCCGGCGCGGTTGGTTTTGCAGTTCTCAAAGTATTTTGGTCGATCGTTTCCGGTTTCGCCGTGCCTTTGGCATTTGAATTTGATTCTTCCTCAAAGGGCTTTTGTATTTGCTTTTGTTTGAACGGAATTTGTTCGGCTTCACACACACTCTTTGCATCCGCACGAGGGAGTGTGTGTGTCTCCGTCTCCCAATTCCCTGCCGGATCCAAACCCAATTCCAAATCCTGTGCTTGAGGTTCCTCAAGGCATACCTTGAGCGCCCTTTCGCGCGAAGATTCTTTTCTGTTGGCGCTGCGTTCAGCGTTTGCCCGGCGCGGAAAACACGAAGAAACATTTTTCACGCTCGAGCAACTCACAGACCGTTCGTCCCGCCACAACCCGACCGGCTCGACGCGCACGATTTCCGCCTCGAACTCGATTGGCGACTGCAATTCCTTGAAGTCAACTTTCGCGCTTGGCAGATCGCGACCGCATGCCGCGGATATACCGTCCGACAGCGATTCGCACCGCAATTTATTTTTCATTCCCACTGAATGCGCCGAAACATATTTGCCGAACTGCTCGCGCGGCACGGCCGGCGCTAATCGCTCCAGCCGATTGCGCCAGCTCGGAGGCGGAAGCCGCCCCGGCACGTCGCTGCCAGTCCAGTGACCGTAGCGTTTGCCGCTTTCACTCCAAACAAAAAGCAATCCTTTGTCCTGAAATTCTGCGAACACCTGTTCGAGACGCTCGATCGTAAAGTTTCGCCGAACCGCAGCGACGCGTCCCCAGATCACACGCAGATTTGTCAGCTCGAAACATCCGGCACAGTCCGCCAGTCCGTAGAGCCACGCGTATTCCGCTTGCGCCCATTCGGCGCAGTCCGAGATTTTGTCCGAAGCCCACAGCGCGTCAAAATCAATTACGCGTTTTGGCATAAATGCCTCCGCATGATACTCAAGTTGCCATCACCAATTTACACGCGCTACTTTCCAAATCGGCGCCGACGAAAGCGCATCACATTTGTGCGCCGGCAAACAGCCACTCCAGTTGCGCGCATTCGCAATGTCCCGCGATTCGATATTCCCACGCGCTGTTCATCACGGGTCTCCGCCGACGCTTCACGATCACGTAACCGCCAAAATGCGGCTTGCGCAAATGACGGAGCTGGGCGGAAATACTCGCCTCGCCAAAATTCGTCAGCTCGGAGATTTCGCGAAGCGTCATCCAACCGGCGTCGGTGGCAATTTGCGACGCATCCCACATTTGCGCGAAAGGGTGCCACGAAAGTTGGCCGGCGCACTCCGCCGCGGAAAGCATCACGTCGCGAATCACTTCCATCTGAGTAGGCATCCGCCCCGCGCTTCTCGTGCGGTCAAGTCCAAGCCCGAATGCTTTCGTACGCATTGCGTCCCCCCTCGCGCCAATTCCCCGCTACTTCGATCTGAGCGCGCTCAGAAATAATCTATTCGGCAAATATCTGGCGGTCGCACCTGAACAATCGGTTCAGATTCCGAAAACACCTGCGAGAAATTCATCTGACCGCGCACCAGACTGCCAACGCGACGGCAGCCACAAACGCACCGTATCCCAAAAAATATTTCAGCCGGCGCGCCCGCCGGAAGTCGCTTGTCGCACCCTGCAAATTATCTCGGTGTGCATGACTTTCTTCCCACGCCGAAGGATATTCAGGTTCGGACACGGCGTATGCGTTACGGATACTGTGGTCCGATTCACAATTTGCGAATACTTCGATAATTGCGTCGCGAGAAACGCGAATTTCAACTAGCTTTTCCGCAACCCGCGCACTCCGTAGATTCGCCAAGTATTCGCCGGAAGAGCTACTCAAATTCAAGTTAACAAAATTCCCCGGGTCAACACTGCCGATTATTCGCGGATGCCATTTGCTCCGACGTACCCTATGAATCGCCAGTGTTAATGCGGCTTGTGCGTATTTCACTAAAAGTCGTCCTGTCCTATATCGTTTTCGCTTCTTACGCGCGACGTCGGCGAAACTTTCGCTGCGTTCAGGCGATGAAACATCGAAAAACGCGAACGATTCTGGTTTTGGATCCTCTCCTGAACAGTTGCTGCACATTGTGTCTGCTTTCTTTGCGCTGGCCTGGATCCGTTTTCCACAGGCGAAGTATTAGATGTTGACATAGGTATTGACGGCACGGTATATATGCGCCGTTCCCCCACCAACCCAAGGAGACCCTCCAAAATGAATTCCAGAAGTATTCGCCCGCCATGGGAGTTCCTTCAGCAAGCCACGGTCCCAGCACTCCAATCGTTTGAACTTTCCCGGCTGAATCATGCGTCCAATTTAAAAAAGGAAATTGATACCCTCCTCGAACAGTGGCTCGACGAAACAGCCGCCGCAATGCTCGCGCGTTTTCTGATGGAGCAGCCAATCGTTCATGAGCAAGCCACGACTCGCAGCGTCACCAAACATTTGCATGCCGCGCCGCACCAAGGTCAATCGCGCGCGCTGGTGCGTACTCGTTCGCGCTGACTCGCACTGACTATCCATAGCGCGGGATTTCCGAACACGTCGACTGCGCGTTTTCACCGTCCCTTCCTGATGGCGTGTCGATTCTCTTTGAATATTGAAATCGGCGTGCGCCTTTGATGTTCCTACAGGCATACGAATCGGCGACGCAGATCGTAGCGGCAACACATTAGCCACAGCTTGGCGTAAAATGCATTTATCTTGAGTAGCAGTATTCGCGAGTAGTATCGAGCGATGTCGTAAGCCACTCTCCATCCGGTTCGCCTCATCTATGCCACCGCTGATGCGCGCCCTGGTGACCGAGGGCTTGAACAATTTCATACTTCCCGTAATCGACTGGCGAGTTCCCATCGTCAGTCGGCTCGTGACTCGGTCCGTAGGCAAGCGGAAGCGTGGCGGGAAAGCCCGAAAATGGCTATGTTGCCTCATCCGTTAACTCCGGTCATTTGCCTTTCAGTCGTATTTGTTTCAAGACCGACGTTCGTGGTCCGTTCTCGTTTGAACCGGTGCCGGTCGGCGATGATCTCGTCATCGGAGCTGGCCAAATAAATGGTGGACGCGTTCGCCATCGTGAGCTTCGCCGCAGGATCGGCCATCAAGAGATCACTTGAATTGAATCTGCAAACCTTTGCTTCGCAGTCCTGGAGAAGTTTGCCCGGTGATCCGAAATTCGCGCCGCTCGTTGCGCAATCGTGGAGGTGTAGCCGCTCTTGAATCCGCACAACGAAGTCGGCATGCGCGACGCCTTCGTGGCCAAACGGCGATCGCGCCAGGGTTTTCGCGCCGGAGCGCCGGTTTCCGAAAATTGTGTT
Organism: Candidatus Acidiferrales bacterium; assembly: GCA_036008485.1. Classification (GTDB taxonomy): domain Bacteria; phylum Acidobacteriota; class Terriglobia; order Acidiferrales; family UBA7541; genus DASTCZ01. The sequence continues at coordinate 6,350 of DASYNR010000335.1, read as the reverse complement.
CCGTCGAACGTCGAATAGCGTGATCCCATTCAATATTCGCGCGCGCGTGTTCCGCGTTTCCTGAAATGTTCTTGGGGCGTAAACAACAAAATCGTCCCGGTCCAGTTTCGATGAAGCATGTCCTTGTCGGCTCACGCAACTCTCCGCGGATACCATTGAGACGCCCCCGCCAATTCCCGCCACGATCGAACAATGACGAGCGGACAACGCCGCTCCGAACACTTCAATCGACAACGCAATCAACGAGCAAATCGTAAAAACTTTCGCCGCGGCGACGAGCCACTTTCGCCCAGAATTCAGTTTTGTTTCGCAGATCACTAGGTCGTGTCCTGCCATTCGTAATTGACTTTTGGTCATTTCCATATTGTTTTCCGAGATTCGCAGTTGGCATTCCAGCATTTCCAATTCGTCGTCCGTAATTCCGCCCGAATTAATTCACTCAGTGTCTCCGCATCTCGCGGCCGCAGTCGATCCTTCAATTTAATTTTGCCGCCCGACGCTCAACCGGTTGATTTATTCGCAAAAGTAATTCCTATGCCGTTCATAAAATAATGAGACACGAAGTCACATCAATTTAATTTCGCGAACTTGACGCAATGTTTTCTCATCATCCAAACCGTCATCATCCAAACCGTCACACCTAAAAAATAGATTCTGTCGCGCGACGTGAGTCCGGCATCATAAAATCTCGCATTAACCGCCTTTTAAGCAGGCCGGTTATAATATGCCGATTAGGACGCTTCTTCTTGGGGTGGAAATATAATCGAAAATATTTCGCACTCAGGGCGCGGGAGGTGTGTTACGGGATTCGTTCGTCCCGGAATGTGCGAATGACTCCTGGGCGGAATTGATTACTTATGCACCGAGAATTTAGGAGGCAGGCGAGGGACTTGATGTTCGTCCGGCGGCGAGGAGTTGTTCTTTTCGGTAGACGAGGGCGTTGATGTTATAGGTTGCCAGCTCGAAGCCGTGGCCGTGCGTGATTGCGTCGGTGGGGCAGGCTTCTACGCAATAGCCGCAGAAAATGCATCGGGAATAGTCAATGTTGTAGACGGTGGCGTAACGTTCGCCTGCGGAAATTCTGACGTCGGCGGTGTTTTCCGCGGCTTCGATGTAAATGCAATTTGCCGGACAAGCCGCAGCGCAGAGGAAACATCCCACGCATTTTTCTAAGCCCTGTTCATCGCGATGCAGCACATGGATCCCACGGTAGCGCGCTTGGAAGTGAACCGGTTCCTCGGGGTAATTTTCGGTTACGGGCTTGCGAAGCATATTCGCGAAGGTGACGCGGAAGCCTTTCGCGAGAGCCACGAACGTGTCACTAAATTCTCGTAGGACCGAAGCCATATCGATTCATTCTAGCAACTGGTACGGTCGACAGCAAATCCTCTTCGTCATACGCAAACCTATTTCGATGTGAGTTGGTTTGCTGAATTTGAAGTATTTCGCCCAGCTTCGGATACAAAATCGCCGCAGAATCGCAGTTTCGACGGGACCTAGCGGACGGCGTTAACTAGCGGATCGCACTTGACTGGCCAGCGCAGCCGCAATTTGCTTGCCGTGGAAGCGTCCGTTCTCAATGAAAATTTCGCTCGTCTTGTTTCCGCCGATGATTACGCCCGCCAAATAAATTCCAGGCACGTTGCTCTCATGGGAATCTGAGTTGAACTCCGGCTTGTTGGTTTGCGAGTCGAGATTAATTCCCAGTCCACGGAGAAACTCGAAATCAGGATGATATCCCGTGAGGACGAACACTTGCCGTGCTGGCAATTTGTGAATGGCGTTCTTATTTTGAATACAGACGTGATCCTGTTCAAATTTCGTCACGTGAGTTTCAAACATTCCCGTGATTTGGCCTGCGCGGATGCGGTTTTCTATGTCCGGCCGCACCCAATATTTTATGGTGTGACCAAGCTCACTTCCGCGGTGAACGAGAGTCACTCTGGCGCCACTACGATAAAGTTCGAGCGCTGCTTCCGCCGCGGAATTTTTTCCGCCTACGACGACTACGTCCTGTTCCCAATACGCATGCGGCTCGGTGTAGTAGTGCGAGACGTGCGGCAGATCTTCCCCGGGAACGTTGAGGCGATTCGGCAGATCGTAATATCCGGTGGCGACGACAATTTTTCGGCTGTGATAGGAATCCTTCTGTCCGTTTTCCTTTTCTGTGTGAACGATAAAATGTTCGTCGCCGCCTTCTACTTTGGTTACCGCTTCGTAGAGACGTAGCTCTAGCTCGAAGTGCTCGGCGGTCTTTCGATAGTATTTTAGCGCGTCGACACGCGTGGGCTTTTCCGTCGCGCAGGTCATCGGGATGTCGCCGATTTCTAGTAGCTCAGGCGTCGTAAAGAAAACCATGTTCACGGGATAGTGGAAAAGCGAATTGCAGAGACATCCCTTGTCGATGACGAGAGGGCGCATACCGGCGCGCTTAATTTCGATTGCGCTGGCCAAGCCAGTCGGGCCGGCGCCGATGCAAATTGCGTCGTAGATTTCATTCATGAATTTAGTGTCCTATGAAGATGTGGAGGAATGCAAATTCTCGCGCAAAGCGATCTGCCCAATCGAGCTTAGACAACAATCGAAAGCTTGGACCGCAGATCTCGGCTCATATCCAAAACATCCGCGGGCCATTTCTGAATTTTTTCCAGGCGCTCGAGTGCCGTGCTTAACGTGCGCGCCTCGTCCGCATCGAGTTCAAGGGAAGCGTTTTCAGCTTCCGCAGATGTCCGGAGTTTCAAAAGCAACTGTTCGTCGCTCGTCAATTCTTCTTTGCCGATCATCGGAGTGAAGTCGACAGTGAAGCCATCGCCTTCGGCCTTCAACATGGCTGGATTAATTCTGCGGACGATTCCGATTATGACGAGGAGTAATTCGTCGCCGTTTAGTTCGAGTTTCATTTCAGCTCTCTACACTCTTGGTGCTAGTAAGTCTTCGATTTCTTTGCGAAAGCCGGCAACCTCGGCAAGCCGCTCGAACGTTGCTTCAATTTCTTGTTTCTTCCATACAAATAATTGAAGGCCGCCCCGCTGAACACGCACAGTCAAATTGCCGTCTAGGAGCCAGCATGGCTCGCCAAGAAACATCATGCTGCCATTCGGCGCCGGCACGAGAAGCGCAGCGCAATTCCCTTTTCTCACCCCGACGGCGGAAGCATATAAAGGGAACGCCACAATGGCAAATCCGTGGGCGGCTATTTTTTCGAGGATTCCGATTTGTTTTGGAGAAAGTTCTAGCACGGTAGAAATCAGTTCGTCAGAAGTTACTTCTGGACGCCGGGCAAAACAAGATTTCGCAAGGTGAAATTATGCGACCGCCGGATCCGCGCCGATGTGCGACTGCTCAATTTCGTCCAGCACCGCGCGAAGCACTGAGGCAAGTTCGTCGCGCGAGACGTGGCTCTTGCGGAATTGCACGCGAAGCTTATACGCGCCGCCATCCGCTTCATAATTGAAGATGAATGGCTGCGGCCGTGGCCCAAGTTCACTTTCTTCACGGCGTTCTTTGCGAGCTTCGTCGCGCGTCAATCCGCCCTGCACGATACGCGAAACCGCTTCGATCATTTTCTTTTCATTCGGCTGACGCGCCACCTGCAACAACAATGACTTCGACAGTATTCCGCGATCCGCGCAACGCTTCCGAATCAATTCCGGAATCGACCGCAGCGAAAGTGTTTCCGTCACTGACGAGCGCGAGCGTCCGATCTTCTTCGCGATGTCGTCATGAGTGTAATCGAACTGTTCCGCCAGACGGTAGAGACCTTCCGCTTCTTCAAAAGGGGTCAAATCCTTGCGCTGCATGTTTTCAATCAGCGCCAGCTCAAGCGTTTCGGCGTCGTCCGCAATTTTTTCGATGCACGGAACTTCGCGCAGGCCAGCAGCACGCGAAGAATGGTAGCGCCGCTCGCCAGAAATAATGTGGTACTCGTCGTCGCGTGGAAAATAACGTACAAGCAAAGGCTCGAGCACGCCCTTCTGCTTGATGGATTCGATCAGCTCGCTCAGATCGCCCAGCATTTTTCGTGGCTGATCCGGATTCGGCCGTATTTTGTCGAGCGGAATCATCCGCCCAATTGCCGCGCCGCTAAACGTCGTCAGTTGCTCGACGTAGTGCGCGTCATGCCGCATCTTGAGAGTGACGGGCAACCCTATCCTCTTCGACACGTTGGATAACCTCCAGGGAAAGCTTGCGATATTCCAATGCGCCCGGTGACTTTGGCGCAAAAGTAAAAATCGTTTCTTTGTAGGCCGGACTTTCTTCCAGCCGCACATTTTTTGAAATGCGCGTCTTGAATAGCACGGAGCCGAACACGGATCGGATCTGCTCGTCCGTATCGCGCGAAATGTTTGTGCGCTTGTCGAACAATGTAATTACGACGCCCAGAACTTTCAGCGCCGGGTTGGGCCGCGCGCGAATCCGCTCGTACGTCTCCAGTAAATCGTCGGTGCCTTCAATTGCGAAATACGCCGCCTGAATCGGCACCACAAGATGCGTCGACGCAACCATCGCATTCACCGTTAAAATTCCCAGCGCCGGCGGCGTATCAATCACAATGTAGTCGTAATCTTTAAGGATTGGCCCCAGCGCATCCTTCAAACGATAGGGAGCGTCGAACTGTCCGGAAAGTTGCTGCTCCAATTTTGCAAGCGCAAGCTTCGCAGGCGCGACCCACAAATTCGCGTCCTTCGCTTTCTTAATTACGTTTGCCAATTCCATGCGGCTATCGCCGAACACGTCGAACATGGACGAAGTAATTTCCTTCGAGTCAAAAAATGCGATGGTGGAATTTGACTGTGGGTCCAAATCGATCAGCAGCGTGCGCTTGTTGCGCATGGCAATCGCGGCGGCCAAGTTGATTGCCGTGGTGGTTTTGCCGACGCCACCTTTTTGATTGGAGATCGTCAGAATTGCCGTCATAGTGGGCCCGCGCAGTTACGGGCGAATGCGCCAAACATTTTCCTCGATACCTCCTGAGGAACATTCCAAATCGAAAATTCGCTTCAATGAGCAGTCCGCAAACGCACAACTATATATAGACGTTCGCCCCCGGACTACCCATACGGGTAGTTACAATCTACATACGCCTTCTCACCAGCGCAAGCGGAAAATCGCTTTCCGCAAAAACTTCAGTTTGGCTGGGAGTTAGGTTTCGTCAAGCTACAAATTTCGCGCGCCCTGCCGACCCTACATCTTATAGCGGCCCAAATCCTCATCGGAAAGACCTTCCAGCCACTTGCGCATTTCTTCGCTCGTGTTGCGTTCGGACATCACCGTAGACAGCTTGGAATTCTTCAACACTTCGTCTTCTACAAATATCGGGCAATCCACGCGCAACGCCAACGCAAGCGCATCGCTCGGGCGTGAATCAATCGACATCATTTCGCCGTTCCGCTCCACCCAGATCAACGCGAAAAAAGTGTCTTCGCGCAATTCGTTCACCACAACTTTTTGCACGCGCACGTCCAGCCCCAGGAAAACATTCTTCAGCAGATCGTGCGTCATCGGACGCGGCGTTTGAACCTTTTCAATTTCCAGCGCAATCGCATTCGCTTCGTGAATGCCCACCCAAATCGGCAGAATCGCGGAGCCTTGCGCATCCTTCAGCACCACGATCGGCATATTTGTGGAAGGGTCCATCATCAGTCCGCGGATTTTCATTTCAACTTCCACAGTGGCCCTCCCCATTGCAAAAAAGAATCAGCCGGCCTGCTCGACCACGTCGTCAACAACGTGTTCGCCGTACATGCATCCCGGCCCACCACGCGTCACGCGAACTTTCAAATATTGTCCCAGAAGTTCCGTGCGCGGCGAAGCAAAATCTATCATTTGATTCGTCGTCGTGCGTCCTAGCCAGCGAGCGTCCTTCTTCCGCAGGCCGTCCACCAGCACTTCATATTCCCTGCCAACGCAATTCTCGTTCCGCAAAGTTTGAATCTCGCGTTGACGTTCCTGCAGCACCGCCAGCCGGCGCACTTTTTCTTCTTCCGGAATTGCGTCCGGCATATCTTTCGCTGCGGTGTTCGGCCGCGGCGAATATGTGAACGAGAACGCGCTGTCGTATTGCGCTATATCCAGCAAACTCAACGTGTCCACGAAATCTTCATCCGTCTCGCCCGGAAATCCCACAATAATGTCCGACGTAATGCTGATCTCTCGCGATGCGCCCCGAATCAATGCAATCTTCTCGATATATTCTTCGCGCGTATAAGTCCGCTTCATCGCGCGCAGCAATTTTGTTGAACCCGACTGCACTGGCAAGTGCACGTGATCGCACAGCACCGGATTTGATTCAATCGCGCGCACAATATCCGCGCCAAAATCATTCGGATGCGAAGTTGTAAATCGCACGC
>DASYNR010000334.1:0-7378 GCA_036008485.1 Candidatus Acidiferrales bacterium | reverse complement strand
AGAAATACAAAATAGGGGTTCATTGATGCCGAAAGTGATATATGTGTCTGCGTCCGGCGTAACAACGGAAGTGGACGCGCCGGTAGGCACCACGGTGATGGGCGCCGCGCTGAAGAATGGCGTCGAAGGAATTCTCGCGGAGTGCGGCGGTGTTTGTATGTGCTCCACATGCCACGTTTTTGTGGACGAGAAATTCTTACCGTTAATTCCGCCCGCGCAAGATACGGAAGAAGCGGTACTCGAAATCGCGGCGATTGAGCGGCGTCCGAACAGCCGGCTCAGTTGCCAGATAAAAGTAACCGACGAACTAAATGGATTAGTTGTGCGCATGCCGGAGAAGCAGCGCTAATTCAGAACTAATTTCACACCCGAAAATATATTCATGCGAGCGGGAACTGTGATCATTGGCACCGGGCAAGCCGGATTTCAGACGGCGGCATCGTTGCGCTCGGAGGGCTACGCCGATCCGATAACTTTGATCGGCGAAGAGCCGCACATTCCCTATAATCGCCCTCCGCTTTCCAAGGGATTTGTTCTGGGGACGCAGGACGCGGAAAGCATCGAGCTGCGTCCCGTGAATTTTTACAAGACTCACCAGATAAATCTTCTCTGCGGCGAACGTGTCGTCGGAATTTTCCGCGCCGAAAAACAAATCGAAATCGCATCGGGTGGAAATTTATCTTACGACTCGCTGGTTTTGGCGGTTGGAGCCAGTAATCGGCGGCTTCCTGTTCCCGGCGGCGATCTGGAAGGCGTCCTTTATTTGCGATCGCTCGCGGAAGCCATCTTTATCAAGAAGCGAATTGAGGAATCGCAGCGCATCGTCGTAATTGGCGGCGGATTCATCGGCCTCGAATTGGCAGCCGTGGCAAGCGCGCTCGGGAAAAGTGTCACTGTGATTGAAGCTCTTCCGCGCGTAATGGCACGCGTTGTTGCGCCGATTATTTCTGAATTTTTCCGCGAATTGCACACCAGCCGCAACGTGAAAATTCTCTGCGGCGCCACCGTAAAAGAAATTCGCGGCACGAACGGTCACGTAAGTGAAGTTGTAGTAAGCGATGGCTCCACCCATGCCGCGGATTTGGTGCTCGTTGGAATCGGCGTCGTGCCAAATATTGAATTGGCGCGCGAGTCCGGTCTCGCCGTCTCAAACGGAATTGCCGTGAACGAATATCTCGAAACGGAAGACAAGAATATTTTCGCAATCGGCGATTGCGCGGAATACCCGAACGCCTTCGCGGGTGGACGCGTGCGCCTCGAGTCTGTCCAGAACGCGGCAGACCAGGCCCAGTGTGTTGCGATGACCATCGCGGGCCACCGCACAAAATATAATTCGCTTCCGTGGTTCTGGACGGATCAATACGAAATTAAATTGCAGATGGCGGGAATTTCCGCCGGACACGATCGCGTCGTAACTCGCGGAAACGCCGAAGCGCGGAAACTTTCCGTCTTTTATTTCCGCGACGGAAAATTAATAGCCGTGGACTCAATCAATCGCCCGGCGGATCACATGATCGGCAGAAAACTAATTGCTTCCGGCGCGAAGTTGACTCCCGAAGAATGCGCCGACGAAAGCGTCGATCTGAAGAGAATTCCGACCGATCCGTACGTCCATTAGGATTCGTGCGGAAAAATTCGCGCCAGCGCGTCTCACCATCTGAAATTATTATTGCGGTATCCGCCGTTCTTACATGCAGAAATCTCTTTCACGATGTATTCTATACGTTCATAGAGTGTTGACTGCCGCGGGCGATTGTGTCGTCCAGCGGCAACGGGGCATAAAGGAAAAAATTCGCCATGAGTGAAGCGACAGCACCCAGCAAGATCCCGCAACAGTGGGACGAGATGGAAATTCAGGAATGGCTCGAGTCATTTGACTCCGTGCTGCGCGATAGCGGCCCTGAAGCGGTTTCGCAAATCCTGCGCCGCCTCCGCTCGCACGCATTGATTTCCGGAGTGGAGATTCCATTTTCCGCACGCACGCCTTACGTGAACACGATTCCCGCGAAGCAGCAGCCCGCTTTTCCCGGCGATCAGGAAATGGAGCGCCGCATCAAAAGCCTGGCGCGATGGAACGCGCTGGCAATGGTGGTGCGCGCGAACCGCGTCGAGCACGGAATTGGCGGACACATTTCGACATACGCTTCGGCGGCCACGTTGATTGAAGTCGGCTTCAACCATTTTTTCCGCGCGCGATCAGAAGACTTTGAAGGCGACTCCGTTTATTTCCAGGGACACGCCTCTCCCGGCGTTTACGCTCGCGCATTTCTCGAAGGCCGGCTCAGCGCCGCACAGCTTGAAAATTTCCGGCGCGAATTGAAATCCGGCGGCGGACTTTCTTCCTATCCGCATCCCTGGCTGATGCCCGACTTCTGGGAATTTCCGACCGTGTCGATGGGCCTCGGGCCGCTGATGGCGATTTATCAGGCACGATTCATGCGTTACCTCGAGGATCGCGGACTGAAGCCGATTACTGACGCGAAAGTCTGGGCCTTCCTCGGTGACGGCGAAACCGACGAGCCGGAAAGTTTGGGCGCGATCACGCTGGCTTCGCGCGAGCATCTGGACAATTTAATTTTTGTCGTGAATTGCAATCTGCAGCGGCTGGACGGCCCTGTGCGCGGTAACGGACAAATTATTCAGGAATTGGAAGCGGCATTTCGCGGAGCAGGATGGAATTGCATTAAAGTTTTGTGGGGAAGCGATTGGGATGAGCTGCTCGATCACGATACTGAAGGTGATTTGCTTGTGCGCCGCATGGGGCAAATGCTGGACGGTGAAGCGCAGAAATTGGTCGTCGAGTCCGGCGCATATCTTCGCGAACATTTTTTCGGAACTGATCCGCGTTTGCTGAAGATGGTTGAAAATAAAACTGACGACGAATTGCATCGCATGCGGCTCGGCGGCCACGACCCGCGCAAAGTCTACGCGGCATATCAAGCGGCGGTCGATCATCGCGGATCGCCAACAGTAATTCTGGCGCGCACAATTAAAGGATACGGCCTCGGCGAAAGCGGCGAAGGAAGAAACATCACGCACCAGCAGAAGAAATTGAACGAAGACGAGCTTAAAGAATTCCGCACACGTTTTGGAATTCCTATTATGAATGACGACGAAGTTGCGGAGACTCCATTCTATCGGCCGTCGGAGGACAGTCCCGAGCTGATTTATTTGCGCGAGCGCCGCGAAGCGCTCGGCGGATATGTGCCCAAGCGATCGATCCGAGCGAAGGCGCTGGTGGCGAATCACGACGAATTGTTCAAGGAATTCGCGGAAGGCAGCGACGAGCGCGAAGTTTCCACCACGATGGTTTTCGTCCGCATGTTGAACAGAATGTTGAAGGACCCGGAAATTGGAAAACTCGTGGTGCCCATCGTTCCCGACGAAGCGCGTACCTTCGGTATGGAATCGCTTTTCCGCCAGGTAGGTATTTATTCGCGCGTCGGCCAGCTTTACGAGCCGGTCGACCTGAACACGCTTCTCTATTATAAGGAAGCGAAGAACGGCCAGATTCTGGAAGAGGGAATCACGGAAGCCGGCTCGATGTCGTCGTTCATCGCTGCCGGAACTGCGTATGCGAATTATGGAATCAACACGATTCCATTTTTTATTTACTATTCGATGTTTGGCTTTCAGCGCATCGCCGATTTAATTTGGGCCGCCGCCGACATGCGTTGCCGCGGATTTTTAATTGGCGGCACTTCCGGCCGCACGACTCTGGCCGGCGAAGGTTTGCAGCATCAGGACGGCAACAGTCACGTGCTGGCGCTGCCCGTTCCGAATTTGCTGGCCTACGATCCGGCGTTCGCGTACGAAATCGCCGTCATCATTCAGGACGGAATTCGCCGCATGTATAAAGAGGGCGAAAGCATCTTCTATTACATCACCGTGATGAATGAGCCTTACGTGAATCCGGCGATGCCCGAAGGTTCGCGCGAAGGAATTCTGAAAGGGATGTACCGCTTCAGGAAATCAGAAAATAAAAAATCGAAATTGCGCGCGCAACTTTTTGGAAGCGGCGCGATTCTGTGGGAAGCGCTTCACGCGCAGGAAATGTTGGAAAAGAAGTATGGTGTGGCCGCCGATGTTTGGAGCGTCACCAGTTACAAGCAGCTTCTGAACGACGGGATAGATACCGAGCGTTGGAACATGCTGCATCCCGACGAAAAGCCGCGTGTGCCGTATGTGACGCAATCCCTCGAAGATGCTCCGGGCGTTCTCGTTGCGGCCTCCGATTATCTGAAGGCGCTGCCGAACTCCATTTGCAAGTGGATGCCGCGCCATCTTTGCGCGCTCGGCACCGATGGCTTCGGACGCAGCGAAAGCCGCGCGTCCTTGCGCGACTTTTTTGAAGTTGACGCGCGGTTCATCGTGTATGCGACGCTCACCGAATTGCAGCGCGAAGGAAAGATCCAAGCGTCCGTGGTGCAAAAGGCCGCGAAAGATCTTGGCATTAACGTTGAAAAAGCGAACCCACGGATTTCGTAGACCGGTTTTCTAAATCTGTCCGAAATCGGCTGGATTTAGAAAACCGCGGTACCGAACTCCACGCATGCGGTGGTTTGACAATGCCCCGCGCTAACAGAATCCTTACGACCTCTTCACGACTTTTTTAGCCTCCGCATCCTATGCTTGGGTTTTCTGGCTCCTTTTGAGAAGTCCGAACGATAGCGTTGGCTAACGCGGTTCGAGCTTGAAAGCCGTGAGCGGCGATGTGGATTTTCTTAATCCTCGTGATTTTCGGACTTCTATTCATGTTGTACGCTCTCGTACAGTTCACTCGCGAATCCAAACGAAAGCTGGGCCCACGTGATCGCAGCTCCTCCTCCAAGACGGCGAACACATTGACGCGCGGGCACTAACCGGCACTGTGCGAAATGTGACGCCGCACACTTACAAAATCCTTACGTCTTCTTAACTCCTTCCTAATCGGCGAAAAGATAGTTTCTCGAAAGACATTGCGCGCCTCATTGGCGTGTCGCCCATCACCACTCGGAATTAAGGAAAGGCAGAACTTCCATGACGAAGACTCTCGTAGGTTTCAGCTCGCGATTAATGTTCACTTTCGTTGCACTGATGATGTTGCAGAGCGCATGTTTTGCGCAGAGCGCTGGCGGGACGAATGCGACAGTTCCCGTGCAGCCTGCAACGACTGGAAGTCAGCCAACTGCGGCGCCAGCTCCGGCTGACGTGTTGAAGGAATTGGAAGCGATGAAGGCGCGGATTGCCGAGCTTGAAGCGCAAGTGAAAACTTTGAAGGCACAAGACTCGGCTAGCTCTCCGGTTGGCGCTACGACTGCCGCAAGCACGGCGTCTTCCCGTGCTCCAAACGCCGGTTCAAATATTGCCGGTACTCCGGCAGTGGGAGTCGCGGCATCCACGAATATGCCGGCAGCAGACCCCTCGAGTTCAGTGAGCTCTTCCGCGACGGTGCAAACTCCTGCCGACGCGAAAGCCGGGATTTCGCCGCCTGTTCCCGCGGCCAACGAAACGCCGTTTTCGGATTGGGACTGGACGTGGCTGAACGGCAATCCCCGCACGAAAGACATTTATTGGGACTCAAAGTTTTTTACGCCAGAAATTCGGGCTGACATCAACTACGTCTACGATTTCAATAACCCCACGGACCATTCCATGGGTGGTTCAAGCGAGCTTTTTCGCTCGAACGAAGTTCAACTCGAGCAGCTCGGCATTGGTGGCGATTTTCACTATGACAATGTCCGTGCTCGGTTCATGACCCAATTCGGAATGTATTCGGTGACGACACCGCGAAATGATGCGAGCCCCGGAAACGGTCAATGGGATCTTGCCGATGCGTATCGCTACATTTCGGAGGCGTACGGGGGGTACCACTTCGATGTGCTGCACGGAATCAACGTCGATGCGGGAATCTTCATGTCCTACATCGGCTTGTTCAGTTACTACAATTTTGACAATTGGGCGTATCAACCGTCGTACGTTTCGTCGAACACGCCGTGGTTTTTTAATGGCGTGCGCGTCCAGATTTTTCCGACGAAACACTTGAAGATTGAGCCGTGGTTCATCAATGGATGGCAGTCATACGGCTCGGCGAATCACACACCGGGTATTGGAGGCCAAATCAAATACACTCCGAAAAGTTGGCTGAACATTATTTCCAATAACTATGGCGTCGGTGAAGACGATCTGTTCGTGCCCGGACGCAGGCGCATCCACTCGGATAACAGCGTCGAGATCAAATATTACGACAATCCCGGATTCGGGCTGGACAAGATGGCGGTCTCATTGACCGGGGATATCGGTTGTGAATATGGCGCCGGAGTGAGTTGCATGGGAGATCGTAAGGGCGGCCCGAAGCAGAGCTTCATCGGCTACATGGTCTACAACCGATTCTGGTTCCACAGGGATTTGTTTGGACTTACGGTGGGCGGTGGGCAGATCAATAATCCCGGCCGTTACTTGGTGCTGCTGCCGCCGATCAATGGCGAGACCGCGGTTACGGCGGCTACGAATTCTCCGTACTTCACGGAGAATCCGGGAAATCCGTTTAAGGCGTGGGATTCATCTGTTACATTTGACTATATGCCTAAGCAGTACATAACATTCCGCTGGGAATATGATTATCGCCACGCGAATGTGCCGTACTGGTCCGGCAGCGGTGGGATCACTCCTCCTGGCGGAAATAACGGCTCGCCGCAATTCTTCACCTGCGCGAACGGTACTTCGTCAGGCCAAGCCAGCCTTTTGCCCGCAGAGACTGCTTGCGGCGGCGGGCTGAGCAGCGTCTGGTTCCCAGACCTCCGCAAGAACGAGCAATTTATCGACATGTCGATCATGGTCAAGTTCTAAATCGGCGGGAGGGTCGGCCTGTAACAGAGCCGACCCTCCTTTACACGGAATGATCGAGTGAGATTTACAGGAGATGAGTTGTGCTTGATGTGATTTTTATTATCGCAACGGTGGTGTTTGTAGTGGTGGCGGTCCTCTACGTTGGCGCGTGCGAACGATTGAGGTAGGAGCGACTCGATGGGATTTGGAAATCTGGTGTTGCTGATTATTTGTGGACTTCTCTTCGTGTATTTGATGTACGCGCTCCTGAAGGCGGAGAAATTCTAATGACGTCGAACGGTTGGTTTCAAATTCTCTTTTTCATTGTGGTGATTCTCCTCATCACAAAACCCATGGGCGTTTTCATCGCGCGAATCTTCGCGCGCGATAAAACTTTCCTTGATTCGGTTTTGCGCCCAATCGAAAGGCTTGTCTACCGCTTGACCGGAGTAGACGAGCAACACGAAATGCGTTGGACCGAATACGCCGTATCCTTGCTGCTTTTCAGCGGCGTTTCTATGGCGCTGCTCTATTTAATCGAACGCACGCAGCACTGGTTGCCGTGGAATCC
>DASYNR010000333.1:0-1931 GCA_036008485.1 Candidatus Acidiferrales bacterium | reverse complement strand
TCCTTTTCACAGTCGCAGCAGAAAATTTCTCGCGGAAGTTGGTCACTGTTGGCCTCCGCCTTTCGGCGCGGCGGCCGGCGGAGTTTTATCCGGAATCAATGTGCCGACGGTGCGATTGTTTTCTCCGAAATATTTATTTGCCACGCGCTGGACGTCTTCTTTCGTGACATTTTGATACGCCGTCGCTGCCTCAAACAATTTGTGGTAATCGCCGAAGTAGACTTCGTAGCTTCCGATGGCGTTCGCGCGTCCGTTAATTGTTTTCATCTCTCGATAAAATGTGGCCAACTGAATGTTTTTCGCTTTCTCCAGTTCGTGATCCGTCACGCCGGCCGTTTTCACCTTGTCCAACTCTTCGTAAATTTCTTTTTCGACGGTAAGCGGATCCACTCCGGCTTTCGGCTGCGCATTAATTTGGAACAGCGTGGGATCAATCGCGAAACTCGAACCACCGCTGACGGAAAGCGCGAGTTGATCCTTATCCACCAGACGCGAATACATGCGCGAACTTTGTCCGGCGAAAACGATGGTCTCGAATAAATTCAGCGCGTAGAAATCGGGATCGGTGCTCTGCGGCACGTGATAACCGATCATCAGCAACGGCAACTGCGCAAATTTCTTTACGGTCACGCGATGTTCGCCGAGTTGCGGAGCTTCCTGCGTGGTCACGGCCGGCGGAGGGTCGTGCGACGGAATCGGCTCGATATATTTGTGCGCGAGTGCAAAAATTTGTTCGGCGGTCACGTCGCCAACCACAACCATCGTTGCATTCGACGGCGAATATCCCATTTCCCAGTGATGCCGCAAATCTTCCATTTTCCAGTTTTCGATATCGACCATCCATCCAACAACGGGCCAGTGATACGGATGGGCTTGAAATGCCGTGGCCCAAAGCTGCTCGTCCAAAATTCCGCGGTTGTTGTTATCTACAGACGAGCGGCGCTCGGATGCTACGACTCCGCGCTCCGATTTGATAATCGCGGGATCAAATGCGAGATCGCGAATGCGGTCGGCTTCCAAATCAAAAACAGTTTCAATCGCGGCGGGCGGAAACCAATCCTGATAAACAGTCACGTCATACGACGTGTACGCGTTATTCGATCCACCGGCGCCTTCCAAAGTTTTGTCGAATTGGCCGGGACCATATTTTTTCGCGCCGTTGAACATCATGTGTTCAAAGAAATGCGAGATGCCCGTTGTTCCGGGGCGCTCGTTGCGCGAACCGATGCGGTAGAAAATGTAGAAGGCAACGCTTGGAACCGAGTGGTCTTCCTGCACCAAAACTTTCATACCATTTTTCAGCGTGGTGGTCTTCACATCAAACGATTGAGCGACGGTGGATGTGGCCGACATCAAAAGCCCTCCGGCAAGAATTGCGCACACGGCGCAAAGCACGGTGATTTTTCGCATAAATTGCGTTTATCCCCCTGAGACATTTCGTACCTGTATTTTGTTCCCGCGAGTGTAAGTGCTGCGCGAGTTGCCTGCAACTGTTCCGCTGATATATTTACGCACACTGGCCTTATTCTGTTTCTTTTTTTCCAATTTCCGGAATAATCGCGAACACGCGGCATGGTCCGCCAGAACCGCCTTCAAGTTTTATTGGCGCGACAATCAGGAGCGCACCTGCTTCAGGCACTTCGCTTAGGTCCGAAAGATTTTCCAATTGAAACAAATCCGAACCGAGCGCGACAGTATGCACCGCGTAATCTTTTGAATCGCCGGCGTCCACGCTCATAGCGTCCGCGCCGATTCCACTTATTCCCTTCGAGATCAAATACTGCACAGCTTCCACTGAGAATCCCGGAAAGTGCATTGAGCCGGCGGCATCTAGTCCGCGATACCGATCTGCGTCATTCCATTGCGCGGAGCAGCGCGTACGCAGCACTACGATCGCGCCTTCGGGAATATTTCCGTGGCGCGCTTCCCAT
>DASYNR010000332.1:0-11318 GCA_036008485.1 Candidatus Acidiferrales bacterium | reverse complement strand
CCGAAGCAAACAGCCGTTCGCACGCGCCCGAACCAGCAGGGAAGTAGTGGAATTTGTTTGACCTAGCGGGCTTTATATTTTGATGGCCGCTGTACCAGAATTTCCGTGTTTGCACCTCGATTCGCAGTACACTTGGCCCGTTCTTGGCTTCGCACCGCGAAATTGTTCTATCTAGTTTATTGTGGCGCTCGATGCCGGCGGAATCGGATTCGCATCCTCTTCTGATTTAATGCGAAACGAGTCAGCCGGGATTTGGAAGGGAGATTCACTGCATGTCGGGTTCAATCTTCATTAAGAAGCCGCTCGACCTCCTGATGAAGGAAGCCGGAGAGACCGGCGAGAATTCGCTGAAGCGTTCCCTCGGCCCGGTTTCGCTCGTGTCGTTGGGCGTCGGCGCAATTATCGGCGCGGGAATTTTCGTTCTCACCGGAGCTGCCGCCGCGAAATATGCCGGCCCGGCAATCGTGCTCTCGTTCATTCTCGCCGGAATCGGATGCGTCTTCGCCGGACTGTGTTACGCCGAATTTGCCTCTCTGATTCCCATCGCCGGCTCGGCTTACACCTACGGCTACGCAACGCTCGGCGAACTTTTCGCGTGGATCATCGGCTGGGATTTGATTTTGGAATATGCTTTCGGCGCCGCAACGGTCGCCTCCGGATGGAGCGGATATTTCACCAGCCTGCTGCAGGATTTCGGCATACACATTCCGCCGTCGCTGATGGCCACACCCGGCGCGGATCTCGTTTTGTACAAAGATCACTGGCAATTGCTCAGCAATCTGACCGATACACTGAAGACCGCGAACATCGATCCTTCGACGCTGCAACATGCGACGGGTTCGTTCAACGTCGTGGCGTTCGTTGCCATCTGTCTGGTCACAACAGTTCTGGTAATCGGCATCAAGGAATCAGCTAGCCTGAACAATGCAATCGTGATGTTGAAAGTTTCCATCGTTCTCGTTTTCATCGGCGTTGCAGGATATTTCGTTCTGCACCATCCCGAAATTGCTTCCAAGAATTGGCATCCGTTTATTCCACCCAATACAGGAAATTTCGGAGAGTACGGATGGTCCGGCGTGGCTCGCGGAGCAGGCGTAATCTTTTTCGCTTACATCGGATTCGACGCCGTATCCACTGCCGCGCAGGAAACAAAAAATCCTCAGCGCGACATGCCCATCGGTATTCTCGGTTCGCTGGTGATTTGCACAGTGCTCTACATCGCGGTCTCTGGTTTGCTCACCGGCGTCGTTTCTTACACCGCGCTGAATGTTCCCGATCCCGTCGCCGTCGGAGTTGACGCAACCGGGGTTGGCTGGGCGTTCATGGTTGGCTCGCATCTAATCCGTGTCAGCAGCTTGATGGTGAAACTTGGCGCAGTTGCTGGACTGGGCAGCGTCATGCTCGTCATGTTGCTTGGGCAATCGCGCGTGTTTTTCTCTATGGCGCACGACGGCTTGCTGCCGAAGTGGGCAGGGAAGATCCATCCGCGATTCCGCACGCCGTATATTTCCACGATCTTCGTTGGAATATTCGTGGCGTTTTTCGCGGCGGTAATTCCCATCAGCATTCTCGGCGAACTCGTCAGCATCGGAACCTTGCTCGCATTCGTAATTGTTTGCGCTGGGGTCTGGGTACTTCGCAAGCGCAGACCGGATTTGCATCGCCCGTTCCGCACGCCGATGGTGCCGCTCGTTCCGATTCTGGGCATTATCGTGTCGGTCGCGCTGATGGCCAGCTTGCCCGGAAACACTTGGATCCGGCTGGTTGTTTGGCTGGCAATCGGCATGGTCATTTACTTCGGCTATGGCCGTTCGCACAGCCGCGTCGGCAATCCTGAACTGTACAAATAGTTTTTCGCGAGCGGTGGGCGCCTCAGGAGCCCACCGCTTGATTTTGTTTTCCTAACAAAATCTGTCCCAGCAAAATCCTCATTTTTCCGCAAACGCATTTCTGAGTTAAGCTATCTCATCGCGTTCTGCTATGCCGAATAGATTCGTACGCACCATAAAACAAAGGCTCACGCCAATTGACGGAATCGCGCTCGTCCTTCTGGCGCTGTATGCCATTGTCTGGATTGTCCGCTTCACCGGACACGAACCGCCGATGTCCGGCCTGGTCACTTTCTTTTTCTTTCTCGCGCTCGGATATTTCGTGATTCGCATTGGCGGAGGCGCGCGCACGCGCGTTCTGTGGAGTCTGCGCAATCGCCTGATCATCGCGTATCTTTTTATCGCAGTAGTTCCCGTGGTGATGTTGCTCGTCCTCGGCGGACTTTCCGCTTCCATTTTGTATCGCCAGCTCGGGGGTTATCTTCTGGTTCAGGAAGTGCAGGATCGCATCGAAGAAGTTGCTGACGCCGCCGACGTAGTAGCTGCGGGCGCGGCAACGATTGATCCCGCAAAAATTGCCGGCGAGCGCAGCGCCAAAACATTTCCATCTTCGCTGGAAACTCAAATCGCTGGGTTGGAAGATCGCCTTCCGCAAATCGAATTCAATTTGCATTCTGATGGCGCGCTGTTGAAACAGGAATCCGCGAAAAAATCCGGCCGCTTTAAGGGGCTCGTGCAATCCGGAGATACGCTGTGGATTGTCGGCGAAGTGAGACGCAACGACGTAGTCGTACGCGCGCGTATGCCGGTAACTTCCGCGCTGCTCGAGCGATGCGCTCCGTTTTTGGGACCGATTCAAGTGGTCACAACGCGCCCCGCCGAGGCGTCCGACCAGCCCGAATCCGTGTTGCACATTGGTGACGGCCAATATCGCTCCCAATATCGCGTCGAAACGCGTTTGCGCAAACTTCCTCCGTCGTCCGCTTGGTTTGATTTTCAGGTGGACGGAATTTCCAAAATGCCCGCGATATTAGAGGATTCCAAGACGCGCGCGCTGACAGAAAGCCCGGTTTTTCTAAACTATTCCGCGCGCGTCCGATCACTGAACGCGCATCTTTTCACTTCGCTGGGCGACCTTGGCGATGTCTACATCCAATTGTTTTTGGCTGTGCTCCTCGTGTTCGTAATTCTTGAAGCAGGTTCGCTCGTCACCGGTGTTGTGCTCACGCGAACCATCACGCGATCCGTGGGCGATCTTTACGAAGCCACGCAATTTGTTCGTTCCGGCGATTTCAGTCACCGCATCCGCGTGGAGCGCGCCGACCAGTTGGGCGCCCTCGGCGAATCTTTCAACGCGATGTCCAGTTCCATTGACGGGCTTGTGGAAGAGCAGCGCAAGCGGCAGAAATTGGAAAATGAAGTGGCCATCGCGCAGGAAGTTCAGTCTCAACTTTTCCCGCGGAATTTGCCGGTGATCGCGGGAATTCAACTTGGCGCATATTGCAAACCCGCGCGCGGAGTCAGCGGAGACTATTACGATTTTCTTCCGCTCGGCTCCACGCGCCTTGGAATCGCGCTGGCCGATATCAGCGGGAAGGGAATTTCCGCGGCGCTTCTGATGGCCAGTGTGCAAGCGGCTCTGCGCAGTCAATTGCTTTTGAATCCCGAAGCAGCCACCAGCGCGGCGGAAGTCGTCAGCCGCATCAACAAACATTTGTATCTGAATACCGCCGAAGATCGCTTCGCTACATTTTTCTTTGCCATCTATGATTCCGCCACGCGCATTCTTCGTTACACAAATGCCGGACATTGCGCGCCCATGCTCATCACCGGAGAAAAAATCCAGCGTCTCGAAACCGGCGGAATTGTCGTGGGAGTTTTTGACGACGCCGAATACGAAGAAGGTGTAGTGGAAGTTGCGCACGATTCTGTGCTGGTGGTATACAGCGACGGATTAATCGAGCCGGAAAATGTTTACGGCGAGGAATTCGGCACCAACCGGTTGGAAAATGTCGCACTGCGCAATCGCCGTTCCAGCGCGGACGCGATCGTAGCTGCTCTTCTGGTTTCCGCGGAAGAATGGGCTGGCACCGCTGAACAGGCCGACGACATGACGGTGATCGTTGCTCGTCTGGGACAATCCACCGCGGCAACTTCTCCAACGATCGCGTCGGACACAACCGCGGTCAACGCGTAACATTCCCGGGTTCGATTGGAAACGAAAATGCGGAAGGTAATCTACGTAATCAACATCACCCTGGATGGCTGCTGCGACCACACCAAAATGGTCGGCCATGACGAAGTAGGTGAATATTGTACGCACCTCATGCGCGATGTTGATGTGCAAGTCTTCGGCCGCAAAACCTATCAATTGATGGTTCCTTATTGGCCTGATGTCGCAAAAGACCCTTCTGCGACAAAAGAAGACAAGGAATTCGCCGACGCATTTGACGCCATCAATAAAATTGTTTTCTCTAAATCATTAGGCGAAGTTGAAGGAAACAATACGAGAATCGTTCGTACCAACCTTCGAGACGAAATTCTTAAATTGAAACAAAAACAAGGCAAGAATATTTTAGTCGGCGGTGTGGATATTCCTTCACAGCTTATAGAGTTTGGCCTGGTTGATGAATTTTATTTTATCGTTCAGCCAATAATTGCGGGAGAAGGCAGGCGGTTGTTTGACGGAGTTAGTTTGCCGGAGAAATTACAACTGAAACTTGTTGATTCAAAGATTTTTAAATCAGGATGCGTCGGGCTTCATTACTTGAAACAGTGACAGAAAAAACCAGCGAAAACGTTGCGCCGCCCCGCGTCACGAATCCTCATTTCCTTTGTGCGTGTTGAGTCACTTCGCATTCCCATTTGCTATACTGGCTTGCGCGCACTTTGAATTGTGTGCGGAACATCTACCGTCATGCGAATCCTTACAGCCGCTCAAATGCGGGAAGCTGATCGACTCACCATCGAGCGGCACGGAATTCCCAGTCTTCAACTGATGGGCAATGCCGGAACCGGCGTGGTCACTTTCCTCCAAAAACATTTTCCCGATTTAGCGAAGCGGCAAATTCTGGTTCTCTGCGGAAAAGGAAATAATGGTGGAGATGGATTTGTTGTTGCGCGTTTACTGAAGCAACTCGGCGCATCTCCAAAAGTATTTTTGTTTGCGTCTCCGGAAGAGGTTCGCGGCGACGCTCTGCTGAATCTCGAGCGCTGCAAACACGCGGGCGAAGGAGTCATCAGCGTCACCGAAGCCGTTTCCTGGAGCGAATGGGGCCGGTCAAGCCTCGATCAATTTGAAATTATCGTGGACGCGCTGCTTGGCACCGGACTGAACGCGCCAGTCACCGGATTTCTCGCGCAGGTAATCACCGACGTAAACGACGCTGTCATACGCGCGCGCCGAAGACCCACTGTCGTCGCAGTCGACATGCCCAGCGGACTTCCTTCCGATGGCGGCCCTGCAAATGGTTCTGTAATTCGCGCCGATTTCACAGTCACTTTCACCGCGCCAAAAATCGGACAACTACTTTCCGTCGATTCTGAAAATGTCGGCGAGTTAATCGTCCATAGCATTGGCACTCCGGCCGCACTGGTTGAACAAATCGGCGCGAAAAAATCCGCTGCGGAAAGTTCTGAGCCGCATCACGAAATGCGATGGCTCGAACCGGAAGAATTTCGCGGACTTCCGCTTCATCGCCGGCCCGATTCAAACAAGGGACTATACGGACACGCGCTGATCGTCGCAGGTGCGCGCGGAAAAGCCGGAGCCGCCGCGCTTTCCGGTTATGGCGCGCTGCGTTCCGGCGCGGGCCTCGTAACCGTCGCAACTCCTGAAGACGCGCTGCCAACTGTCGCATCATTCCGTCCGGAATTAATGACGGCGCCGCTCGCAGAAACTGACGCAGGCACAATCAGCCTTCGCAATTTTGAATACAACCGTATTGCGGAATTGCTCGCGCAAAAAAATGTTCTCGCGATCGGCCCCGGCCTTTCTATGAATCACGAAACGCAACAATTTGTGCGCCGAGTGCTACTGGAATGTCCGCTGCCGATCGTGCTCGACGCGGATGGATTAAATGCGCTCGCCGCCGCGCCCTCGGATTTTCTTGAAGCGCTTGCAGATCGCGCGACGCCTGCGCTCGCGCTAACTCCGCATCCCGGAGAAATGGCGCGGCTTCTCGGATCGAGTGTTGCAGTCGTGCAAGCGAATCGACTCGGCTCAGCGCAACGCGCCGCCGAAAAATACAAAGCGTTTGTTGTGCTAAAGGGATTTCACACAATCATCGCTACGCCGAACGGAGACGCATTCATCAACACGACAGGAAATCCCGGAATGTCTACTGCCGGAACCGGAGATGTCCTCACCGGAATTCTCGCGGGACTTACGGCGCAATTTGGCGTCGAACGATGGGAACGCGTGATCGGCCTCGGCGTTTATTTGCACGGCTTTGCTGGTGATATCGCTGCGGAAAAAACTGGCGAAGCTTCGCTGATCGCATCAGATTTAATTGACGCGCTCCCCGCCGCATTCGCGCGCCTGAATTCGGATTTGGAAAATGCCGCCTGAAGATTTTCATACGACTGTCTCCGCCGAGGAGACCACTGAATTTGGCCGCGCGTTCGCGGCGGAATTGCGATCACCTGCGCTCGTTTTATTGCGAGGCGATCTCGGCGCCGGAAAGACTACGCTCACAAAAGGAATTATCAGCGGTCTGGGTGCGGCTAGCGAGGAGGACGTCACGAGTCCCACATTTAATCTAGTCCACGTTTTCAAAACGCAAAGCTCGCCGCCCGTGAAGGTTTATCACGTCGACTTGTATCGCCTTGAAGGCACGAACGATCTTCTGTCCATCGCACTTGAAGACATTCTGGCGGAGCCCGGCATTGCAATTATCGAATGGTCAGAGCATCTGAGCCTTTTTTCAGCGTGGCCCGTATTTCGCATCGAGCTTGAGCACGCTGGCCAGGACCGTCGCCGCATCCGCATCAAATATCCACGGTAGAAAATTTCGCAAACTCAATTCCACTACATTTCCGCCCGCTGTTATCAGGTAAGCCGCTCAACCTTGTTGACGCGCTACCCAGTTGCTACATTCATTGCAGGCCCTATTTTAAGATGGCAGACCATTCCACAATCGCCGCGCTTCCGCGCTCGGTTCGCGCCGAGCTGTCTCGCTATGCGCCAGAAATCCCGCTCAGTTCGCTCGTCGTTGGCGTCGATAATATTCACCACGATGTTTATCTGAGCCCAAAATTTGTTGAAGCCGCGCGGATTTTTCTCTTCGATTTAATTCGTCAGACAGTAAAGCTCACGCACTTTCCGGGTTTTGAACGCAAACCGATGCGCGCGCCGGAATCTGCAACGTTTCGCAAAATGCTGAATGAAATTTTGCAGACGTCACTGACAAATGCGAAGTACGCAAAAAATGTTGAACACGATGTGCTCCTCCGCATCGCGCTCCTTAAACTTTTCACACAGGAAATTGTCACCCGGTTCTCGGATTTGCTTCTGGAAGCGAAAGAGGGAATCCGCAATAAGGGTCCCCATTTTGAACGTAGCGAAGAAGCTCACGTTTTGAAATCTCGTCTCGCGGAATTGCAGGCAAATCGCAGAGACACTTATCGCCACGTGGGCCAACACGTTTATCAAATTTGGGCGGAGCTGGAAGAAACTTCGCTGGCTCGCGCGCGAAAAGCCTTGTTTGGTGAAGAAGCCGCCAGCGCATACAGCATGTTCACGAACCGGCTGATGTTTGTTGATGGCGGACGCGACGACCGGATCTTTCTTGAGAACTACGTCATGCTTGGAAACTATCATCGTGACGTAGATCGATTGGAAGTGATCGACCAAATACTTTTGGAGCTGTTGCGTGAAGTGGTTTTCCCCGGCGAAGCTCCGGATAATTCCGGCCGCGCAAGTCAGGCGCACAACGCGCTTGTGGAAACTGCGTTGCGTCAGCGCACCGAACTTGCGCAACTTGATGACGATCGCGAAGTTCTGGTGCGCAGATTGGATCGCAGCGAAGGATTAATTGGACGCACAATTCGCCGCGAAGATCCCGCGGAATTGCGCGCGGCCTTGACCGAATTAGATCGGCGCCGAACTTTTCTACAGGAAAAACTGGATCTTCTGGCGCCGCAAATTGAATCGTCGAAACAGAAATTGGAGTTTCTGGACGAGAAACACGAAACCGAACTTGGTGAATATTTAAATGAGCCTTCAAATGCCAAGCGATTGTTTGAAGGCGCTCACACTGAATCAGAAGCCGATCCGCGAGTTCATCTGCTGGAAGAATTTGTTGTGCGTCTTGAACAAAAAGAAATTCTGCTTCACGTCTTAGCGAGCTACGAAGTTCGGAATCTTCATTTGGAATACAGCCCGCCGGTCCACTTGCAACAACTGCGAAAAGCATTGGTCTCGCGCGAAGAATTGAAACGCGTCGAGGACATACTGAAACAATTTCCGGCGCGTCAATTTTCATTGAAGCCGCTAGAAGACGCTGCGCGAAGATTGCGCAGACTTACGCGCGAAGAACAACGATCGCTTGTGCTTCGATTTGCGGAAGACTTCATGCGTTTGCGTCGAGACCTGAAAGATTATCAGCGGCTGACTTCCGCGATGGAACGCGTGAATTTAGTTCGCGCGGAGCGGACGCGCGAAGTTTCCAAAATGAATCGCACGCTTTACGAATTTTTGCTGCCGGAAGAAGAACAACCCGCGGAAGATCACGTCGTTTCGCACGCCGTAATTAAAGCTGATGTTCGCGGCTCGACACGCATGACGCAGGATTTACTTTCGCGCGGACTGAATCCCGCTTCACACCTGAGTTTAAATTTGTACGAACCAGTTCAAAAAGTGTTGGATCGTTATGGCGCGTCGAAAGTTTTCATTGAAGGCGATGCGATTGTTATGGCGATTTACGAAACCGAAGCGAATCGGATGCGTCAGCGCGCCGTTGCGAAATCTTGTTTATTGGCGCGGCAAATTGTGGGCATCGCGCAAGCTTACAATCAGCGCAGCGAATCTTCGGAGTTGCCGCGATTGGAAATTGGAGTTGGAGTTGCGTTTCAGAATTCACCGCCAACTTATTGGATGGATAAAGATTCGCGTATCATGATTTCGCGCGCGCTGAATCTTTCCGATCGTCTATCAAGTTGTTCAAAAGCGGCGCGAAGACTTTTGGGCCAGCCGAATTCGCCATTCCGTTTATTTGTTTTCCAAACGACGATGGAAGGAATCACGGAAGAAGAGTTGGACGAATTTATTTTGCGCTACAACATGAATGGCGTGGAATTAAATGAAGAGGGTTTTCAAAAATTGGGCGAAGAGATTTCGCTGACGCCAATCGACGTGGACTGCCAAATGCGGTGGGGGCTGGAGCGCGTCACAATTTTTTCGGGGCTTGTTCCTGTCGGCGATGCGCTTGAGCCGCTTTTCATTCGCAAGGGTTTTGTGCGTCAACTTCTGCCGGACGGAAAAATCGGCGCGGCTGTTTCGAGGGCGTACTACGAGGTCTGCACAAATCCTGATTTGGTAGAAATAATTGGCGCGAATCGAACGTCGATTCCGAAACGCTAGTTCAAAAAGATAGAAGCCTTCCGCGCTTTCAAATCCAGAGTGTTCTATAATTCCGCGGGGGCGAAAAAAGTCCGGTGATTTTCCCGGCCTTCAAAGCCGGCGATCCGTTCCTTCGCGGAACGAATGGTGCGTTCGACTCGCACACGCCTCCGCCAAATTCTAAAAATATATTTTGGGATGAAATATTCGGTGGATGGGTGCGCGTGATTTGACGGGTGCAGGTGGGGGAGGCGTGGATGGGTAGTGGGGAAAAGTAACGAACATGCATTATAATGCATGTTGAGGACGGATTTTGGGAAAAAGTGCATTATAGTGCAGTTTTTGGGGGTGGAAAAAGACAGAAAGAGCCCTCAACGCAGAGTACGCAGAGACGCAGAGAAAAGATTTGAGGGGGCGATGGGCACGAAGGAGGCGGGGACGGATTTTGATTTGGAGAGCGAGCTTGGCGTAAGTCCTTTATTTGCATAACGATCACCCACAGATCGCTGTAAGTCCTTTATTTGCATATACATTGCAAAACAGGGTGGGGTGGGGGGTACGAGTTTTTTTGAAAATGGGTCATGGGAAGCGAGAGTGGGAGATGGCTAAGGATAAGGAAATAAGGGAGATGAGGAGTCGTGGGGAGTTCCGTCCGGAGTTTCGGGACAAATGCACTTGCACGCGGACTGTTCGGAAAACATCCGTCTGTCCCCGTATGACCGTCGCTGTATTACCCGCCCCCGAATTTCCTGTCGCTGAGTTATCGTCTCCGAATGAATCGAGTCTTAGCGTTCCATCTTACGCGAGTTAGCGGCAAGAATCGCCTCATTCTGGATGCATCTCAATTACGAGAGGCTTTGCGTTCTTATCGATTCTTACTTCTGCTGTTACCGATTGGGCGCCGGGCCACATGATCAGAAGATAGTTAATGCGCTTCGGTTTACTCGCAGCAAAGGCAAATTTTCCGGTGGTGTCGATTGCGATTGGAAGTGCGCAGTTCTTCCAGCCCTTTTCACAAAGTTGAGCTGTGGCGCCAGCCACCGGGCCCCTGGCCCATTTTGCCTGTATCACCCCTGACAACTCCGGGGCTTTCACTTTGATCAGCACATTCATGTTTGATGGATCGGCCTCCACGACTTGGCACAACATTGCCGCAGCCAGCACGATGCGGAGCGCTCTCACGAGAAATTGATTCATTGTTTTATCTTCTTCACTTTCTTCACTTGGAGAGGTGTATACGAGTCAAAGCCGCCGCCCTTTCGCCCGAGCAGGCCCTCGGACCCTGGATTGTAAGGGGCTGATTGGATGACGGCGTCGGCTCCTTTCTTCCGAGCCTTGGTCGTCTACAGCTACCAAGTCTACTCGGTCAAAGGAGCCGACGCCCTCATCCAATCAGCCGACTAGCCTATGATGACTCAAAAATATCGTGCTTTCCTTCTTGTGAAAATACGTCACGATAAGCTACTTCGCCGTCCGAGATTCGATATGGAAGGAAAACCTCCGCCGAATATCCATCTACATGCTCAATAGATACCTGAATTGCATCACTCTTGTTCTCGGAGTCTGGCAGCGTCACGATGACGTTGAAAACAACCGCAACGGCCTTGCACTCGTTTGCCGACGCCATCTCTCGGAACCTACTTTTCAGGACATACACCAGGTCCCTGCCTTTGGGGTACTCGGTGTCAGGATCGTCGACGCCAACTTCAACAATTTTCCCTTCACAATCCAGATAGCCGCCGTAAGGATGGAATTCGCCATACTCCTTTAGCATTTTCTTTGCTAGAGGTAGAATCCCGAAGAGTAAAATCTCGGATTCTCGCTTGGTAGTCATTAGCCCTGTGGCCCCAAGTCCTTTCTACGGACTACAGTTGTCCCTTGTGGCTGATTGGATGACGGCGTCGGCTCCTTTGACCGAGTAGACTTGG
>DASYNR010000331.1:0-3566 GCA_036008485.1 Candidatus Acidiferrales bacterium | reverse complement strand
GAGCAATCCAAAGCGCATGTACGCCAGCGTTGCGTCTCTTCGCGGCGGTGTCACAATTATGCGATCCGATGATGGCGGCGATAGTTGGACGCGCGCCACGACCGATACGCGCCCCGCTTCGCGAATTGGCGGCGGCGATCTTCCCGTGCCGAGAATCGATCCGAAAAATCCCGATGTTCTTTACGTGACCAGCACCGTAACGTGGCGCACCACCGACGCCGGAAAAACCTGGACCGGAATTCGCGGCGCTCCGGGCGGCGACGACTACCAGAATATCTGGATTAATACGAATCATCCGGAAATAATTGAGTTGGTCAGCGATCAGGGCGCACTCGTCAGCTCAAATTGGGGACGCACGTGGAGCTCCTGGTATAACCAACCGACCGCGCAGGTTTATCACGTTGTCGCGGACAATGGATTTCCGTATCGCGTTTGCGGCGGCCAGCAGGATAGCGGCTCTCTCTGTATTTCCAGCCGCGGGAACGACGGGGAAATTACTTTTCGCGATTGGCATCCCGTCGGAACAATTGAATACGGTTACTCCGTTCCCGATCCGATGAATCCAAATATTATTTATGGCTAAGGACGAACGGACGTTACCAAATACGATTGGGTCACCGGACAAGTTCAGAAAATTACTCCGATCGTACAAGCGTCCGCGAAATTCCGCAGCGTGCGCACGCAGCCGCTGATTTTTTCTCCCGTTGATAAACGCACTTTGTATTACGCCGCAAATGTTCTTTTCAAAACGACCGATGGTGGACATGCCTGGACGCAAATCAGCGGAGATTTGACGCGCGAAAAACCCGGCATTTCGCCGAGCCTTGGCAAAATGGGGTTGGATCCGTCGGGAAGCCCCGCGAATGGAATCGACGCGCATCGCGGCGTGATCTATTCCATCGCGCCATCATTCAAGGACATCAACACAATTTGGGTCGGTACTGACGACGGAAATATTCAGGTCACGCACGACGCCGGAAAAACCTGGAAGAATGTTACACCGCCTGAAATGGAACCGTGGAGCAAGGTGACGCAGCTTGTCGCTTCACATTTTGACGATCTTACTGCGTACGCGTCCGTCAGCCGATTCCGCGTGGATGACATTCATCCTTATATATACGGCACGCATGACGGCGGCAAAACCTGGAAGTTGCTTGCGAATGGAATCACGGATGGAGCAGCGGTTGACGTTGTCCGCGAAGATTCCGTGAACAAGAATTTACTTTTTGCCGGTACGGAAAACGCCGTGTGGGTTTCGTTTGACGCTGGCATGAACTGGCAATCGCTGCAACTGAATTTGCCGCACACCGCGAATCGTGATTTGTGGCTTCATGATGCAGATTTAATCGTCGCCACTCACGGACGCGGCTTCTGGATTTTGGACGACATCACGCCGCTGCGCCAGCTCGCCAAAATCGGCGACGCGCCTGCGCTTTTCCAACCGGAAATCGCATATCGCTATCGGCGCGACACAAATACAGACACACCTTTGCCGCCGGAAACTCCCGCGGGAACAAATCCGCCGGACGGCGCGATCATTGATTATTATTTGCCGCAGGCTTCAAGCGGAGCTGTCACGCTTGAAATTTTCGACGCTGCCGGAAAACTTGTACGTCGCTACGCAAGCACGGATAAACCTGAGTTCGACGTGAATGAACTGGAAGCAACGCTTGGCGTGCCAACTTATTGGGTGCGTCCTCCGCGAGTTCTTAGCGCTGAAGCTGGAATGCATCGCTGGGTTTGGGATATTCACTACGAGCCGCTCGTCGGCGGTGGTGGACGTGGAGGCGGTGCGAATTATCCGATCAGCGCAGTTCCGCATGACACGCCACGAGAGCCGATGGGCCCACGCGCTGCGGCTGGAACTTATACGGTGAAACTTATTGCCGATGGAAAAACAGTTTCGCAACAGCTCACAATAAAAATGGATCCGCGCGTGAAAGCAACTGGACCAGATCTCGCGTTGGAAAATTCCGCGGAATTAAAAATTGCAGCTGATATGAAACACGGAGCCGAAACTGTTACGTCCGTACGTTCGCTGCAAGCCGATGTGAAAGCGATTGCACCTCAAACCGGTGCGCTCGGCGATGCGATCACCGCGCTAAATAAAAAGATGGTCGCAATCGCCGGCGAAGCTCCTGTCGCTGGTGGTGGCGGACGCGGTGGCCGAGGCGCAGGTGGTGGTGGAGGAGGCGCTGGCGGAAGAGGCCGAGGCGCCGCGGCAGATACCGCTCCAACATTTACTCAAGTGAGCGGCGAACTCAGCGCGCTGTATGGATTGATCGATAGCGCTGATGCTGCTCCGACTGCGGCGCAATCCGCGCAGCTCGCACAATTGGATGCGACGTATACAAGATTAATGGCGCAATGGATGCAAATCAAAACGAAGGACGTTCCCGCGCTGAATGAGCAACTGAAAAAAGCGGGACTTCCGACGCTTGAAATAAAAATGGCTGCGACTCCGCGAATGCGATTAGATTCGCCGTACGACGCGCTGCCGTAAACGCGCGTCAAGTGCTAGTGAGGCTGGCGCAGACCTTTCAGTTCAGGTCTGCGCGGCTTCAGCCGTTTTGCTATCCTTCAAAAATAACCTGCGCCAGCGCGGTATTTCCGCTGTGCGTGATTGTTAGCAAAATTCTTTTTACTCCAAGTGACTCCGCAATTTTTTCCGTTTCGCCATAAAATTTAATTGTTGGCTGACCGCTGGGCATTCGCGCCACTTCAATATCCACCCAGCGAACGCCGCGTCTCCATCCTGTGCCCAACGCTTTCATTGCGGCTTCTTTCGCCGCGAATCGCGCGGCGTAGCGTTCGTACGGATCACGATGTTTTTTGCAGTAAGCAATTTCCGACGGAGTGTAGACGCGTTTCAGAAATGCTTCGCCGTGCCGCTGAACCGCTTCGCGAATGCGGTCCACTTCGCAAATATCAATTCCCAAACCGACGATCATCGATCCCCTTCGGACAATCGCACATACCAACGCTTCCAGTCCGCATTATACCGATGTGGGCCTAGCGCGTTCTGGCCAAATTGCGCAGAGGAACATCTGTGATACGCGTAAGAATCCATTCCTTACGCAGACTCGCGCCTAGTCGTCTGTAGAAACGGATCGCCGGCGTGTTGACGCTAAGAACGGCCCATTCCATTCGGCCGCATCTTCGCCGAATTGCGACGCGAGCGAGGGCGGCTAACAAAGCCTTGCCTGCGCCCATGCCGCGCTGTTCGGGCAAAACGAAAAGATCCTCCAAGTAAAGTGTTGGCTCAGCACGGAACGTCGAGTACGTGAAGAAATAGAGCGCATAACCCACTGCGGTCTGGCCGCGCCAGCATATCAACGTCTGAAAGTATGATCGCCGGCCGAAGCCATCGCGCCGCAAACAAGTCACCGTAGCCTTAACTTCGCGAGTCAACCGCTCGTACTTCGCGAGTCCGCGGATCATGCGCAAAACCGTTGGCATATCACGCGGCGTTCCAGGTCGAATTCGTAGTGACAAATCTCTCTTTACTTTTGTCATAGGATCTCTCGCGCTTGCGAGGAAATATGTTCAGCTCCAGATTATACGCG
>DASYNR010000330.1:0-4368 GCA_036008485.1 Candidatus Acidiferrales bacterium | reverse complement strand
GGCATAAGCGCAAGACTCGCGAATACTGCCTGAAGGTGTTTGAAGAGTATAAGAAAATCGATCTGGATTCGTTCACAGGCTTGGTTGAATCCTTTGTCGGCTATGACGAAAACGTGCGTAGCGAGTTCCAAGAAAAAAGGAAGACAAGCGGCCAGTCACAATTCGCACAGAGATTAATCACGGGCTTAGCAGCGGAGCGGTACTTTGAATCGGTTCGGCCAACGCTCCCGGAATTCAAGGGGTACACGTCCGAGAATACAACCAGTCTCGGGTGCGGCTACGATTTTCGTTTAGAAGCTAGCGCGCGGAAGCACTTTCTAGCGGTGGAGGTTAAAGGATTGAACGGAGTCACTGGAAGTTTGTCGCTCACACCGAAAGAGCATGAGACAGCGATGGATCTGCGGGATCGCTTCTTCCTCTTTGTTGTAAAGAACTTCCGAGAATCGCCGTTCCATGTAATCTTCCGCAATCCGCTTTTGGGCAGCCTAAAATTTAAGAAGATGGAAAGAGTTATGGTACAGGTCTCGTGGCTCGCGAACGTATAGCTTGGATCAATTCGATCTCGCTCTAACACGTTGCTGCGTTTGCGCAGAAAGAAAAAGGTGTGAATTGACTAAACCAAAACAGAAACGCAAGCCACGCCAGGTCAGGTCTTTGCGCGATCTGTCCGGCGGAATTAATTATGCCTCAAACGTCTTGGCCGAAGAGGGACGCGCACGACTGGCCCGGATAGAGCGGCTTATTGAGATCGTAAAGGCGTATTTAGGAACTGCCGCGCGTGTAACCGATGCCCAAGCCGTCACAGATCTTCTAGCCGATCTGCGTCACTATTGTGATTGCAAAGGACTCGAATTTAGCAGTCTTGACGAAGCAGCAATCGAGCGATATGACGACGAAAACACGGATCAGAGGGACTGGCCCTCGCCATTTAGAGAACTTAAACAGGCCGCATATCGGCAGGGAAGCTAAAGGCCGGAGCAATCGGTTCGGGCGCTGCCAACCCGCACTACTAGCGTTGCTATAAAAGGTGGCGGGTCAGTTGGGCCTCATCTGCCACAGAACCAGATCTATTTTCTTAACATTCGTGATCTTCGCATTCGGATATCTTTCATCGAACATGTTTCGTATCTTGACTCCGTCGGGACTCGCCAGGAGGTCATCGTACTTCAGACACAGTTGCCTATAGAGTTCAACCGTGTTCTCCTCCCGATTTGCCGAACCCCAGTTGGGTAGGCGCAGTTTGAAGCAGCGCAGAACGAATTTGTCGATGACCGGCTTTGAGGGGTCGAGTGTCGCAACCAGCTTGCTTGCAAACGACGCCTCAATTCGGCCGGTAGAACGGTAGACAGCTTGCAAAGTCTCTGAGAAGTAGGTCTCGCCGCTTTTTGACTTCTCCATCAGCGCAAAAAACTCTCTTCGCCAATGGGAGTTGCGCCGGACTCGATAGAAAGCATCGAAGCGCCTCTGAAACTCGCGATCCGTGGTCACGTCACATTCTAAGACGCTAGCCTGGAGCCACTGATAGCGTCCGAGTCCATCGGCGAGCCGTTCGAGGGCGTTTTGAATTTCCAGTACCGAGGGCGCGAACATGGTTTCATTATGCCGCAAAGCTTAGTTGCCGCTCAGAATTTAACCTCAACTCAGTTTCCTTGACGCTCTCTCAAGCCCCCCGCTATACTTCGGCTCGATTATCAAAGCGCCTCGCATAAGTAATAGACATCCGGAAAGGATTTCCATTTGCCGTTTGAGCCATTGGAACAATATCTTCAGCGCCAAAAGAAATTGGAGCAGATCGTCGCGCTGGGTTACGCGCCATATCCCCACAAATTTGATTGGACGCTGACGCCCGCGCAGGTCGTCGACAAATTCGGCAGCATGGCGGTTGCTGAGCTTGAGGCGGCACATGCCGAAGTGCGCGTCGCGGGACGCATTCTGACTTTGCGTTCGCATGGGAAAACCGGATTTGCGCACATCCAAGGAAGCGGCGCGAAAATTCAGATTTACGTTCGGCTGGATTTGGTCGGCGAAAAGGCTTTCCAACTTTTTCAACTGTTGGATATGGGCGACACCATCGGCGTGGTGGGAACAATGTTCCGCACCAAGACGGACGAGCTGACCATTAAGGTTACGGAGTTGACGCTGCTCTCGAAATCTCTGCTGCCTCTGCCGGAAAAATGGCACGGGTTGCAGGATGTGGAGACGCGCTACCGTCAGCGCTATGTGGATTTGATCGTAACGCCGAAATCGCGCGAAATTTTCCTGAAGCGCGCAATTTTAGTGCGCGAGATGCGAAAGTTTTTCGACGCACGCGGTTATATCGAAGTGGAAACGCCGATGATGCAGTCCATCGCGGGCGGAGCCACCGCGCGGCCTTTCATTACGCATCACAACACGCTTGAGATGGATTTGTATCTGCGAATTGCGCCGGAACTTTATCTGAAGCGGCTGGTGGTCGGCGGACTGGATCGCGTTTACGAAATTAATCGCAATTTCCGGAATGAAGGAATTTCCACGCAGCACAATCCGGAATTCACCATGCTGGAATTTTACGAAGCGTACAGCGATTACCGCACCTTCATGAATTTGACCGAAGAATTATTCGCCACGCTTGCTCGCGCCGTCACAGGCGGCACCGCCGTAAAATATTGCGATCACGACATTGATTTTGCGAAGTGGCAGCGGCTTACGATGCGGGAAGCGATTTCGCAATATTGGCCGGCCGCTGCGGGAGAAAAGCCCAGCGCCGAACGATTGCGCGCGAAGGATGGTCCACGCGAAGCCGCGCGGAAATATAATGCCTGGGCCACGCAGGGCAACGCCCCTCCTATTAAGGATGTGGACAAGTTGACCGACGGCGAACTTGTTGGCGCTCTCTTCGAGGCCATCGCTGAAGAACATTTATTTCAGCCTACAATCCTCTACGATTTCCCCAAAGATATTTCTCCGCTCTCCAAATGTAAGGACGACGATCCTTCCACCGCCGAGCGCTTTGAAGTTTTCTGCGGTGGATTCGAGCTGGGCAACGCGTTCTCCGAATTAAATGATCCCATCGAGCAGGAAGAGCGCTTCCGCAGACAAGTCGAGCAAGGCGGCGACGAAGCGCCAAAGGAAGTTGATCTCGATTA
Source organism: Candidatus Acidiferrales bacterium (assembly GCA_036008485.1). Classification (GTDB taxonomy): domain Bacteria; phylum Acidobacteriota; class Terriglobia; order Acidiferrales; family UBA7541; genus DASTCZ01. Next base: position 1,243 of record DASYNR010000330.1, on the reverse strand, counting down.
CGTCCGCGCGCTAAGTCAGGGCATGCCGCCCGCAGCCGGAATGGGAATTGGAATTGACCGCCTAACAATGTTGCTCACAGATTCGCACTCAATTCGCGACGTAATTTTATTTCCCCTTTTGCGGCCAGAGACGCGTCCCGAAACGCGCCACGAATCCGCTCCAGAAAAAAATTCCGCGTCGGAATCCGCCAGCGCGCCGGATAGTTCCGCAAAGAAGCCATGAGATTTGAATGGCTGGTTGCGCGGCGGTATCTGCGCTCCCCGCACAGACCGGCAGTTCTGCGGCTAGTCACATTACTCTCCGTACTCGGCGTTGCAGCAGGCGTAGCCACGCTCGTGATCGCGCTGGCGATGAACTCCGGTTTCCGCGAAACACTTCAGGATCGTTTGCTCGGCGTCACCGCGCACATCACCATCACTGAACCCGGCGCGGACGCCATCCATAACTATCGCGAACTTGGCGAGCGCCTCGCGAAAACTCCCGGCGTTCGCTCCGTAACTCCTGCGCTCTATCAAACCGTTTTACTTTCCGCGGGAGGCAAAGCCAGCGGCGTCGTCGTAAAAGGAGTTGATCCGGCTCTCGAAATAAAATCTGACGAAGCGCTAACGCATATCGTCGATGGCCAAGCCGATTTTTCTCCTGACTCCGACGGCATCGGCGCAATCATTCTCGGACACATGCTCGCCGAAGAATTGGAATTGCGCGTCGGCGATAATGTCACGCTCATGAGTCCGAGCGGCAGCCTAACTCCTTTCGGAATGTTTCCACGCACGCGAACTTTCCGCGTAACGGGAATTTTCAATTCCGGATTCTACGACTTCGACGCGCACTGGGGATTCGTCACTCTCGCCTCAGCGCAAAATCTTGCTGGCGTTGGTGACGAAGTAATCGCGCTCGAAGTTCGCGTCTCGCAAATCGATCGCGCCGCGGAAATCGCGAAGCAACTCGCAACCTCTGCAGGCCCGCTCTACAAAGCCACAAGCTGGATGGAAGAAAATCATGCGCTGTTCAGCGCGCTGCGTCTGGAAAAATTGGTCACCGCAATTTTCATCGGACTCATCACCTTCGTCGCTGGTCTAAATATTATCGTCGTGCTCAGCATGACGGTCACCGATCGCGCGCGTGACATCTCCGTCCTGATGGCCATGGGCGCGCGCCGCAAGCAAGTCCGCAACATTTTCTTCCTGCAGGGACTCACTATCGGCTCCATCGGCACGCTCATCGGACTAATCCTCGGATATT
>DASYNR010000329.1:0-3829 GCA_036008485.1 Candidatus Acidiferrales bacterium | reverse complement strand
CAAAGTTCGTCGCCATTCTGAAAATTAGTTTTCCGCGCGCAACGCAATTGTGAATCACGCACCACAAATTCTCTGGAGGAATTATGCCGACCTACAACAATACGAATCCGCCGCTGGCGCTTTTTCCGGGCGACGTCGGTTTCAGTTTTTCAAATGAATCGCCGGCCGGTGGCACATCGGGCGCGCAATTCGCTTTGCCGCAGCCAAGCGGATTTCCCGATGGCGGCCGCACCGTTCGCTGGCAAACAATTTTTGCGACGGCGCCGACGTCGATCAGCATTTCGCTGCAGTCCGCGATGGCTGACGTGGACGCCGAATACACGACGCTGGACACGAGCACGGCAACCGCCGGGGAAGCGCGCACGGTGACGACTGTTCGCGCAAAATTTATTCGCATCAAATGCAATTCCGCATCCGGCGGATCCGGATACACCGCGAAAATGTTGGCGTAAGCTTCGTTTGAGAAAATTAAGAAGTTTGTACCCATGTCCTCTAAATCGGTTCGTTTTCGATCCGCCGCGCTTTCGCAATCAGTTCGTGAAGCTCTGGGCAATTTTTAGCAATGTTTCCGCAGGCGCCACACGCATAGCGGGCCGTTTGACAAAGTGATTCTCATGTCCAAGAAAACTAATTCTCAAGATCCCGAACTCCAAACGCCTTCTGCCGGCAAGCTAACCAAGGCGGAGAAGGCGGCGATAAAACAAAGGGAAGACGCCGCGCTCGCCGCGCCCACCGCGGATTTCGCGGACGGACGCCAGCTCGCCAAAGCCATCGCGCAACAGTGCGACCTTGTCGCCATCGGAAGTAAGTTGCTGCGCGACGGGAACGCGAAGGGCGCAAGCGTCCGCGCCCGAATGTTTGAAACCACGGTCGAATATCTCTACGGCAAACCCGCAGCGGCGGCGTCAGATGAGTCGGCGGAAGTGCACTTTGTTTGCGACATTCCGCGGCCGGTACGGAACTAATTCCACGAATAAATTCAGCAATACTTTTCAAGCCAATCGTTTCACACGGAGGAATCGCCATGAGCAGCACATCGATCAGTGCAAGTAAATTGGGAACGATTATCGAAATCGCAGGCGCCGCTGCATTTTTAACCGGAGCTGTGCTCAGCATTCATCACTATGCCGTTGCGCTCCTTACCATCGGCGGCGCGGTTGCATTTTTTGTCGGCAAGAAACTGCGCGGCGGAACTGCGCTGTAAACGCCGCGCCCAGATCAATCTTCCACGGTCGCTCCATATGTCAATCACACTTGATTCCACGCGAACGAACTTGCGCGACGAGTTGCTGTCTAAATATTACTCGCCGTTTCCTCGGCAGCGTGAATTCCATCAATCGCCTGCAAAGTACAGGCTGTTCGGTGGGGCGGCGGGTCCGGGAAAAACAAAAGCGCTTCTGTGGGAATGCATCTGCCGGGCAAGAGAACATCCGCGAGTGGATACGCTATTGTTGCGCCGCACATTTCCGGAATTGGAATCGTCTCTGCTCGCCTATTTCCGTCGCGATGTTCCCCGCAGTTTGTACAAGAGTTACAACGAATCAAAGCATATCGTGACCTGGCACAATGGCAGCACCACCCGCTTCGGCCATTGCGCGCACGAAAATGACGTCTATCAATATCAGGGCGCGGAATATCTTTTTATCGGACTCGACGAGCTGACTCATTTCACTTTGAAGCAATGGCAATTTCTCACCAGCCGCAATCGCTGCCCGGTGCCTGGAAGTTTTCCGAACATGGCGGGAGCGACAAATCCCGGCAACATCGGACACGCCTGGGTGAAAGCTCTTTGGATCGATTCCAAGCCGCCGGCCGGAATGGAATCCGCCGCACAGTATGATCCGGATGATTACTCATTCATAAGAGCCTCGATGGCTGACAATCCGGTGTACGCGAACGATCTGGAATATCGGCGCACATTGGAAGCGTTGCCGACACATTTGAGCCGCGCATTTCTCCGCGGCGATTGGGATGTTTTCGCCGGACAATATTTTGACGTGCTCGATTGCGAGCGCCACACCGCGCGTCCCGAAGATGTTGGCATCGAACCGTGGTGGCCGCGCTGGATTTCGGTTGACTGGGGATTCGAGCATCCCAGCGCCGTCCTATGGCACGCCGCCGCGCCAGATGGGACTGTAGTGACCTATCGCGAATTTGTGCAGAATCATCTTTCGCCGAGAATGTTGGCCACGGCAATCGCCGAACGCAGCCGAGGCGAACGCATAGGCTCCATATATCTTTCGCCGGACGCCTTCGCGCAACGCACCGCGGAAGATACTATCGCCGATCAGCTCGGCCAGGGACTTGCCGCGGAACATTTGCCGCGTCCCGATCCCGCGGACGACGAACGCGTCGGCGGATGGATGTTAATGTATGAGTTACTACGAACCGATAAATGGATCATCACGCAAAACTGTTATGAGCTGCTGGAATCGCTGCCGATCCTAACGCGCGACGAAGCGAACATCGAAGACATTCTGAAAAGCGAAGGCGATGACGTCGCTGATTCCGCGCGTTATGGAATTAAATCGCGCCTCGATCCGCGCCGCACGTCGCTCAGCGGAATCGAAGCGAACTTAGCTGCGCGCGCGGAACGCATCGCAACCAACGATCCGACCAGCCGCGCGATTTGGATGCGCAAAGCCGAATCCGACTTGCGAAAACCGGGCGGTCCCGGACGGAAACGATTTGGAGTTACGGCGCCACGGAGATGGCGGGTTTGACGGATTGAGCTTTCGCAATCGCGCGCCGCTCGCGCCATCCGGAAACCCAAGCCAAAACAAAACAGTAGAACGCCCAACTGACAATTGGAATTAGCAAACTGTCGGACTGGTATTGAGCTTGACGGTTGCCCAAGAAACTGAAAACAAGCGACCGCACGGTTTCGATCAACGATCCAGGCTCCATCGCCGCTGTTGCGCACAACCCTGCAGCGACAAAGAATACGCTGTGATGATGCGGGTGAAAATCATCCGAGATCGCTCGAAGAAAAGAAATGCTCATGAAGTAAGACGGAACTACGATGAGCGTTGCCCACAAAGTCGCACGCCAGTTAGGGCATTTGAACGCTGGGGGTCTCAAAGCGGAATCCGCTCCATTCGCAATCGTTGCTTCTTTTGATTTCTGGAATGAATGAAATACGAGAATAGTAAAAAGTAGAACGTCCAGTTGACGACGAATATCGCGCAAACTTCAGACGACGCCGACACGGCGAACCTAGCGCCGAATTCCTGAACATTCATGAAAACAATTCGGCCAGCGATCATTCCCGGCCAAAGCGGGATCGTTACGGCCATGAACGCAACACCTGGCGCGCCCGTTAACGTTGGCCCGGGAAACAAACGCGCGAGACACAGTGAAATCGCGCCGAGACCGAAGACAAGGATTGACGCCCAAAGAGCGCCTCGATAAAGCGCTCTGCGCGTTATGGGTACCGCATAGAGTGGACGGTGTCCCGGCATTTCGCAATTTTCTCGAATATGTAGTTGGAGGGCAAGTGGATTTTATCGGGCAAGTAATTGAACGCATCGCAAACGCGTTTCGGGCACTATTTCACAGGCGATATGTGCGATCGCTCGAAGAAGAATCTGCGCGATTGCGCGCAGAAAATCGCGCTTTGCTCAATTCGTTGTTGGGCACGGCGGGAATTGCGCCGCTGGAATCGGCGCGGCCTCCCGGTCCTTTGACGACGCCACTACGCCGGCGATCGTGGCCGCAAATTGCGCAGTCACTGGAATCAAGCGCGGCGGCAAAGAAAACATTTCCTGCACGCGAGATAAATGCGACACGGAAGGCGGAGCATGGCAACTAATTACAAATTCGACCTCGC
>DASYNR010000328.1:0-11889 GCA_036008485.1 Candidatus Acidiferrales bacterium | reverse complement strand
CGTGCAGCGGTTCGGCAAACAGAATGTGCTTTCTTGGTTAAGTGCCGGGCTGCCGAGGGACTTGAGTCACGGTGAACTCGGCTCGCCACGCGGTTCGGCCAACCGTTGAGCACGTGATCATCCACGCGATAAGCGCGAGCGAGTAGGAAATCACTAAGCGGATTACGAGACTGAACATTTCGTGGTGATACGTGGAGGTTGCAAAATTTGGAGTCGAATTAAGAATTGTTTCAGTGGCGTAGACTCCCAGAATTGCGGCGAGGGTGAGAACTAGCCAGTAAGAAAAACTTCCGATTGCGTTTTTCATTCTGCGAAATCCGCCGGCCGCTAAACCGCGAAAGCCTTTGTTTGAAGCGGCAGCCGCAAAAGGCAAAATCAATCCCGGAATTAAAATCCAGCGGAGTCCGAAAGCGACTACGGCAAAAGTATTTTCAAGTGCGGAGACGGAAATGTGTTTTCGCGTTGAAGCGGAAAGTGTGGAACGAAGATAGGTTGGGAATGTTTCTCGCAGGTCCTCAAATTTATCGCTCAGCATCCACAGAAAATAAAGCACAGCGGCGCAAATTAGAATTGGAATGATATTTCTTAGCGCGCGCAAAAACATTCTTTTGAGCGGAACATAGAGGTTCAGATCTCTTTCGGAAAAATAATTTAGCGTTCCGCCGTGAAGAGTCACAGTTGCGGCGATCAGCAGAATCGCCAGCAGCGCGTTCAGAATTATGTAGAACGTATTTGCCACTGGAATTAGAAGCCAGCCAGCGAACAATAAAAACAGAAGCGGATTACCGATGAACTGAATCAGCCAGAGGCGCCAATTGCCGAAAGCGCCGGAAATAGATTTGCGCGCGATTGTTAGAGCGGCCATCACTTCACCTCCAACAAAAGTGCGTCGCTCGTGGCGAAAATCGATGGTTGATACATTGGCCGCACTACCGCCGGGCTTACCTGGAATTTTCCGGGGTTCACAATTTTCAGCAAGTACGTATATTGCTTTTCTCTGTTGAAGTAAGTTTGGAAAATTGCCGCACGGTCGTCGTGAAATTCGCGGCGCGTGAACCAGGAATCCCACCATCCGGGTTTTTGTTTTAATTCGTAGAGGTCGTCGCGCGTAATAAATTCCGCGCCCGCGGGAATTGGATCTTCCATTAACAAATATCGCCATTCACTTCCGCCGATCGTGATGCGCACGGCGAGAATATCTCCGACGTGAAGATCGCCTTGCAACGGATCGAGGTTGTAGACGATTTTGCTTCCAGTGTTTTCCGGAGTGAGGCGGAAATAATCGCGCGTGATGTTCAGCGAAAGTTTGTTGCTCTGCACGAGTTTCTTGTCGTTGGAATAATATGATCCGCTCGCGGACCAGTAGAGACGGCCTGCGCCGGTTTTGTGAATGCGAATTTCGTTTGCGCCTTCGTGAAGCGCGGACGCGTCGAGATGAATTACCGGTTGCGCGGGATTGAAAGAATCGGCGGCGGTGAATTGGCGCGCGGAAATTTGTTTTCCATTTACGAAGACTTCGGCGCGGAAATTCGCGTCGAGTTCATGGCTTGCTTTCATATATTCGGTGAGGCCGAAAATTACCATGGCCGTTTGTTTTGTGCTGTCCCAGAAATATCCGCCGTCGCGATGATTCACCAGCCAGAATGCGGCTTTTGGAAGCAGCTTACTTTCCGGTCTTTCTAGACTGAGCAGACGAACGGCATAGGCCGTGGTTTCCGCGGCGTCGTCAATTTCAAATTCCATGAAGTAATCGTAATTTTCCGGCCACGAAGCTTCGCGATCGGTGGTGGTCGCTGTCGATTCGAGTTTGTCGGCGATTTCTTTGGCGCGTGAGTGATCGCCTTTCGCGTGTTGAGTTAGTCCGAGCATCGCGAGTCCTTGCGTCGTCATGGAACTGCGCTTGGTCCACGCGGCTTCGATTTCATCGGAGTGCGCGTCGGAGTTCAGTGCGAGCGAGTACACAACATAGGCTTGCAAATCCGGGCGCATGTTCGCGTGACTTGCTAGCGAGTCGTGCAGCCACTTCTGCGCTTTTGTGAGGGAGTCGGTGTTCACTTGATAGCCCGCGTCGCGTACTTGTCCGAATCCGGCGACGACATAGGCGGTCATAAAAACCTGGCTCTCATCATCTTTCCACCAGCCCCAGCCACCGTCATCGTGTTGGAAATCCTGCAGACGCGCCATGCCCGCTTTTATTTTGCTATCGAGATCGCCGGCGTTTGCCGCGCTGGGTATGTGAAGATCCTTCATGGCTTTTGCGACGACGACGTTCGGAAGAAAACTGGACATGGTTTGTTCCGTGCAGCCGTAGGGATAGGCCGTCAAATAATCGAGTGCGCCGAAAATGCTTCCTGCGAGTGAGGAGTTCAACGAAATGTCTAAGCTTGGGGAAGCGATGCTGGGATTTCCGGGCATCGTGATGGTTTCTGTTTCATCTTGATCGGCAGCGACGATGGAACCGGATTTCGCGTCGGTTTGTTTTACGCCCGCGGGAATAATCGGCAGAGTGATTTCGAGCGCGTCGGATTCTTCGTTGGTTAGCGCCTTCGCATCGAGCACGGCGGACAACGTAGATTGTGCGCGAACACGCCAATCGGCTTTTGCTTCGCCTTTGCTGGGAACATTTATTACGGTGGTGGCGCCGGACAAGACTTCGAGACCTTTCACGTCCAGCGAAACGTGAACATCTTTTGCGGTGGCGAGATAGTTGTGGACGATCGCGGAAATTGTTACTTCATCGTCCTGACGGAAAAATCGCGGGATGGCGAGACGAACCATTACATTTTTCCGAACGATTACGTTGTCGATGGCGCTGCCGACTTTCGTATCGACAGTTGAGCCGCGGACCGTGGTGCGCCAACTGGTGAGCGAGTCCGGAAAAGTAAGTTTTGCTTCGGCGCGGCCGGTGGAATCGGTGTGAACGTCTGCGAGCCAGAGCGCGGTATCCGGAAATAATTTTCTAACTTTCGGTTGGACGAGCGGCTCTGGTTTTAATTGGGCCAGCGCACGCGGATTTGTTGGCGCGCGATAGCTGAGAAACATTTCTTTTTTGCCCGCTTCGCCGCTGAAATAAAAACGCATGGAGGAGTCAGTCGAAACGCGATCGTAAACAGGGCCGAAGAATGCGGAATTGATGTCACCGCTGGTGTCCGGATAAATTCCGTAGATGGCTTCGTCGACCACGCTGAGACTGAATTCTCCGGCGACGGGTTTGCCTTGATAGTCGCGCGCGATCAGCGTGTAAGTGGCGTCCTGTCCTGGCGCGAATTGTTTTTTAGACGGCTGAATTTCAATTTGCAGTTTTTGCTGGACGGCGGGAACTTTTATGTTCTTACTGGATTCGTAGAAACTGTTTTCGTGCAGGAACGAAACGGAGACGAACACGTTTGGTTGATGATCGCTGAGAATCGGAATATCAATTGTTGGCGTTGACGAGGTGGCGTGAATTACGCGCTTGGATTGAATGGTTCTGGCTTCGGTGGTTACGAGCAAATAGGAATCGGGAATTCCCGTCATCGCGAGAACATGCGCGGTTTCTCCGACTTGATAGGTTTTTTTATCGGCGACGAGGCGAATTTCTTTGTTCTCGCCTGCGCCCCAGTCGGCTTCGCCTGCGCCCGCAACCCAAATCCAATCGATGCCAGTAACTTCGCGATTTTCCGGTGTCGTGGCGCTGACTTTCAGCGTGAGGCCACCGGAATCCTTTGCGGTCAAAGAGACGCGCGCGGTTCCATCTGCTCCGGTTTCTGAAAACGCCGTGTCCAGAACGGTTTCACTCATCTTTCCCGAGAGATAATTGTATTTTACGGTTTCCACGCGGACGCGAGTGTGGATTGGTTTGCCGTCATAATCTTTGGCGACGACGGTGGCGTTCATTTTCGCGCCCTTCTGGAAAAAATAATTGTCGGGAGAAATGCCGACGGCGAAGCTGCCGTAGGTTGTGATGACAGAGTTGTGTCCGGAAATTTCGCGATTGCCGGCGTCGGTAACGCGCGCTTCGATTCTGTAGCGCATGTCGTGATGGTGGGCGTCTAATTTTGTGGGGATGTGAATTTTTAGCTGGCCATTTTGATCGAGCTTGCCGGATTGCTCGGAAACTTGTTCGCCGGCGTAATCGTATTCGTCGCTTTGGTCGCCTTCGGATTCGCTGCCGCCGTTTGATAAATCGTTGTCATCATCGTGATCGATGAAGGGCGACCAGTAATCGGAAGTGTGGACGACATATTTTACGTCGGCTCCGGCGACGGGTTCGCCGAAGAAATAGTGGGCGTCAATGGTGGCTTCGATGGAATTGCCCTGCAAAATTCGGAGCGTCGAAGGAGAAACGCGGACTTCGTATTCGGGCTTTTTGTATTCCTCGACGTGAAAACCGCCGGTGCCCTGGGATCCTTCGGCGCCGTGCCAACGGACGGTGATGGAGTAGTAGCCGAGCGCGGCATCCATGGGAAGGTCGAGATCGCCGTGAATTGTGCCGAACGAGGAAATGGGAAAATCATTCTGCAACATTATTTTGCTGGCGGGATCTTCGATTAGAACCTGTACCTTTTCGCCGGTGGGAATTTTGTAGTGCTCTCCGCTGTATGCGCGGAGAATCGCTTTGAAGTGGACGGAGTGAGTGGGGCGATAGACGGGGCGATCGGTGTAAACGTAAGCGGTTAAATCCTGATCGGGCTTGCTGCTGAGATTGTAGGACTCGGGAGTCGTCAGGGCGACATCGTCGCCATGAACTGCGACGACACGGACGTCTTCGTATTGTCCTTGTGGCAGCGAAGATTCCGTGAGGCCGCTCTGATCACTTTTCAGGCGGACATTTTCTTTTTTGTCGGACCAGACGAGGACGTTGGCGTTGGGAACCGGTTCGCCGGTGTTACGGTTCGCGGAAAATGTTAGGACCTGGCCGGGCGCGGTTTTTGTGATCACGCCGAGTTCGGAAACGATTACAAGTGTATAGGCGCGAAGATTTCCGTCGGTGGCTTCCAGCAGATACAAACCTTTTGCGAGGGAAGTTATTGGGACGCTGATTGATTCGGATAAATATCGCGGTGGCATTTCCTGACGCCATCGCGCGACGAGCTGCGAACTATTCAGCACAGGTACTTGCGCGAAAACGGCGGCCTCGCCGGCTTTGCTTTTTAGGGCTTCGCCCTGCTTTTCCCGGATTTGGGCGCGGGAACGGGAAGAGAACTGTTCGCGGAAAAAGTCTTTGACGGCCCGCCACGTTTCTTTTTTCCAGTCATGGAAACGTTCTATGAGTGTTGGCGTTTCGATCTGTTCGGTTTGGCTGACGTGGCCGAAATTGTGCGGGCTATCGAGTTTTTCGAGGAACGCAGCGGGATCTTTGATTTTGTAGACGCGGAATTCGAGGGAAGCAACGTCCGTGGCGTAGAGATGGACGCCGATTTTTTCGCCGGGGAGAAATGTCTTATTGGTGGAGACAGAAAAATAGGCGCCGGGGCGCTGGCCTCCGACGGGCACGAGCATGGTGAGGAAGAGAAGGCTGGTGATGATTATTTTCGCGCGCACTTAGTTTTGCTCCCGCAAAATATTCCACCGGTAGACGCCGAGAAAATTGTCGTTGCCGGGGACGGGACGCCATTTGGGCGACGGATGGTTCAGTAGGTCGGCGAGCGTCATGCGGCGCATTTCTCCTGGATCTTTTCCGTCCGGGCCGGTGTGATAGACGACATATTTATTTGCATTTTCATGCCCACTATTTTCCGGCGCCCATTCGCCGGAGCCGATGAAGATCATGGAATGGAAGGAGGCGCTTTGCTCGAGCTGTCGATAGAAAAGGAGATCGCCGGGCTGGGCGAGGCGGACATCTTTGGAAATGAAATGAGCGTTGAAATTTTTCAGAGTTTTGGCGTCGGCAAATTCGGCGAAGGAGCCGTCAGTAATATCGGTGGGCAGGAATGGGCCGGAGCGGACACGGAAGAGATTGGCGCCGAGAGGAGTAGCGGGGTAGCGATATTTTTCGATAGAGGGGAGGGCGGAGGGAGGCTTGACGCGATTTTCAATTTCCCAGGTGTCGTCGCGTCCGCGAAGGGCGTTGCGATAGGAATAGCGGAGAAGCGCGGCACAATCATTGATTTCTTTGGGGAGATCCTTATCGGGACGAAGCGCCTGGAATTCGGCGACTAGAACGAAGCGGCGGCGGAAGGCGTCTTGATCGGATGGGGAATCGAGACGGAGGAAGTTGGGGGTGCCGTCGGAGTAATGGTCGCCGAGATCGGGAGTTCGCGCGGAAACCTTCGCGCTTCTTGAAGCTGGCTTGGGCGCGGGTTGTGAGGCGGCGACGTGGGCCAGTTTTGCGGCGGCGACCGTGATGAGAAGGGCGGCGCAGAGGGCGATGAGCCAGAGTTTTGGTTGGCGGAGGAGAGTCATACTATTTTTTGCCCGGTATGATGGTGAGGCAAGTTTGCGGCCAGATTCCGAATGCGATTTTGATTGGAACATTTGCGCGGCGACGGTGCGTTGGATGTGTGCAAGTTTGGACGCGCGTGTTTTGTGTGACACAAAGATTGGGGAATTTTTTGGACGAAATTTAGCGCGAAGTGCGGCGGTGCGTCCACGTTGGGGGGAGTCTATAACAAGCGGGTGGGAATTTCAGGAGTGGAGAGGATTGGTGGGCCCGCCAGGACTCGAACCTGGGACCGACGGATTATGAGTCCGCTGCTCTAACCGACTGAGCTACAGGCCCGTAGCTGCGGAACATCGTACACCGAAAAGAGTTGGCGGTGAAAGGCGTGCGGTACGCGGAATCAGTCGCAATTGGTTCGGCCGTCGGCTACTCTAGCGTTGCAGTTGTAAAGGTTAAAATTTTAATGGATCAACGCCCGGTAAACGACCGGCTGCGCTCGGAGATTCTGAACGATGTTCGATACGAGCGCGCGTTCACTGCTTTTCGGAAAGGATTTCTCGAACGGAATGAAGCGAAACATACTGAATATATGGTTTCTCTGGCGTGCCAATGTTTCAACAATGACTACGTCTGGGCGGTGAGCGCTGAAGAGCAGCTTGCGCTGGCGCGGTTGAGGGAAAACTTCACTTCGATTCGAGATTTGATTGTGTACGCGATGTACGAGCCGCTTTGGACGGTGCGCGATGCGGCCCTCCGATTGGGAATCGACAAAGATGATGATGCGAAGGAAATTTATGTCCGGCAGATTTGCGAGCCGGCTGAAGAAGATGAGATCAAGAAAACGATTCCATCGTTCGGAGTGAGTGCTGATCCTGTTTCGCAGGCCGTGCGCGAGCAGTATGAAGAATTTCCGTATCCGCGATGGATTGACTTGAAGCCTCCGGCGCCGCGGAACTTTGCGGACGCGATGCTGGAACGCTTTCCATTTCTGGCACCGGCGCCGGATCGAGACGACGTAAAAATTCTGATCGCCGGCTGCGGAACCGGCTACCATCCAATCTTGATCGCCGCCGAATATCCGAGTGCGACGGTTACCGCGGTTGATTTCAGCAAGTCGAGCCTGGCGTACGGAATTCGGCAATCCCGAAAATATAATGTTCCGAATCTGAAGTTTCTACACGGCGACATTCTGAACCTTGATATGAGAGGAGACATGCGCGGGGAGTTTGATGTGATCGAAGCGGTAGGAGTGCTCCATCATATGGACGATCCATTGGCGGGGCTGCAGGCGCTGGTGCGCGCGCTGAAGCCCGGCGGATTCCTGAAGCTGGGACTCTATAGCAAGCGCACGCGCGCGAATTTGCAAGCGGCGAAAGAATTAATTCAAAAAAAGCAGATTGGCAGATCGGCTGGAGAGTTGCGAGCTGCGCGCCAAGAGATCATTCAAGACACTACTGGAGTGATGAAGGGACCGATGGAAGAGAGCGATTTCTACTATATGAGTGGATTTCGCGATCTGCTTTGCCATGCGCACGAGGTTGCATTTACTCCGGCGGAATTGAAAACGCTGCTGAAGGATACCGGAACTACTTTGCTTGGCTATCGAGGAATTGATAAAGAAGCGCGGGCAGAATATGTGAAGAGATTTCCGGAAGATCCTTACATGCGCAATTTCGATTTGGTTGATGCATATGAAGCGGACCGTCCCCAGATGCTTCACGGAAATTTGCAGATGTTTTGGCTTCGAGCGGAGTGAAAGATTGGAGTTCCGTACGGTTTTTACGGTCGCCGCGGCAGGTTGATCATTTTCGGATGGGATTTATTTGCATGAGTTCGGAGAGTTGGCGCTCGAATGCGGCGATGTCGAACGAGCCGTCGTCGGAGCGCACGAGCCAGCCGTCAATTGGGGGGCGTTCCGAGACGAAGTTCGAAATTTTAATGCCGTCGGAAATTAGGCCGGCGCAGTAGCTGAACGAGCTTTTGGTCATAATTAATATGTCGCTTTCGACCATTTCCTGAAGGGCGGAGATTGCGTCGATGTCGAGGACCGATTCGCCGGTGGGGAGCGACAGGTCGGAGATGTCGTCAGTTCTGCCGCGCGCGTGGCGGCCGACCCTGTATTTCGATATTTGGATTCCAGAAAAATTTAGCTCTGCAAAATCGGCGGGGCCGCCTTCGGAAAAAATGCTGATGGTGTGCGGAATGGCGTGAGAGTCGAGAATATTTTTTACGAGAGTGATGGTGCTCAAAATTGACGTTGCGTGCCCGAAAAGATAATTGCCGGAGGGGATGTTGACGTCCCATCCGCGGCGAACGTGGACGGCGATGGTTAGTTTGCAATTCTGGCGCGGAGATTTGTTCAGATAATATTTGCGGCGAAACTCGGGAATCATTGCGTTGAAATTTTCGTAAATCTCATTGGTGCGGCGATCCCAACCGAGGCATTTCTCCATCAGCGGAGGGAAATGGGTGACAATTTCGCGGCTGCCTGGTTCGCAGGCGGCCTCGCCCGCGCCGAGACCGAAAAGTGTTTCCCACGCAGCGGCCCATTCTTGCATTGGGCGGTCGGCGTGTTCAATTTCACTCAGTGGTGTGTGCACGTAGGTAAGGCCCGCACAACGGGCAAAATTGATTGCGTTCATGACGGCGAGTATCTGAGAGCCGGGGCCTTCGGAGCTTACGGGCCGACAGGTAATTTTTTTTAGCGGGCGAAGACCAGTGAGATGCAAAACGATCTGCCAGAGAAAGAGGAGGCGCTCGTCAAAATAGGGTTTGCGGCCGATGAGAATTTTTATGAAATTTTTTACGGCGACGATTGTGGAATGGCGGGATTCCCTGAGGAGAAGGCTAAGTATCTGGAGCTTGGTTTCGGACGTCGCGGAAGGGAGAGGGGCGCCGGGGCTCCTTGTGTCGCTCATGTTGTCTGTGAGTGTAATACGGTTTATGGGGAAGTTCTGGACTGAATGGGTGCGTCGCGCACACTTTGTACGGTGATCAGGGCGAAGCGGGTTGAGAATTCGCTGTGGCGCACTACGATAGTCCAAACGCCGCCCGGCAACCTTAGGGCAGGTTGCACGGGCGTCGAAGGAGTTTTTCCAGAGCCGACGACAATCGGCGATGAGTAGTTCTTAGGCTATGGCTTTCTTCTTCATTAACACCAATATTCCGGCGAGGCCCATGCCGAAAAGTGCGATCGAGCCGGGCTCGGGAGTGGCTACGACGGCTGAGTATGTGGCGTCTCCAGAAATCCCGGTTAGATCCAGCGAGCCATTGTCGGTATTGAAATCAAAAATACTGACTTCTCCTAAACCAGAGACAGGGCCAATGGAGGACATCAGAGTATAGGTACCAAAAGCGCCCGGATCTTGGACGAAAGTAAGTCCGATGTGAGTTGTGAAGTCACTGATTCCCGCCACGCCTAAAGCTTGGTTGACGACGGCGCCGGTGGAGGCATCGGAAAGAATGTCAGTAATTCCTGCGACGCTGACTGTGGTGATACCCGGGAGGCGGAACGTGGTTCCTGCGCCGCCATTGGACGAGTTTGCGGTGTCGGCGACGACCGTAAACGTTACCAGCGCGTTCGTGAAAGAGACACCGTCCAGAGATCCGGACATAGTGGCTGTTTCGGTGACGGTGATTGTGTCGGCGTGAACTGCCGAGGCTCCGCACATGAGTGCTACCAGCGCGGCAAGAGCAAGGATTGAGCGTTTCATAGTTTTCTCCGAGAAGTTATGTGACCAGCGATGGGAGGAGTCCCCAGGTGGTTGAGCAATTTAATTGCCAACACACAAAGCAGGGAAGAGATGGCTTTTGCAGTTGCTACCCTAAGGAAAGACAGGATTTATTCATTTAATAGCTAAATACACAGTTCGTTAACAATTGTGGCTTGTGTGCAATTGTTTGGGAGAGATGTGCAAGGAAGTTCCGCGCTGAGGTCGTGGCTGTGATTGCGATGAGGAGTTCCAGCCGAGCGGTAATTTACACTTGGCTGGACAAATTTTCAAGGGCTTAGATGGTGCGTAATCGTCAGAGCTCGTCTACAAAGGCCAGATCGCGTGGCAACACATATCGCTCGAAGCAGCTTTCGCACAGCCAGTGACCACCCGGATCGCAGTAGCCGAATTCTCCAGAATTGACGCGCGTCCTACACAAGTTGCAGTACTCGAAGCCCCAACCTAGAGGAACTAATCTTGTCGCCGTGCTTGGAGGCGAAGTCTGGTTGGCTGCCGGATAATGTCGACTGCTTCCGTTCCCACCATTGATCGGCTCAAGTAGCGGCGCACGGTCGTGACAACAAATCGGGGGAACTCCTCGAGAGTTTTTCGTTTTCGCGATTCTGTCATCGGGCGCTTTGATCTAGCCAGATTGTTCCATCGCTGCGCAAGTACTAAGACCTATTCGATCTCGGCCGCACCATCGGAAGCGGCGCAGGAATAAATTTCTGGGGCGATACCCGTTGCGCCTTGATAGCCTTCGCGGATGTGGACGGCGAATTGTTCGACTTGATCGGTGAGAACTAAGTTGATGGTACAGCCGCCGAAACCGCCGCCTGTCATGCGGGATCCGATGCAGCCGGGGAAATTATTGGCGAGATCGGCCATGACGTCGAGTTCGTTACAGCTTACTTCGTAGTCGTCACGGAGGCTGGCGTGAGATTTTTGCATCAGCGCGCCGAGAGATTCGAGGTCGTTATTTAGTAGAGCTTCGCGGGCGGCCAGGACGCGGGCGTTTTCGGTGACGACGTGGCGGGCGCGGCGGTAGAGGAGGTCGGGCAGAAGATTTGAGTGCTGTTGGAGTTGGTCGGGAGTTACGTCGCGAAGGGAGCGGATATCTGGAATTACTTTTTTGAGGATGGCGACGGCATCCTCACAATTTTTGCGGCGCGCGTTGTACGCGCCTGATGCGATTTCGTGTTTGACCATTGTGTTGCACATGATCAGGCGGATGTTTGGTGGGAGCGGGACGGCTTCATGGGCGAGGGAGCGGCAGTCCAGAAAAATTGCGTGATTGGATTGGCCGAAGCAGCAGACGAACTGGTCCATGATGCCGACGTGGGCGCCGACGAATTCGTTTTCTGCGCGCTGGCAAAGTTGCGCGATTTCTAATTTTGGTAATTCGTGATTGGCGTGCGCGAGTAGGGCGAATGCCGTGGCGACTTCCAGTGAGGCGGAGGAGCTGAGTCCGGCGCCGAGAGGAACGTCACTTCTGATCAGGATATCGGCGCCGTGGACGGCAATCCCGGATTTTTGGAGGAGGATGGCAATGCCGAGGACGTAGTCGCTCCAATGTTTTCGTGGGGCAGGAGTGGATTTGTCGAGATTGAATTGGATTGTTTCGTTGAAATGTTCGGAGTGGATATTAAGGATGTGATCGTGGCGCAGGGCGATGGCTAGCCAGGTGGCGCGGTCGATTGCCGCGGGGAGGACGAAGCCGTCGTTGTAGTCGGTGTGTTCGCCGATGATGTTGGTGCGGCCGGGGGCGAGGAAAATGCGCGGAGGAGTTTTGTGGGCGGGAAATTGGCGGCTGAA
>DASYNR010000327.1:0-12651 GCA_036008485.1 Candidatus Acidiferrales bacterium | reverse complement strand
CAAATGCGCGTGAAGACGACGGGCAGGGTCGGCGAAGGCGGAAGCACTCAAATATCCGGCGGGCCGGGCGGAAATGTGAAGGTGTCTGTGGATGGCGGCATGATGCATATGGAATCTTCGAAGATGACGATGGATCTTCTTACGCAACAATTGACGCAGTTCCTTCAGCAGCCGGTGATTGATAAGACCGACCTAAAAGATACGTACGTGGTGGCCGTGAATATTTCTATTGAGGATTTGCAGGCGATAGCGAGATCGGCAGGGTTCGCAGTTGGCGGACCTGGACCGGCGGCGAATTCGACCGGAGTGCCGAGCGCGGGTGATCCTTCGGGCGGATCGGTGTATGCGTCGATCGACAAGCTGGGGCTGAAGTTGAATAAGGAAAAGTTGCCGGTGCAAGTGATTGTGGTGGATCACGTGGAAAAAGCGCCGACTGCGAATTAAGGGCGGGAGAATTTGAAGTGGCGCGCCCGGAGGGATTTGAACCCCCAACATCAAGCTTCGAAGGCTTGCACTCTATCCAGTTGAGTTACGAGCGCGCTGTCGTAATCAGTCTACCTAAAGATTGCGATGATGAGAATAGCCGGAGACGTTGCGCAGAATCGGGGAAAAAAACGATTCAGTTTTCTTTGACTTCGTAAACCGAGAATTCATCGTCATCACTCTTCGCCAGCTTGCGAAGAAATCCGGAAGAATCGAAGACGGATTCGCAGAGCGGTGAAATGTAGACGATGATGATCCTGCGTGGAAGGGTTTTCCAGGATTTTCGGACGTTCTCGAGGATTCGTGCGTAAATTGACGCACGGCATGGATCTAGAAAATACAGGACACAAGGTTCGAGCGGAAGTTGGAAGTCTGTAAAATCCATGTTGATCGATTCCAACGAGTTACAACGCTGGGTGGGACTTGAGTACTTTTTGAAATTCGATTGTGCGATGACGTGAAGCTGTGGCGAGAACTCGACTCCCATAATTTTCTTGAACGGGAATTCGGATGCCAGAAGAAGCGCGCGTCCTTTGCCAGATCCAAAATCAACGAATACATATTCTTCAAAATTCAGCGCCAGGCCAGCGATAATTCTGTGAAATTGCCCGGCTGGGACAGGCGAGTAGTCCAGGCCATAGATCCAATTTGAACTTGGAATATCAAGGTCGCTCAAGCAGGTTTTGCTTCTCGGTCCCCCGCTGCCACCGCCGATGTCCCCATCGGTATCCACGCCGTATCGCTCATCGAATTCACTTCGCGCGGCTTGTCTGGCGAGTTTCTTCGCGTAGTTTCGTTCGCGGATTAAACTTATCGGCAGCCGGGGCGCGATTAACAAGGTGCGGAGTATGCCGCGTTCCGCGAACGATTTTTTTATTCTGGGAATAATCGTCCTGAAAAGCCGTGGCATGGTTCCATTCTACCCGCCATTTTGATTTGAGAGAGCCGGATTGTGCGCTGTTCGCATGTTCTAAAAAAGGTCTGGCGGCGTCATTTCGGGGAACCTTATCGGGTGTTTCTCCGTATAGTTAGATAGAGGCAACACATATGGGGTCACTTTGGCAGGATCTTTGGTACGGCGCGCGGATGTTGCGGAAGAACGCGGGATTTACCGCGATTGCGATTCTGACGCTGTCGCTGGGAATTGGCGCGAACACGGCGATCTTCAGCATTGTGGACTGGGTGCTGCTGCGGCCTCTGGCGATTAGTCATCCGGAGCGCATGACTTTCCTGACAATTCAGCAGAAGGGGCGGAACAGCAACGGATTTTCGTTCCCAGATTTTGATGACGTGCAGAAGCAGACGGCAGATTCGTTTTCGGATGTCGCGTCATTTGATATTGGTCAGGATGGATTGACGGCTGACGGGAAGACGCAGCCGATTACGAACGGCTATGTTTCTGGAAATTTTTTCCGAATGATGGGAATCAATCCGCTGATGGGAAGGTTTATCCTACCTTCGGAGGGCGTGGTTTCGGGTGCGGATCCTGTTTTTGTGCTGAGTTACGCGACGTGGCAGACGAGATTCGGCGGCGATCCTTCTGTAATTGGGAAAAGAGTAGCGGTGAATGGAGTGCCAGTAACAATTATTGGAGTTGGGCCGAAAGGATTTCAGGGGCCGAGCACTGGACTGGAATTTCAGGGATTTCTGCCGATTGGAATGCAAACGCAATCGGTTGGCGGAATTCGAACCAGAGCAGCGATGACAGATCGCGAATCGCGCAGCATGTTGGTATTTGCACGGTTGAAAGATGGCGTGTCACTGGAGCAGGCGGGATCCGAATTGAACGTCGTTTCGCAACGGCTGGCGCAGCAATATCCGAAAACGAATGAGGGAATGAATCTGCGCGTATGGCGGCTGGGGCCGATGGGACCGAACTCGAATCCCGCAGCTAGTCCGATTCCGACATTGGCGGCGTTATTTCTGGGACTTTCATTTCTAGTGCTGGTGCTGGCGTGTTTGAACGTGGCGAACATGTTGTTGGTCCGTGCGGCTGCGCGCGGACGTGAAATGGCGGTGCGTGCGGCGTTGGGTGCGGTGCGAAGCAGATTAATTCGTCAACTACTCGCAGAAAGTTTGCTGTTGGCGGCGCTTGGTTGCGTGGCGGGAATTGGAATTGGATTGATGGCGAGCCGCGCGATGAGCTCGATCAATTTGGCAAGCTCGTTTCCAGTTGTGCTGGATTTCCGATTTGACTGGCGAGTGTTTGCATTCGCATTTGCGATGGCGCTGGTGACGGGAATTCTGGCGGGAATTGTTCCGGCGCTACGCGCATCACGCACAAATTTGAGTGAAATGTTGCACGAAGGGAATCGGTCGTCAACGAACAGACGTCAGTGGGTGCGCAGCGTGTTGGTGGCGACCCAGGTGGCGGGATCGCTGGCGTTGCTGGTGGTGGCGGGATTATTTACGCGAAGTTTGGGAAGCGTGCATATGTCGGATTTGGGATTTGATCCCCAGCACGTGATGAATTTCACGATGGACCCTCACGAGATTGGGTACAGCGATGCGCAGAGCAAGGAATTTTATTCGCAATTGCTGACGCGAATGAATTCACTTCCTGGTGTGCAATCGGCCGCGCTTGCGGCGACAGTTCCGATGGGCGAGGTGGAACTCGGCGGGCCGATCGAAATTGAAGGGCATCCTTCGGCGAGCGGACAGCCGCATGATTCCGCCGGAGATAATTACGTTTCGCCCGCATACTTCGATGTTATGAGGATTCCGTTGCTGCGTGGACGCACATTCAATGACGGCGACAAACAGAATTCGCAGCATGTAGCGATCATCAACGAAAAAATGGCGGAGCAATATTGGCAGAAGGACGATCCGATCGGGCGTCGCTTCACGATGATGGAAGGCGGGAAAGATATCGTCGAAGTAGTCGGAATTGTGCGAAACAGCAAGGACAGCGGACTGAGCGATGCGGCGGCTCCGTTTTTCTATGTGCCGATTACGCAGCACGAAGCTGCGCTGGCGACCCTGCAAGTTCGCGCGGCGAGTGGAGCGGAATCAGTTGCGCAGGAAACGGTGAAGACGGTGCAATCAATTGCTCCGACGATGCCGGTGTATGCGGTGCAGACGATGTCCGACGCGATGAAGGGAGTTGGCGGACTATTTTTATTTAAGGCGGGCGCGGTGCTGGCGGCGTCGCTGGGACTTCTGGGGTTAATTTTGGCGACAGTTGGCGTGTACGGAGTTGTTTCGTACACGGCTTCGCAGAGAACGCGCGAGATTGGGATTCGCATGGCGTTGGGCGCGCAGCGCGGTCAGGTGCTGGCGATGGTCTGCAAACAGGGAATGATTATTATTTGCGCGGGGCTCGCGATTGGATTGATCGCGGCGCTCGCGATTGGTCGAGTGGTGGGAAGTTTTCTGATGGGAATTAGTGGGACGGATCCGGTGACATATTTGAGCGTGACGGCTGTTTTGATGCTGATTGGAATTACTGCGTGCTATGTTCCGGCGCGGAAAGCGGCGGGGTTAGATCCTACTGAGGCGCTGCGGCATGAGTGAGGATTGCGTGGAATTGAAAGTGTAGCGAGAGGCGGGCTTACGGGCGTAGAATAAGTAAAGGTCAAATCCATGCCAATTCCTACGATAACTATCCCGCTCGACCCGCAAACTGCGCAGGTATACGAGTCTGCTGCGCCGGAGGAAAAGCGGAAGATGCAGGTTCTTCTGAGCATTTGGCTTCGCGATCTGGCTGCGCGGGAACGGCGGCCACTTTCTCAAATTCTTGACGAAGCCGCTGCAGAAGCTAAGGCCAAGGGACTGACACCGGAAATGCTGGATTCTTTTTTAGAAGGCGTCTAGTTGCGTTGCGTATTCGATACCAACGTCCTCGTAAGCGCGTTGCTCAAGCCCGAATCGAAGCCCCGCCAAGCTCTTCAGCTCGCAGGTCGACACGGTAAAGTCCTCCTCTCGTTTGCGACCCTCGCAGAATTGAATGAAGTCCTGACCCGGCAATGGCTCCGTCAATTCGTGTCTGAAGAAATTGTTCGCAGCTTCTTGGCAGGATTGACGCTTGACGCGGAACTAGTTGACGTCGATTTGAGGATTGCGGCGTGTCGTGATGCCAAGGACGACAAGTTTCTTGAGTTAGCGGCGAACGGCCGCGCGACGCGCGTCATTACAGGCGATTCCGATCTTTTGGTGCTGAATCCCTTTCGCGGAATTCAGATTGTTTCTCCGAATTCGTTCCTGGAGTTGCCGTTTGCGAAAGGACCGGAACTCTAGACGTGAGTCGGAGTTGTCGTTCACATCGGGCCTCCACAATTATCGAGCTTGCCATCGCGTCATTTGCAGAGACCCCAGAAACAAGTAGGCCGGTGCGCCCTTTTCAATGCGCCGGCGTAGCTGCAACCTGCGCGAAAGTGATTATGTGATTCCCCGGATCTTTCACGCCAATTTCTTTGGCGCCGTAGAAGGTGGTGCGTAGCGGCATCACGACGGGCACACCTTTCAGTGCGGCGATGGTTTCGTTAATATCGCTGACTTCGACGTAGAGGAAAGTTGGGCCTTTGCGCATGATGTCGGCGAAGTTCGGATCATCCTTCTTGACGCTGTCAAAGGTTTGGTACATCAGCTCGATATTTCCTTTTTGGAGCATCGCAAAGGCCATTTTGTTTCCGTCCGGGACTTCCATGGTTTTTTCAAAGCCGAGACGGTCTACCCAGAATTTAACGCAGGGTTCGACTTCTTCGACGAGCAGAACTGCGGTGATTTTATTTACGGACATGTGGTTCTCCTTTTGTGATTCCATCAGTTGGCCAGTGGAGAAGCTGAAGAGAAGCGTGAGAATTACGAAAGCTGTTGTGCGAAACATTTGAAATCCTCCTTTTAAAGACCAGCTGCCTGAAGTTTTTTTTCTAAAATTTGGCTTGCGTTCCGGCTCTAGTCTCATTTAGACTAGTGGAGTCTAAGGTACGATATAATTCTTGTCAAGGAGAATTTTATGGCCGTGCAAACGACGCCAACTAAACAGCGAAAAGCGAATGAGCGGAAGTTTCAGGATTTAGTTTCTGTCGGCCCGGCGATTGAACGCGATTTTCAAATGATGGGCATACGCAGCGTGGCGGAACTGGCGAAACAAAACCCGAAAAAAATGTACGACAAAATGTGCAGGCTTACGGGACAACGACAAGATCCTTGCGTGCTGGATACTTTTGAAGCGGCGGTGGCGCAGGCGGTGAATCCGCGATTGGCGGCGGAGAAATGTCAGTGGTGGTATTGGAGCAAGTTTCGGAAGGCGCGCGATGGCAAAAAATAAATCGCGCGCACCAAAGCCCGTTGCGAGCGCGAAGTCGAATCGCCGTTCGCGCGAACTGACGACACCCGATCTGGTGCTGCTGAGTCTGCTTTGCGAGCGTCCGTGGCATGCGTATGACGCGAATCAGGAATTGGAGCGCCGTCAGGTGAAGGACTGGGCGGGAGTTTCGCGTCCGCAGGTTTACTACACATTTGAAAAACTTCGTCAGATGGGATTGGTCGCGCCTGCGCGCACCGATGAACCCGTCGCAGGACCCGAACGGAACGTGATGGAAACCACCACGAAGGGCCGTGAAGCGCTTGCGGACGCGCTCGAACGCGAAGACTGGACGATTCATCGTGATCGTCCGCCATTTGTTACTTGGATGGCGCTTTCGTGGCGTGCGCGGCCGGGTGTTTTCAAGAAACAAGTTGAGCGCCGCCGCAAATTCCTGGAAGGCGAGTTGGCGCGCGAGCAGAGAACGCTGAAAGCCGTGAAGGAAGAGGTGGGCGACACTTATCCCGAAGTAACTTGGATGGTGACGCTGGTCGTCGAGCAGTTCAAGTTAGAATTGAAATGGCTGAAGAAAATCGAGCGCGAAGCCAGCCGTAGCCCGTACGCGGGACGAAAGTAGTCCGCCCCGCCCCAAAGATAACGCATTCATTCTAAAGGGTTTACGCGAAGCAATGACGCACTTCCTTGACTTGCCGCGCATCGCGCCTTATGATGCATTTCGCGGTATTTTCAGGGGGTTTTTCAGGTTTCTCGATTTTCCGCCGTTCCACGTGGGAACCGTCCTGTGATAGCAGACGATATGTTTCTGGATATCAACGAACTCGCGATACACAAGATTCGCATCCACAAGAGCTACGCACCGGATGCGATCGATTTTCATACGACAGAGTTCAAACTCGTCGAGCCTCTCGTGGTACGCGCGGTTGCGGAATTGTTGGACGGGCAAATCCGAATCAAGGGCACGCTGCAAACGCGGATTGAGTTGGTATGCGCGCGATGCCTGGATGAAATTTCCGAAGAAATATCGCGCGATTTCGATCTTTTCTATCGTCCTGCGAAAGAATTGAGCGAAGAGGAAGCCGTACGTTTGAAGGACGAAGATACCGAAGTAGGATTCTTTCAAGGCGAAGGAATGTTTTTGAGCGACATTCTTGCAGAACAGATGCTCCTGATTCTCCCCATGAAGGTCATCTGCCGCAGTGATTGCCGGGGATTGTGCCCGCATTGCGGCGCCAATATGAACAGCGAACCATGTCACTGCGAGGCCCGTTCGATGGACCCGCGGCTGGCTCCGCTGGCTCGTCTGAAGCAGGAGTGGTTCAAGAAGCAGTAGCGTCCAGCGTCAATCGGCGCTGGTATTCCAAGGGGAGAACCCCTAAAATGGCCCTTTTGACGGGCTTGTTAAACTTATTAAGGAGTCAGTATGCCTAATCCGAAACGAAGACATTCACACGCACGAAAGAACAAGCGCCGCGCGCACGATTTTCTGACTCCGCCGAATTTTGCGAAGTGTCCGAATTGTCAGGAACTGAAAGCACCGCATCAAGCTTGCAAGAACTGCGGTTTCTACAACGGGCGTGAAGTCATCAACACGAAGACCTAGCGCATTTTCCCCAACAGCCAGTTTCGTTCGGCCGGAGCGCCAATGATCACGATAGCTTTGGACGCGATGGGAAGCGATTCTGCTCCGCGGCCTGAAGTTGAGGGCGCGATACTGGCGTCGCGCGAATTTGAAGTGCGTGTTTTGTTGATCGGCCAGCCACCCGCGTTGAAAACGGAATTGGCGCGGCACTCAAAGCGCGGCGCGGAAATTGAAATTGTTCCGGCGAGCGAAGTAATCACGATGGGCGATCCGCCGTTGCAGGCGTATCGCAAGAAAAAAGATAGTTCGATGCACGTTGCGGCACGCCTGGTGAAATCAGGCGATGCCGCGGCGATGGTGACGGCGGGAAATACCGGCGCGGCAATGGCCACTGCGCGATTTTTGCTGGGTATGCTGCCGTCGGTGGATCGACCCGCGCTTGCCGCGCCATTTCCAACGGCGCGCGGCGGAACAAGCGTGCTACTGGATGTGGGAGCGAACGTGGATTCGCGGCCGGCGCATCTGGTGCAGTTCG
The DNA here is from genome assembly GCA_036008485.1 of Candidatus Acidiferrales bacterium. Lineage (GTDB taxonomy): Bacteria > Acidobacteriota > Terriglobia > Acidiferrales > UBA7541 > DASTCZ01. The sequence continues at coordinate 4,788 of DASYNR010000327.1, read as the reverse complement.
CGGTGATGGGCGAAAATTATTACCGCACAATATTTGGCACGAAAAAGCCGCGGATTGGATTGCTAAGCATCGGCGAAGAAGAAAGCAAAGGCAACGAGCTGGTGCGCGAAACCTTTGCACGTCTGAAAAAAACGCCGCTGAATTTTGTCGGGAACGTGGAAGGCAAAGAAATTTTCGCGGGCGATGTGGATGTGATTGTTTGCGACGGCTTCATCGGGAATGTGGCGCTGAAAATCAGTGAAGGCGTGGCGCAGCACATCGGCGGAATGTTGAAGAAAGCGCTGAACAGCACGCTTTCAGCGCAGGTTGGGGCAATGTTCTCGCGCAGCGCATTTCAGGAATTTAAGCGGCAGATCGATTATTCGGAATATGGCGGCGCACCGCTACTCGGAGTGCGAGGTGTAACGGTAATCGGGCACGGCAGGTCTAATGCGAATGCGGTGAAGAATGCGATTCGCGTGGCCACTGAATTGGTTCGAAGCAAGGTGGAAGAGAAAATTGAAGCGGAACTTTCTGTTCCAGCGGTGCGCGCTGCGGTATAAATCCGGCGGCGCCCGAAAAAGGGTATCACTCAGATGAGCAAGCTGGTCATGATGTTTCCCGGACAGGCGTCGCAGTATCCGGGCATGGGCAAGGATCTGGCGGAGAAATTTCCGGCAGCGCGAGCCGTGTTTGACGAAGCCGATAAAGCTTTAGGATTTTCGATTTCCAAAATGTGCTTTGAAGGCTCTGAAGAAGATCTGAAGCTGACGGCGAATACCCAGCCGGCGATTTTGACGGTGAGCGTTGCGGCGTTTCGCGTGCTGACCGGTAAAGATGGCGGCCTCGGAATCACGCCGGATTTTGTGGCTGGGCACAGCCTGGGCGAATATTCGGCACTCGTGGCGAGCGGATCGCTTTCGTTTAGCGATGCGGTGAAGTTGGTGCGTCAGCGTGGAATTTTTATGCAGGAAGCAGTTCCGCCGGGCGAAGGTGCAATGGCCGCGATCATGGGACTTTCTCCCGGACAAGTCGCTGAAGTTTGCCGGCGCGCAGCAGACGGACAAATTGTTTCCGCTGCGAATTTGAATTCGCCGGAGCAAACAGTTATTTCCGGTCAAGCTGCCGCCGTGAAGCGCGCTGTGGAACTAGCATCGCAGGATGGCGCAAAGCGCGCGGTGATTTTGCAGGTTTCCGCGCCATTCCATTGCGCGATGATGCAGCCGATGCAAGCGCGCATGGAACCTTTGTTGAAGGCTGCCACATTCAATGATTTGAAAACTCCGATGGTTACGAACGTGGACGCGGACATCATCACCGAAGGTAAGGATGCACGTGACGCGTTGGTGCGTCAGTTGACACTGCCCGTGCGCTGGGAAGAATCGATGCGCGCGTTGATCGAACAGGGCGCAACGTCATTTGTGGAAGTTGGGCCGGGGCGCGTGTTGAGCGGATTGCTGCGTCAGATTGATCGGAGCGTGCACAGCATGAATGTGGAAGACGAAGCGACGTTGCGCGCTGCGCAGACAAAGCTAGCGGCAATTCGCGCCGAGCGCGGCGATAATTAACTTTCATTAGGATTCAAGAATGTTCAGTTTGAAAGATCGCGTAGCACTTGTGACTGGCGCTTCCCAGGGAATTGGGCGCGCGACGGCGCTTGCGCTCGCATCTGCCGGCGCGAAAGTTGCCTGCGCGGCGCGAAACGCGGAAAAGATCGCAAGTGTCGTCGCGGAAATTAATGCGGCGGGCGGTGAAGCGTTGGCGGTGCAGATGGACGTCGCCCAAGCGGATCAAATCAAGTCGGGATTCAAGCAGGTTACAGAAAAATTCGCGCGGCTGGATATTTTAGTGAACAACGCCGCGATTGCGCGCGACATGCTCGCTCTGCGAATGAAATTGGAAGATTGGGACGCGGTTATTCGCACAAATTTAACCGGTGCGTATTTGTGCATCCAACAGGCGATGGGCGTGATGTTGCGCCAGCGATACGGACGCATCATTAATGTGAGTTCAGTGGTGGCGGAAACGGGCAATGCCGGGCAGGCAAATTATGTGGCCGCAAAAGCCGGGCTGATTGGATTGACGCGCGCAATGGCCGTGGAAATTGCTTCGCGTAGCATCACGGTGAATGCGGTAGCGCCGGGATTTATTTCCACGCCGATGACGGATCCGCTGGCGCAGCCCGTGAAAGATGCCATGATGGCGCGAATTCCGCTGGGGCGCATGGGCACGGACGCGGAGATTGCGTCGGCAATTGTGTTTTTGGCCAGCGAAGAGGCTGGATACATCACCGGACACGTTTTGGATGTGAACGGTGGCTTGCACATGGGTTGATGCGCTTGCATTTTGAGTGCTGCGGTTGACCTGAGTGGAAGCGATACATACAATGTCTGGATTGCAAAGAACCGGCGCAACAGGAGTCCGGTAAATTCCGCGGCGGGAATTGTCCCGACGCAGGGGGAAAAATGCCGAGCGTAGATGAACGAGTAAAACAAATTATTGTGGAGCAGCTCGGAGTGGACGAAGCGGAAGTAACACCGACCGCGTCGTTCGTGGACGATTTAGGCGCGGATTCGCTCGACGTCGTAGAGCTTGTGATGGCGTTTGAAGAAGCGTTCGGCATTGAGATTCCGGATGAAGATGCCGAAAAGATCGCAACGGTGAAAGACGCTGTCGCCTACATCGATAAACACAGCAAGAAATAATTCAGGGCGCATCTCTTTTCCTCAGGAGAATTCGTTTTGAGCCGCCGAGTAGTGGTTACCGGTGTGGGACTTGTCTGTGGATGCGGCATTGGGACCGACGAGGCATGGGCCAACATCGCCGGCGGCCGCAGCGGCGTCGGCGCGATCACTCATTTTGACGCGGCGAAATTCGCTTGCCGCATAGCCGGCGAAGTGAAAAATTTCGATCCGCTGAAATGGGTTGAGAAAAAAGAACTGAAGAAAATGGGCCGGTTTATTCAGCTGGCCCTGGCGGCAACCGATTTCGCCGTTCGCATGTCCGACCTGAAAATTTCCCCCGAAGAGAGCGAAGCAGCCGGCGTTTACGTTTCGAGCGGCATCGGTGGGTTCGACGTCATCGAACGCGAGCACTTGAAACTGTTGAGTGGCGGCCCTGACCGCATCTCTCCATTTTTTATTCCTGCAACAATTATTAATTTGGCTTCCGGACAAATTTCCATTCGCTATGGCGCGCGCGGACCAAATTCCGCCACAGCTACGGCGTGCTCTGCATCAGCTCATGCGATTGGTGATTCGTTCAAAATTATTCAGCGTGGCGATGCGGACGTTATGATCTGTGGTGGCGCTGAAGCGAGCATCACCCCCATGGGAATTGGTGGGTTTGCGGCTATGAAAGCGCTTTCGACTCGCAATGACGAGCCGGAACGCGCCAGCCGTCCATTTGATGCGCAACGCGACGGGTTTGTGGTGGGCGAAGGCTCCGGGATTTTAATTCTGGAAACGCTCGAGCGCGCGCAGAAACGTGGCGTGAAAATTTTGGCGGAGATTGTGGGATACGGAATGTCCGGCGATGCGTTTCACATCACGCAGCCGGCAGAGGGCGGCGACGGCGCGTTCCGCGTGATGCGCAAAGCGCTGAGCGACGCGAAGATCGATCCGCAGCAAGTTAGCTACGTAAATTCGCACGGCACGTCCACTGGAATTGGCGACGCGATTGAAACGCAGGCTATGAAGCGCGCGTTTGGAGAATATGCGTATAAGATTCCGGTCAGCTCGACGAAGTCGATGACGGGACATTTGCTGGGCGGCGCCGGAGGGCTTGAGGCGGGCATCAGCGTGCTCGCTCTGCGAGATCAAATTTTGCCGCCGACGATCAATTACGAAAATCCCGATCCGGCTTGTGATTTGGATTACATTCCGAATCATGCGCGGAAAACGCCCGTCGAGTATGCGCTTTCAAACTCATTTGGATTTGGCGGAACGAATGCCGCGCTAATTTTCCGACGCTGGGACGCGGCCTAGTTAAGAAGAACAGATTTCGGTTATCGCAATTGGAGAAAATTTCTTGAACATTATTGTTTGCATCAAACAAGTGCCGGCGAAGGATGCTCCGCTCGCAATTTCGGCGGACGGCACGTGGATTCGCGAAGCTGACATTGGCTATGAAATGAATGAGCCGGATAGCTTCGCGCTGGAAGAAGCGCTGCGTCTGAAAGAAAAACACGGCGGGGAAGTGGTTGTGCTGAGCATGGGCCCGGTGCGAGTGACGCAGACCATCAAAGAAGCGCTGGCGAAGGGCGCTGACCGCGCGATTCATGTCACCGATGATAAGTTTCACGCACTGGATCCGCTGGCGTCGGCGCGATCATTGGCATCCGCAATTAAGAACGAAAAGTTTGATCTTATTTTGACGGGATTGCAGAGCGACGATCACGGATTCGGTCAAACGGGAGTTTTGCTGGCGGAAATTCTGGGCCTGCCACATGCGACGATCATCATGCAGATTGACGCCGTGGAAGGTCACTTGAAATTGAAGCGCGAACTTGAAGCCGGCTGGTTCCAGTGGGTCGAATTGCCGATGCCCGCGGTGCTCAGCATTCAGTCCGGAATCAACAAGGTCCGCTACGCTACGCTGAAGGGTATTATGGCCGCAAAGAAAAAAGAAATTGCGGCGGTGTTGCGCGAATCGCTCGGCGTCTCCAGCGAGCTGACACAAAAGCTTGAAAAGATTTACGTGCCGCAGAAAACGAAGAAGACCGAGTTTATTACCGGCACGGCGAAAGAAGCTGCCGCGAAGCTGGTTGAAAAATTGAAGCACGATGCGCGCGTGATTTAGTTTGCAGTT
>DASYNR010000326.1:0-4931 GCA_036008485.1 Candidatus Acidiferrales bacterium | reverse complement strand
GATCTGGATTACGAAATCGAACGCTTCCACACAAAAGTGGAAGGCGGCGCGCATTTCGCGATGACGCAACCTCTTTTTGATCCGCAACATTGGCACGATTTTCTGAAGCGGCTGGGCGGGCCTTGTCCAATTCCTGTTTTGCTGGGAGTTTGGCCGTTGACGAGTTACAAGCAGGCGCTGCGTTTAAATAATGAAGTGCCTGGAATTGTGATTCCAGAGCCGGTGTTAAAAGAAATGGAATCTGCTGGAGCTTCCGCGCGCGAGCATGGATTCGCACTGGCGAAAAAAATGTTGGCCTGGGCGCGAACGGAATTGGCCGGCGCTTATTTAATTGCTCCGTTCAAACGGTACGAAGAAATCCTCGAAATATTCTCGTAGGAAAATACCGTCGACAGTTCATAGTTGAGAGTCGAGAGTTAGGTAGGTGGGGTATGCGCTATGAGCTTTTAAGTGCCGCGGGCCGCGATGTCTTTAAGTCGCCGCAGGGCTGCAGCGGAACGCACCCTGTCGGCAAAGACAAAAACTCGCGCCCGTCGGCCGCGCACGCCATGTGCGCGAAACATGCACTATAATGCATGTTTGGGGCGGATTTTGATGAAAAGTGCATTATAATGCAGTTTTTGGGGTGAAAAAAAACGGAAAAGTGGCGATTTCGAGAAGTCTTGACGCAAATACGCGCGAAAACATTGGAGAAATGCGAAGTATAAGCATGAAGGAAGGACTCACGTTCGGAGAACGTGAGCTACACGCGGCCGCCTGAAGTTGGCGTACCGACTAAAAGCGTCGGGATGCACGCGGTGCGCCTACGAAGTCATTTCCCACTAAGTCCTTTATTTGCATAACGATCACCCACAGATCGCTGTAAGTCCTTTATTTGCAGTACATAGCAAAATGGGGTGGGGGTGGGGGGTACGCATTTTTTGGAACATTGACTCTTGGCGGAGGGGTGTCGAGTCGGCTAAGAATAAGGAAACAAAGGGCATAGGGTCGAGGGGTGGGATGAGTGGCGATATTTGGTATGTGCAATTCTGGGATGTTGTTGGAGGGATTTGCGGGTTGGGAAGGTGGTCCGATGATGGAGATTGATTCTTTGGTGTGAGCAATGGAGGACGGGCCCCAGTGCGGCCACCCGCACCTACAGTTCGATAATTTATGGTGTCTAATATTGAGTGATGCCAATGGCTCGACGGACTTTACACATGGCGCGCAATTTCTTTTTGGTGCTGATTTCGCTGTGCATTGCGCTGCTCGCTTTGATCCAGATTGGGCAGCGCGTTCTGCGCGCGGATGCCGAGCGGACATACTCAGAGATCATGTCACTGCAGCTCTTGAAGACGTCCGGTGAAGATGCGTTACGAATTTTTTCGCGCTCGGGTAGCGCGGTGCAAACGACAGGAGATTGTGCGACCGGCAATTGCGTCATAAAAATAGTGGTTTTCGATTGGATGGCTCGCCACAGGATTCTTGGACAGAATCGCTGGCTCTATGAGCACTACCCGATGATCGGCGGACGCAACATGGCATACGGAGCCAACATTACGATTGTTAATGCTGTAGTTGTGAAAAAGGGATTTTCTTTGATGATGCAGAACATCTTTCCGCCGGACGAGTCCGGGCAAAGGCACTACCAATTGAGGGAAGGATCCTTTGAAAGCGTTTCAAACTTTGGTGGAGGAAAGGCTCTGCGGTGTGACAGCCTGATGCAGGAGCATCCCGAATATTGCGTGACGAGCCCGCACGAATGTGTAAAGTGCAGCGGCATAGAAGCCGAGTTCACTCCGTTCGCAGCTGCAAGCGATGTTGCGCGCATTACACAAATCAATTTTGACTGCATGACGCGGTGGTCGCCCTGCAAACTAATCAAGGATGTTATGCCTGGCGCGGCGGCCGAATTTGAAGCGGAAGCTGCGAAGACCGAGAATCTGTCACCAGACGCTTACGCCGAGCTCACGAACTGGCGTTCTAAAACGCCGTGGATCAACGCGCGCGAGTTAGAAAGTATTGTGATTGCAGAGGTCGTATCGACCGGGACACGGCGGTTTGGGGCCGCTCCGGGACAGCGCCTGGGAGATGCATATCCGGGCGCGAGCTTGCGGCTAGTGCAAAAATTAAAAGGCGGGAACGATTGGAACTCCGACGATCTGAACGATATCTATATCGGAAAACGCTATTTAATTGGACCGCCTGAAACGTACGCGACGATGCACGCAGGCGTGCGCTTCATTGTGATGTACGAGCACTCATATAAGGGATATCCGCTGGAGAGTTATCAGAACAGTGTTCTGCCGTTGAACGATGTGACTCTGGCACAAGCGAAATTTGGCGTGGCACGCGATACGGATGCGGCGATTCCCGTGAATTTGCGTCCCTACTGAAAGGTGCTGTTCCATCATGGCGATTTTTCGACGCACGCTGAGAATCGCGCGCAATTTGTTGCTGGGTTTGATGGCGCTATTCGCGTTGCTGCTGAGCGCGATTCAGGTTCACCAACGGCTCATGCGGGCAAATGCGGAGCGGTTATACGGCGAGGTGATATCGTTCGAGCTTTTGAAAACTTCCGGAACGGATGCAGAGCGAAAACTTTCGCACTGGGGGAGCCGTTTGCAACGTGAGGGAAATTGCGAGACGGGAGAATGCAATTTGGCAGTCAGAAGCGCCGATTGGGTGGCCAGCCTCAAAATCTTCGCCAATCACGAATGGCTCATCAGGGATTATTCATGGGTGGGCGGCCGAGCGGCGATCTTCGACGGCGGCGTGCAGATCGCAAACGGCGTTGTTTCCAGGAAAGGCTTCTCCGTGGCCATCGAGAATATCGCTCCTCCCGATGAAACAGGGCGATGGCACTACTACTTGAGAGGCGGGCTGGTGCAGAGCGTTTCCAGTTTCCGCGAACACAGCCTTGGGCAGTGCGGCGAAGTGAGGCAAGGGCATCCTGAATATTGCGTTACAAATCCGTATGATTGCGCGAAGTGCGCTTACGAAGAAGTTTATTTCACGCCATTCGCGCCGGCCAGCGACGTGGCGCGCATCAGCGAAATCAATTTCTACTGCATGACGCGGTGGTCGCCCTGCCGAAAAATTGCGGATGTTTTTCCCGGCGCCGCGGCGGATTACGTCGCAGAAGACAAGAGGTTTGAAAGTGAATTTGGAAATCTCTCGATAGCCAATCAACAAGAGGTGAGAATCTGGTGGATGAGACAACCGTGGATTCATGCTCGCGAGGCGGAAAACGCGGTGATCGCGGAGGTGGTGTGGACCGGTGAAATTCCGATGCCCCGGGGATACGAGTCTACAAAGCCGTATCCGGGCGCGAAGCTGCGGCTGGTGGAAAAATTAAAAGGCGCGAAAGACTGGGCCCCCGGCGAACTGAGAAATCTTTACATCGGGAAAAACCATCCCATCGGGCCGCCTGAAATGTACGCTTCGATGCGCGTGGGCGCGCGCTTCATCGTGCTATTCGGACCGGAAATGAACCGCGATAGATTGGATGCCTTCTATTATTCGGCGTGGCCGCTGAACGATGTGAATCTGGCGCAGGTGAAGTTCGGAATTTCGCGGGATTATCTGGATCGGTATCCACTGATGCCGTAAGTGGAGCGCGAGTGAACCGATGGCGACTGCTACGACGATCACATGACGACGAAAAGTAAGGCACGCAGACGGGAACGTTTACGCTACGTTGGGCGGAATCAGTTCCTTTTTTCTAGATTGATCGTGACGGGATGATCATTCCCGGAGAATTTCCCTTCCAAAGAAAGATTGGTCGGGGAAAGAGTGTAGTGAGCTTCAAAAATGGCGGGGCCTTTGCGACTGCGATCCTGCCAAATTTGAAGGAGGTGGAATTTTTCGTCCACGGCAAAATTGTGGGACTGGTAGATTCCATTGGAGAATTTGAAGACACACAATCCCGCGCGATTCCTTTCAAAGAAAATTGTTGAAGGGATTCCCGACGAATCAATGGGCACGTGAGACTCCACTACATTCCAGACGCCGTCGAGAACTGTTGGGTTTCGGTTGTTGTAGTTGGCCGTCCAATACGCTGCGGCTGCTGTAATCAGAATAAGCGCTAACCGGACGACCCACTGCACGGCAGCGAATCGTTTTCCGGAAGATACCGACGGAAAGAGCTGGTTCTGTTTGCCCCAGAAGAACGCGATCAATTCCCGTTTGTGGAAGAGCAGCAAGATGATCAGTCCTATCAAAACGAAAACGGCCATGAGAAGAGCGCCGAGATCGATTCGATAGAAAATATCGATGAGTACGATATTGACTACGATTGGGAACAGGAGAGAAGCGCCGAGCAGAGCGGATTTTCGGAAAGTGAGGAGGATCGCTCCGCCGATTTGTGACAGCGCGATGATTGTGCCGTAGACGCCGGAGTAACCGAAATAATACCAGGTCAGCCAGAATCCGTTTACGTGGCCCATCGGCTTATCGAGTTCGGAATCGAGGATAGTGAACTGAGCGTGAGTTAATTTTCCGAAACCATAAAATAAAAGTACAAGTGCTATTGCCCAGCGGACGAGGCCGTAGAGAATCCGGTTTTCTTTTTCGGAGGGTTCGGGCGGATTTAGTAGTGGTGTTTGTTGGTCTGGCATATTGACGGGATGATACCACTGCGGGATGAAGGCAACGTCAAAGAGGGTATAAAACGACGAGATTTAGAGGACGTGGGTACGAGCGTCGGACAAAGAGAAATGAAAAGGAAGAAGCAGGTCCCTCATTTTTTGAAGCGCCGCAGGGCTGCAGCGAAACGCACCCTGTCGGCAAAGACGATTTCATTTCAGTGCCGCGGGGCCGCAGCAAATCGCGCCCCGTCGGCAAAGACGAAACCGCTCGGAATGACAATCAGGCCACAGGCTGAAGTCTGTGCCACATAACCCGAGATCCTTCAGGGCAACGAACCTGATCGGTTCGTTTCAGGATGACGG
>DASYNR010000325.1:0-3264 GCA_036008485.1 Candidatus Acidiferrales bacterium | reverse complement strand
TTGGCAGGCGGAGGAAATTCTGGCGGCTCTCTGTGCGATTCTGCCGCTGAACGTTTGGATTTATGCCGGCGGGCTGAATAATTTGAGCGTCGTTGGCAAAAAATATATTTTGCAAGGCGGCACGCACAAGAATTTGGCGGTAGTGAAGACGCAGGTGGATTTCATTCGCTCGAAAGTTCCGGATGCCGACGTGGTGGTACATCCATATTCCGGTGAAGCGGGCGCGATTGGCGCGGCGCTCGTGTCATTGGATTGGTACAACGCCGGCGGGCGCACGCAATTCCGCGGATTCGATTCCATCGCGCAACTGAAATATGCGAGCACAACTTCGACCGACACGGTTTGCCACTGGTGCCCTGTTACATGCCAGCGCAGCTTTATTGACGTGGAGCTGCTGAATGGCGGCGGACGTCCGTGGAGCAAAGTTCCACTTTCCAAGGGATGGGAACGAGTGATCGTAAATAATTCCTGTCCGAAGGGGCTCGTGGAAGACGTGAACGAAATGAAAGTGATCAAAGCCGAAATCGAGAAAACTAAGAATGCCTTTCCCAACATTGCAGACATGGTTCGCAAGGACGCCTTCCGCCGCGCCACCGCGTAAAGACCGCTCGGAAATTCGAGTTGGAATTCCACGAGTGCTGAACGTGTGGAGCACGCATCAATTCTGGGTGGGATTTCTGCGCGATCTGGGAATCGAACAAGAAAATATTGTTTTCAGCTCGGATACAAGCGAGGAGCAGGGGCGCGATTTCGGCAAGGGGCGCGGCACGGTGGACTGCTGCTATCCCGTGAAAAGCATTAGCGGACATTATGGCGAACTGGTTTTTGGCCAGAAAAAGAAAATCGATATCTTGTTGAGCCCCATGATTTATTCCATGCCTTCCGTGCTGCGCGGACATGTGCAGGACACGCTGACATGCACCCGCGTGATGGCCGGGCCGGACAACATCAAAGCAGGATTTCTAAAGGAGCGGGACATTTTCGCAGAAAACGGAATCGCATACGTTGCGCCGTTCGTAAGTATGGGCGACCGCACTGCAGTGGCTCCGCAGCTTTACGGAAATCTTAAGGACGCTTTGGATTTGTCGATGGAAGAAACAGAACGCGCGGTGAAGGCTGGATATCACGCACTGGACACGATGGATGCGAAACTTCGGAAGCACAGCCGGGAAGTTTTGTCATGGTGCGTGAAAGAGAATAAACCGTGCATATTTGTGGTTGCGCGGCCGTATCACATGGATCCCGGGATCGGTCACGAAATCGAAGGAGATTTGCAGGCGCAGGGATTTCCCGTTTTGTGGATGCAATACTTCCCTACCGATCCGGATATTTTGAATTGGCTATTTGAAGAAGACCTGCGCGAGAAACGGATCAAGTCTCCATTTGATATTTCTGATGTATGGAGTTCTTCGTACAGCAGCAACACAAATGAAATTTTGTGGGGCGCGAAAGTTGCCGCGCGGTGCCCATGGACAACGTGCGTGTTGCGGCTTTCCAGTTACGAATGCGGAATGGATCAGCCGACATACACGCCGACGCAGCGAATTGTGGAAGCAACCGGCACATTATTTTTTAAGTTTGGGGATTTGGATTCAACAAAGCCAGCCGGTAGCGTGAAAATTCGCGTCGAGACGATTACACATTATATGAACAAATATTCGGCTGACATTATCGAGCGCAAGAAGGCGATGCTTTCGCCGAATTGCCCACTGTAGCAAGTGCAGAGGTGCGCAGGCGTGGTTGGCGGATTTGTTGAGATTGGCAGTGAGCGGCCTCAGGGCTACGAGTCGCCCTGAGCTACAAAAACCTGTATTATCCCGCCGGAAGGCCCAACCACATGTGGAAACAAATTGCACTCGTTGCATTCCTCTTCGTGTCGGCACTCTTGCCGCAGAGCTTTACTGAAGTAAAGCCCAGCCCGCAGCAGATGGCATGGCAGGACTTAGAAATCGGCGTGCTGATTCACTTCGGTCCAAATACATTTATGAACCGCGAATGGGGCGACGGCACGGCCGAAGCATCCGTTTTTAATCCCACGCAATTCGATCCGGATCAGTGGATGCGCGCGGCGAAATCCGCAGGCGCGAATTATTTGGTGATGGTGGCGAAGCATCACGACGGATTTTGTTTGTGGCCCAGCGGGCAGACGGACTACGGAGTGAAGTCAAGTCCATGGCGCGGCGGGCACGGTGACGTTGTGCGTGACGTGACGACCGCGGCGCGGAAGAACGGCCTGAAAGTTGGGCTATATCTTTCACCGTGGGATCGTCATGAGCCTTTTTATAAGGACATTAAAAAGTACGACGATTTCTACGTGGCGCAGTTGGTCGAACTGGCGACGCACTATGGAGACATCACGGAATTCTGGCTGGATGGCGCGGGCAGCGAAGGACACGTTTACGATTTTGACCGCTACGTTTCGCAGTTGCGTATTTATCAACCGAACGCTCTCGTTTTCGCCGATGCGGCGCTCCTTAAGTACGGAGACATCCGTTGGGCGGGAAATGAAAGTGGATTCGCGAACGAAGAAAATTGGAATGTGCTCGACCTGCACGGCTATTTGCGTTATCGCCCTGCGGAAGCGGATACGCCGCTGAGGAAGGATCACTGGTTTTGGCATCCGAATGACGAAAAAAGTTTGAAGAGCGTCAGCGAAATGCTGGATACGTATGAGAAGACCGTCGGCCGCGGCGCGCAATTAATGATCGGAGTTGCTCCAGATGAGCGCGGACTTGTGCCGGCCGCCGACGTGCAACGCCTGGGCGAATTTGGCGCGGCGGTCCGCTCAATTTACGGCGAAAATAAAAATTTGGCCCGGCGCGCGAAAGTTGCGCCAGCCATGGCGGCAGTAATCGACGGCGACGCCGATACATTCTGGAGCGCGCCCCCCGATGCACGTTCTGCGACGATCGAACTTTCATTCGACACGCCGATCACAATCGATCGCGCGATGACGATGGAATGGCTTGGGGACGGCCAGCAGATCGAGCATTACTCGATTGACGCATTCACCGGCGGAAAATGGACGTCGCTGCACAGCGGCACGTCCATCGGACATAAGAAGATTGATAAATTTGCGCGGACCACGGCAACGCGCGTGCGGCTCGTGATTATTTCTTCCGCTGCGTCGCCACGCATTCGCGAATTCCAATTGTTTGACGGAGCAGCAGCGGAAGCGGCGGCGCAAAAGCTGCAGTAATTTAATTTCTCTGACGGACTGCGATTTGCACGGATGTAATTCATTCCCGCGCCGACAAAACTTTT
>DASYNR010000324.1:0-7445 GCA_036008485.1 Candidatus Acidiferrales bacterium | reverse complement strand
CCTTACGACGATGCCGACAATTTCGGAATCATCGGGTCCAGCTCCATCACAAATTTGTGGCAGCAATTGACGGGAAATATTTTCGGGCTGGCCATCTGGCTCACCTCCGTGTTTTTGGTCGTCGGCGGAATTGTAATTATGAACATCATGCTCGCGAGCGTAACCGAGCGCACGCGCGAAATCGGCATCCGCAAAGCGCTGGGCGCGCGGAGATCGCATATCGTCACGCAATTCCTGGTGGAATCCGCGGTGCTCGCGTCGGTTGGCGGAATGTTGGGAATTGGAATGGCGGAAGGAATCACGGCACTGGTGAATGCTTCGGGCGTCTTTCCAATGTCCACGCCGATTAAAGCTGTAATCATCGGGCTGCTTCTTTCCACCAGTGTGGGGCTTTTCTTTGGGATTTATCCGGCCATGCGCGCCGCGAAATTGGATCCGATTGAAGCGCTTAGAGTCGAAAACTAATTTTTTCGTTCACGAAATAGAGGCAAATTATGGCGCAAGGAACCCTGGACAATCTAAAACTCGGAATGGATACGCTGCGCGCGCACAAACTGCGCAGCTTCCTCGCCGTGCTGGGCATCGTGATCGGTGTCGGCGTAGTGATGATTGTCGTCGCCATCATTCAAGGATTCCGCCAGCAAGTCGTGGACAGCATCAGTTCTTTCGGCGCGGATACGGCGTTCATCAGCAGATTTAATCAAGGCCCGAGCAACGGACGCCGTCCGAAAGAGGAACGCGAACGCAAGCCGCTCACCGTGGAAGATGGCGACGCGATTCTCACCATGTGTCCCGCGGTCAGCAACCTGACGACCTGGATCACACAGTGGGAAACCGCTCACAATGTTTTGTACAAGGGAAATTCTGTTTCCGGTCCGGATTTTAGGGGCGCGCAGCCGAACTATCCTTACGTATATGCCAACGCCACGCTGAAAGAAGGCCGCTTTTTCACCGTGACCGAAAACGAGCATCGTGATGACGTAGCCGTGCTCGGTGAAGACACCGCGAAAGCTCTGTTCGGCACACTGCCTGCCGTGAATCGCGAAATTCTTGTGGACGGTTCAAACTTTCTCGTCGTCGGCGTTCTGGATAAGCCGGTCGGGGGCTTCGGCACCAACGACGAAGATCGCCGGCTGATTATTCCTTTCATGACGTTCAAGAAAATATTCCCCGCGGCCTACGAAATATCAATTCGTTTTCAGGCCAAACAAGATCAGCTCAATACTGCCGTGGATCAAGCGCGCGAAGTTTTGCGCCGCCGCCGGAACGTTCCCTTTGACAAGCCCGATAGTTTTTCGATTTCCACTTCGCAGGAACAAATTCAACAATTTGATTCCATCATTCAAGTCGTGGTGATCGCCACCGTCGTAATCGCTTCGATTGGATTATTAATCGGCGGCGTCGGAGTGATGAATATTATGCTGGTAAGCGTAACCGAGCGCACGCGCGAAATCGGCGTCCGCAAAGCAATCGGCGCACGCCGCAAGGACATCACACTGCAATTTTTATTCGAGGCCATGGCTTTAACCGGCACCGGCGGATTGATCGGCGTGGTCGGCGTCGAAACAATTGTCTTCGCAATCCGCACCTGGAGCACGATGAAAGCCGTTGTCCCGTGGTGGGCTGTTGCGATGGCGCTTAGCGCTTCGCTCAGCATCGGATTAATTTTCGGCGTATGGCCTGCGATGAAAGCCTCAAAGCTAGATCCCGTCGAAGCCCTGCGCTACGAGTAGCACCGGCACGCATGCTTGTCCTGGGGTCACGAACGGCCGGTGCCAGATTCCCAACCGCGCAGCATTTCATCCCCAAAGCAACCCTGCCCTGACAAGAGTCTTCCGCCCACTCAATCCATGATTTAGCTCGCCTCGCCGGCCGCTCTGTAATATTTCGCTGTGCCAAAGCGTATCAATGCTTGGTATCTCACGTAGAACGAACATCCCGGAGGGCCCGTATGTCGTCTCGCGTTCTTCGTTATGCATCAGTCGCTGCACTACTTCTTCTTGCGATTTCCGCCGCCGCGCAAAAATCCACGCCGCCGGCTTCGACGCACGCTCGCGCCGTCGAACTAATTCACCAATCCATGGACGCGCTGGGCGGCGAAGAAAAGCTTCGCGCCATCCACGCCATCGAGTTCAAGGGCATCGGCTTTCGCAATGAATTGGAACAGTCTGAGCGTCCCGAGGGCCCGTGGATGCCGGACTTTTTCCAGTCTGACGAGATTCGTGATTTCGCAAACACAAGGTATCGCACGATGCGTCAGTCAAGGACGCTGAATAACTCGTCTTGGGACAACGCTGCTTGGTCGGATCCGTTGGTTCTGGTCACTGCCGGCGGATCTGCGGCAATTTTTGCACAGGGAAAATTTAGCGCCATCTCATCGGCAGGTGTGCCAGATGTTGAAGAAACGCTAGCGCTCGATCCTTTGCAAGTTCTCCTGACTGCACTGGCTGCGCCCGATCTTCGCGTGGGGCCGGATGCACAGGTTCACGGATTTACGCAACGAGTGATCGAGTTCACGTGGAAGGATGAGCCTGTCAGAATTTATCTCAGCAGTTATTCGTACATGCTCACTTGCATCGACGTAACGCACTCGCGGCCCGCCGATTATTTTCAAGGTCCGTGGGGCGACGTCACCGTGCGCACCAGCTTTGCGACGTGGTCGATTGATCCTTCGGGCGTTCGCTATCCGCGGCAATGGTCTAAGGAAATGAATGGCCAGCCGTATTCGACTTACACAGCGAACGAGGTCAAGTTCAATCCAATAATCAACGAGCAGGACTTTGCGATTCCCGAAGATGTTCGCAAGGCATCCACAACGCCTCCGGACCTGGACGAAGTTCCGCTTGGACAAGCGAAGACGGTTCCGATTGAGGTCGCTCCCGGCGTCGAATATATCTACGGCCCCCTGAATTTTAACGCCTCGGAAATTCGTCAGAGTGACGGCATCGTTATTTTGGAGGGCGTGATTTCAAGCGGATATTCAGCCAAGATTATCGAGGATGCGCAAAAACGCTTTCCGGGATTGCCGATCAAGGCCGTCATCACAACTTCGGATTCATGGCCGCACATCGGAGGCATTCGCGAATACGCCGCGCGGGGAATTCCAATCTACGCGCTGGATTTAAACCGTCCCATCCTTACTCGGTTGCTTGCCGCGCCGCACAAGCGGCATCCTGATGCGCTGGCAAAAAATCCTCGCTCGCCGAAATTCACGTTTGTATCTCAGCGTACAACTTTGGGAACGGGCGAAAATCGCGTTGAAATAATTCCGTTTCGCACAGTGACCGGTGAGCGCCAGATGATGGTTTACTTTCCGGCGGTAAAACTCGTGTACACCAGTGACTTGTTTTCAGTCAGGGCGGATGGCTCACTCTTTCTTCCTGAATTCGCGCAGGAGGCCGTTGACGCCATTACGCGCGAGAACCTTGACGTAGATCGCGTCTACGGCATGCATTACAACCCAATGCCATTTCAACAATTGCGCGACGCACTGGCGAAATTCCTATCGCCGAAATCCTAGTGGCGCCGGCACGGAGGTAGCACCGACACTCCTGCCGGTGCTAGATTCCCAACTGCGTATTGTGTCATTTCAAGAACAATTCGCCCCGACGAGAGTATCGGGGCTACCGATCCAGCATAGCCGCACGCACGTGCTCAAAGTAAATTGGATTTTCGGTCGGGAATTTACAAATGAAAATTAGTTAGCGGCTGGAGTCGCCACCGGCGGCGAAGGCCGCGCCCCGGGAACCGCGCTGGCCATTGACGGATCAGCAGCCAGTGCCGCGGGAAATGCTTTCACGTATTTCGCCAGATGCGGCAGCATGAAACTGTGATAGTGAAAATCCTTCATTTCAGAAATTGCCTGCTCCGGCGTCCAGTGATCCACCGCGATGCGGAATAAGGCGATCATCACTCCGGTGCGGTCGGCGCCGTACTCGCAATGGATGAAAATTTTCTTGTCGGGATTGTCGCGCAGTAAAGTAAAAAATGTCAGAATTTCGTCGCGCGTAGGAATGCTGCCACCACTCCACGGCAGGCTCACGAATTTCATGCCCAGCGATTCCACAGATTTTTTTTCAGCGGTGACTTCGCCACCTTCGCCGCGAAAATCCACCACAATATTCATTCCCAGTTTCTGTAGGTCGGCAAACGCGTTGCCAGTTGGCTGCGCGCCGCGAAAAAGTGTGCCCGTGACGCTACCCGCATTGGGAACGCCCTGAATTGCCATGCTCGTCGCGCGCGCTCCTGTGGGAGCTATCTGCGCATTGGCTGAGATGGCCGCGAACGACGCGAATGCGGCGACCATTACCATCGCCATCAATCGCTTTTTCGGTCGTAAGCTCATATGGAAAGAGCCCTTCGCTCTCACACCATTAGATGTTAGCGAGCAAATGCGAGATGCACGCAATCGAATCGTGCTAGTACTAACTCCGTTTCGGGAGGAATTTCCAGGTAGGGCCGTTTTGCAACACAACCACTACAGATAGACACATGTTGACCGATACCCCTAACATTTTGTGATTTTTCTACGATTCCCTCTTGACAAGTTTTGCGCGTAGATTGATACTGCCCCCCCAGATTAGGGGGACCGCGAATTAATTCAGGAGCGCCGACACCGACTCCTTTATTGTTCGTGCCGCCTGCCCGAATAAAACGGAAACATACGACGGGTGAAACTCCCGGCGTCGGCCCGCACGATTTTTTGGATCGGCGTCTAATGCAATTCTGACGGCGTTTCAAGCGTCGCGGATTTTGCGTGGGAGATGTTTTCGTATTTGTAGGGCGCGTTGGCATTACGGCAACCTGAAATCGAGTGGCAGCTGCCCGGAGAAGCAGATGCTGCGGCCCCAAGCTGTAGTGCTAGGGGTATAATAGGGGGTACCGCTTACCGCGGGACTACCCTGAAATGCGCGGAGGCGGAAAATGGCGGAAGTGAGAATGGCATTGAACGAACAAACTTTGAAAACAGCAACTCAGGTGGCTGACAAAACCGGCAAGAAAGTCGGATTGGAATTTCAGCGCTATTTTACGGACGGAAAAATTTCGCCATTTGACTCAGTCGAATGGGAACGCCGCACCGCGCTGATTGGAAATGAAAAAGGTCAGACAATTTTCCGCCAGGAAAATGTGGAAGTGCCCAAGACGTGGTCCATGACGGCCACAAACATTGTCGCCTCCAAATATTTTCACGGCAAGCCGAACACTCCGCAACGCGAAGGCTCCGTGCGCCAGTTGATCGCCCGTGTCGTCGATACGATTGTGAACTGGGGCGAGAAGGGCAATTATTTCGATTCAAACGCTTCGCGTGACGCTTTCCGCGACGAGCTAACTCATCTTCTTGTTGAACAAAAAGTAGCCTTCAATTCTCCGGTGTGGTTCAACGTTGGTGTGCAAGCCAAGCCGCAATGCTCCGCCTGCTTCATTAATTCCGTACAGGACGATATGGGCTCCATCATGGGCCTGGCCAAAACGGAAGGCATGCTCTTCAAGTGGGGTTCCGGTACCGGCACGAATTTTTCTTCTCTGCGCGGCAGCCGCGAAACTCTTTCCGGCGGAGGAATCGCCAGCGGGCCGGTCAGCTTCATGAAGGGCTTCGACGCTTTCGCAGGCGTGATCAAGAGCGGCGGGAAAACTCGCCGCGCCGCGAAAATGGTGATCCTCAACATGGATCATCCGGATATCGTGGAATTCATCGAAAGCAAAATGAAGGAAGAGCGCAAAGCGCAGGTGCTAATTTCGCAGGGATACAATTCCTCGATTGACGGTGAAGCCTACTCTTCCATTTTCTTCCAGAACGCGAATCACTCCGTGCGCGTCACCGACGAATTCATGCGCGCCGTGGAAGAAGACCGCGATACCTGGACGAAGAACGTAACGGATGGCGCTCCTTGCCAGCAATACAAAGCGCGCGATCTTCTGAAGTTGGCAGCGGATTCAGCATGGCATTGCGGCGACCCCGGAATGCAATACGATTCCACAGTGAATCGCTGGCACACCTGCAGCAACACCGCGCGAATCAACGCCTCGAATCCCTGCTCCGAGTATATGTTTCTTGACGACACCGCCTGCAACCTGGCTTCGCTTAACTTGATGAAATTCAGCGGAAACACTGGTGTTTTTGATGTCGACGGTTTCCGCCACGCCGTCGACGTGGTAATCACCGCGCAGGAAATTCTGGTGGATAACGCCAGCTACCCCACACCGCAAATCGAAAGGAATTCGCACGACTTCCGTCCGCTGGGAATTGGCTATGCGAATCTCGGCGCACTGCTCATGTCACAAGCGTTGCCCTACGATTCCGTCGGCGGCCGCGATATGTGCGGCGTAATCACCGCGTTGATGACCGGCGAATCCTACGCGCAATCTGCGCGCATCGCGGAACGCCTGGGCGCATTCGCAGGCTACGAAAAGAATCGCGAGCCGATGCTGGACGTAATCCGTCTGCATCGCGATTCGCTCCTGCCCATCAAAGAAGAAAATGTGCAGGCATCACTTCGTCAGGCTGCCCAAAAATCATGGGATGACGCGCTGGAACTCGGCGAAAAATTTGGCTACCGCAATTCGCAAGTCAGCGTGCTCGCGCCTACAGGCACCATCGGTTTCATGATGGATTGCGACACCACCGGCATCGAACCCGATTTGGCGCTCGTGAAATTTAAGAAGCTAGTCGGCGGTGGCGTAATCACTATCGTGAATAATACGGTCCCCGAAGCGCTTCTGAAGTTGGGCTACTCGCCGGAAGAAGCGGAAAAAATTGTCGCTCACGTCGACAAGACCGGCAGCATCGAAGGTGCACCCGCTCTGAAGCCGGAGCACCTGCCCGTTTTCGATTGCTCGCTCGCTCCCGCAAATGGCGGACGCTCCATCGCATGGCGCGGACACGTTGGCATGATGGCCGCAGCGCAGCCGTTCCTTTCGGGCGCAATCAGCAAGACGATCAACATGCCCGAAGAATCCACGGTTGAAGACATCATGAACGCGTATATCGAGTCCTGGAAAAAGGGACTGAAGGCCGTGGCGATTTATCGCGATAACTCGAAGGGCAGCCAGCCGCTTTCCGCATCCGGCGCGAAGAAAGAAGAGCCTTCGCAGTCTGACGCAACGCCGCAGCCAGTTCTCGCTACGCAAACAATGGCGCCGCAGCAAGCGGAACTATTTTCGTCAGCGCATCGCCGTAAATTGCCCGACGAGCGCAAAGCCATCACGCATAAATTCTGGATCAACGGCCACGAAGGCTACATTACCGTTGGCATGTATGACGACGGAACGCCCGGCGAAGTTTTCATCAAAATGGCAAAGGAAGGCTCCACACTTTCCGGCGTCATGGACGGTTTCGCGCTCACGCTCAGCATCGGCCTGCAATACGGCGTGCCGCTGCGCGCTCTCGTCGATAAATTGATGAACACGCGCTTCGAGCCTTCCGGCTTCACGCACACCGCGGATAT
>DASYNR010000323.1:0-3491 GCA_036008485.1 Candidatus Acidiferrales bacterium | reverse complement strand
GATGATTGCGCGCAGCTTTCACTCGGCCCGTCCTTCACGTATTCGCGATTATTTTCCGCGTTTCACCGGCACACCTGTCGCTGCGGAAACTACCGCTTGTTGCAACGCTGCTTGAGTGTTTTGCCGCGCGATGGCCGCTTGATGCGCGGCGGCATGCGCGCGAACATTCGCGAATCCCACGGGATTTTGCGCGCGCGCAATCTGTCCGGCATCACTGGAAGCCCACCGACGAACTTCTGCAAGTTCTGCGGAGTGATCGTCGAGCAGTTCATCAATCGGAACGCTAGGAAGTTCAACGAAATGCGTTTGCGCCGACGGCATGATTCCTCCGCTCGGCTCTGAAGCATTTCCGGATTCCGCAGACTCATCGCCCGCTGATTCGGACCTGCCCAGTTCCGATTTAGAGGACCCGGTGGCGGCGCTCGGTTGTGCGCCTGTAGCCGCCGGAATCGTAACTGGAACGATAATAGGCGCGCTGGCCAGCAATTGTGTGATTTCGCGCAACTGTTTTTCGCGAGCGTCCTCGCCGGGCACGCTCAATTCTTCCAGCCCGAACACGCTCTTAATGAATCCAATGTTTTCCGGATCAGAAAGCGCCTGCGCGATCATGGGATCGCTTGACGCCATCAATTGCTGTAGCACGGCACGCTGTTGAGACGCCTGACGCGGAAAACTTTCGTCGGCTTCCGGATGCGCCTGAATATTTCCTTTCAAGTCGGCCAGCCGAATCCATTTCGATTCAAATTCGCCGGCCGCTCCGAGCAACGGAATCTCCACATCATTCGCGCGATTCTTTCGGAATGTATCCACGCTTAGCAACATGATGTCCGAATAAAATTGTTTTAGGCGGCGCCACACAATTCCCAATCGGCCCAACGCCTGATCGCGAGCCATCGCGTATCCCGCCGCGGTTTTATTTCCCTGCTGTGCGCCACCGAAAACTGCTGGAAAAAGTCCCGTAAGAAATTGCGAAATTGGCCCGGCGAGTTCCTGCTGGTGCTCGAGCATGTCTTCCGGAATTTGAGCGGGCGCTGGTTGAAAGAAACTTGCGGCCAGCGGCTGACCGGGTTTTGCGCGCGCCGGATAATGCGCGGCAGGCTCGGCGGTTTGCGATCCGAGCGCGTCAAAATCCAGCACCTGCGGATCGGCGTAAATCGGCGGAATGCCGAACTCGTAAGTTTCCGCCTGGATATTCGACAAAGTGTTGTAGCGTTCCTGAATCTGAATCAGCGAATCACCAACACTGGGGCGGTTTTGGCCGTCTCCGGGCAGAGCGTGCATCACGCGCCAGTGATCATCCAAAGTTTCGTTGCGAGATTCACAATAGGTTTCTCCGGCAAATGCGACGTAACATCCCTCCGGAAATAATGCGAGCAGTTCGTCGCGCGTTTGCTTGTCTTCGATCGCGTAGAACGCCCACGGACGAATCCACGTGCGCGTGAAGGTAATTAAATTGTAGAGCGCGTCGCCCGGCGCGGTATTGGACATGCCTTGCGCGACGGCAACCCGGGAAGCGCGTGCGTAAACGTCCTCCGCTTCCACCGGGCCTCCCAGAATAATTTTGTCTGCGGCGTGTGGATATGCGGCGCGTAATTTCGCAAGATGAACTTCCTGCTGCCATTGCAAGTATGGGAACTCGTGCATCTCATTGGCCCACACAGGAGTGTTTAATTCCAGGCCGCCGAGAATTGTGATCACTTCCTGTCCGTTCGGCACGCGACGCGTTCCGACATAACGCGGAACTGTCACGAGCGGCGCGGGATGAAAATCTTCTGCGCCAAGTGTTCCTCCGCACGATGGACAAAGCGCGCCACTTAAAAAATTTGGAGCCGATGACTGTAGCCCGGATTCGCTGAACCCGGGGGTTTGTTCCGACGCGTCGCTTAGGTCGCCCACAGGCGGCGCTGAATCGGCCGCGTCAGAACCGCCCCGGGTTCGGCGAACCCGGGCTACAGAATCATCGTCAGGGGTGGAGAAATTGTTGTCCGCGGGAACTTCCGCGTGGCACTTCGGGCAAACGTAGGCATCTTCGCCAAAGCGGACTGTTGCCTCTTCGATAATGTCTTCGTTATGCCAGCCGAATCGTTGCGCATCGGCAACGTAACGTACGTATCCGCCGATTTTTCCGTCGGTCCATAGAAAATAGCCGGCGCCGGTCAGCATTTGCTGAACTTTATTGTTTTGTTCGACGAGAGCTGCAACGTCGGAAGCAGCGCGCGCGGCGGCGACGTCCATATCAATTTGCGCGGACTGCGGAAAGAATCGCGTGGCCGGCGTGTCCTGGCTGATCAGCGCGATGAACGAAAGTCCAAACGCCTGATACAAATTTGTGACGAACTGGTAGCGCGGCATTTCTTCGGCGGATTTCTCTGCGTCGCTCGAAGGGTCGTACGGCAAATGCCAGCTCATGTCGTTCGGATTCCACCAGGAATATTGCAGCCCCTGCCAAAATAAACGCGCCTGCTTGATGCGGCGAACTTCGCTCCGGCGTGCAACAAGCCCTTCGCTGCGGAATTGCAGCATCAACTCGCGCAACGCCGAAACGACGCGCGGTTTTTGCTCGGCAAGTAATTCGTTATTTGCACCGACGGGCTGCGCCGAAGATTCGTCGCCGTAGGAATCTGCGTTATCCGCGCTACGATCGGCGGCGACGGAATTTCCGCTTCCCTGTTTTCCGGATCCGTACTGAGTTCCCTCGGCATTCTGCGATGCGGACTGCAGAAGCGCTTCCAGATCGGTATCGGGCGAAATCATTCCGTTGCTTTCGCGCGGCCCTTCTTTTTCAACAATCGCGCCGGGAATATTTGCGAGGTCGAATTTGTAATTAGTTGCCATGCTCCGCCTTCCGTGTCGCATTTATCTCGCGTGCAGGAAATGTTTTCTTTGCCGCCGCGCTTGATTCCAGTGACTGCGCAATTTGCGGCCACGATCGCCGGCGTAACGGCGTCGTCAGAGGACCGGGAGGCCGCGCCGATTCCAGCGGCGCAATTCCCGCCGTGCCTAGCAACGAATTCAGCAACGCGCGATTTTCCGCGCGCAATCGCGCTGCTTCTTCTTCCAGCGATCGCACATATCGCCTGTGAAATAGCGCCCGAAACGCGTTTGCGATGCGTCCAATTACTTGCCCGATAAAATCCACTTGCCCTCCAATTACATATTCGAGAAAATTGCGAAATGCCGGGACACCGTCCACTCTATGCGGTACCCATAACGCGCAGAGCGTTTTATCGAGGCGCTCTTTGGGCGTCAATCCTTGTCTTCGGTCTCGGCGCGATTTCACTGTGCCTTGCCCGTTTGTTTCCCGGGCCAACATTAACGGGCGCGCCAGGTGTTGCGTTCACTGCCATAACGATCCCGCTTTGGCCGGGAATGATCGCTGGCCGAATTGTTTTTATGAATGTTCAGGAATTCGGCGCTAGGTTCGCCGTGTCGGCGTCGTCCGAAGTTTGCGCGATATTCGTCGTCAACTGGACGTTCTACTTTTTAGTGTT
>DASYNR010000322.1:0-10207 GCA_036008485.1 Candidatus Acidiferrales bacterium | reverse complement strand
ATTCGCGCATACGGGCCGCCGGATGTGCCGCGGCTTTCTGAAACGATTGTGAACGCGCGCGCACTTTTCTTCGCGCTGGGGATCGCGCAAGTTGCTGGAATTCTGGCGGCGCTGTGGCCAGCGTTCCGGTCGAGCGGAATGAAGATGAGTGCGGCGTTGCATCCGGAAGGCCCGAAAGACGCTCGACGCATGACGCAACGCGGGCGGCGCTTTCTGACCATCGCGGAAATTGCGCTGGCTCTGATCCTTGCAATAGGCGCCGGCGTGGCGATGCGCAGTTTGCATGACACGTTGAAAGCAGATTTGAACTTTCAGGCAGAACAAGTGCTGACAATGCGCGTGTCTCCAAGTTTGCCGGACAAGGCAACGCGTGCCGACGGTGCCGCGCTTCGCTACAAGATTCTAGAGGAAATGCAGGGACTTCCGGGACTGGTTGCCGCTGCCGAGGTTCAGACGCCGCCGTTCAGCCGTCAGAGTGGCGGCGGATTGTACCTCGATATTGACGGCAAACTTGGCGCCGCATTCGCCGAAATAGAATTCGTGGACGGAGATTATTTTGCGGCCTATGGACTACCTTTGTTGGCGGGCCGAGCGTTAACGCGAGCGGACACAGGGGAAACAGAACCAGTTGTTGTGATCAATGAGACGCTGGCGAAACTGTATGGTGGTCCGGCAAACGCAATCGGGAAGCAATTACGCGTGGAGGGTCCGCGCGAGATTTGGAAAATCGCCGGGGTGGTTCCCGAAGCTCGCGTCTCAGGGTCAATGACTTTACCAACCGGCCAGATCTTTTTTCCGTTTGACCAAATTCCCCAACGGCGGCCAGTAGCCGATCTGACGATTCTCGTTCGCGTAACTGGCAACCCTACCGGCCTTGAGACGGAAATTCGGAAACGGCTTGCGCGGGTGCTGGGCGATTCTCCCGTCTTTCAAGTGCGGACGCTTGACGCGGTGGTTCTGGACTCCGTGGCGACGCCGAGATTCGACAGCAAAGCGCTGGCGGCATTTGCTGGGGTGGCGATACTGCTAGCGCTGGTGGGGATTTACGGAGTGGTGGCGTTTTCTGTGACGCAGAGGACGCATGAAATCGGCGTACGGATGGCGCTTGGAGCGTCGCCTGCGCAGATACTGCGTCTGGTGATCGGCGAAGGCGTTAAGCTTGGCGTCGCGGGAATTGCGGTGGGGCTGGGGATTGTGCTGGCGTTCCAAAAAATTATTTTGAGTTTACTTTTTGGCGTGAAAGTTTTTGACGCGGAGACGCTAGTGATTGCGTCGGCGGTGCTGCTGGGTGCGACGCTGCTGGCTTGCGCGGTGCCGGCGCGGCGAGCTAGCCGAGTGCATCCGACGGTGGCGCTGCGGTACGAGTGAGGGCGGATCCGATCGCAGGGCCACGCTGTTTTTGAGAAAACGGTTGGCTTTTTCTTGCCGACGGAATCAATTGTGAATTAAGATTTCGCGCACGCGAAATTTTCGAAACTGGAACTCCATGAAATTTACGAGAGCAGCGATCTTCACAACAGCCGTCTTTTTGTCCTTCGTCAGCGGGCTTTCGGCGCAAACTACGCCGGGGTCGGAATATTTGAGTCCATTTCCCGCGCACAAGATTATCGGCAATGTTTATTTCGTGGGGACGCAGAGCCTGGGAAACTTTCTGATCGTGACGCCGCAGGGGAGTATCCTAATTAATACTGGTCTTGAGGAAAACGTTCCGCTGATCCAGCAGAGCGTGGAGAAACTGGGATTTAGTTTTAAGGACATCAAGATATTGCTGCTCAGCCAGGCGCATTTCGATCACGACGCGGGCGGCGCGAAGGTGAAGGAACTGACGGGCGCGAAATACATGGTGATGGATGCTGACGTGCCGGTGGTGGAGTCCGGAGGTAGAGCGGATTTCTACTACAACGATTCGACAGATCTACCCGCGGATGAAAAAGCATTGATCCATTATCCGGCGGCGAAGGTTGATCGCGTGCTGCATGACGGCGATACGGTCGAGCTTGGAGGAACCGTGCTGACAGCGCATCTTACTCCGGGGCACACGAGGGGATGCACGACGTGGACGATACGTGTGCAGGATGGCGGCAAAACGTATGACGTGGTGATTGTGGGCGGCGTGAGCGCAAACGAGGGCTATCAGCTGGTGAACAACACGGTTTATCCGCAGATGGCGGCGGACTTCGAGAAAACATTTCGCGTGTTGAAGTCACTGCCGTGCGATGTGTTTCTGGGCGCGCATGGCGGTTACTACGATATGGAAGCGAAGTACGCGCGAATGAAGGATGGCGACATGAATCCGTTTATTGATCCGGACGGCTATAGGAATTTTGTGGAAGAGCACGAAAAGATTTTTCGGGTGGAATTGGAGCGCCAGATGGCAGCGGCGAAATAGGATTGTAGTTTTGATTTTCGGACGCGGCGGCGTATTATTGTTACGGAAACAGTTGTCCGGACGACAACTTCAGTCTGGATGGACGCTGGGGGCAAGCAATCATCCGAAGGCAGCTTCTATCTGGAAATCATCCGAGCGGTCAAATTTGAAGTCGGGCTGCGCTTGGACGCATCAGATGCACCGCTAGCACGAGATTGAAAGTCACGCAAATAAAAAAGGAGAATCAGGAATGAATATTTTCCGCACAAAGAAGGCTCGAATTGTTTTGTCGGTGGCGCTGGGACTGGCCATGCTGGTTATGGTGATGCCCGCGCTGCACGCCGCTCTTGCTGATGACGCCGCACCGATGCCCGCCGTTGGACAGCAGGCGCCGGATTTCAAATTAAATTCGCAGGAAGGCACGCCCGTCAGCCTGCACGATTACAAAGGCAAGTGGGTGGTGCTGTATTTTTATCCGAAGGATCAGACAACGGGTTGCACGATTGAAGCACACGGCTTTCAGCGCGATTTGGCGCAGTATGATGCGAAGGGTGCGGTGGTTTTGGGTGTCAGCGTAGATACCGTGGATTCGCACAAAGAATTCTGCGCGAAGGACAGCTTGACGTTTAAGTTGCTGTCGGACACAACGCATGAAGTAGTGACGAAGTATGGATCGCTCATGACGTACGGCTCAGGTGACAAGGCGATGACGATGGCCGCGCGAAACACTTTCTTGATTGATCCGAAGGGCGTGATCGTGAAGGTTTACACCAAGGTGAATCCGACTCCGCACAGCGAACAGGTGTTGGCGGATTTGACCGCGGCGCAGGGAATGAAGTAACTCGAAATAAGAATATTATTAGATTAGGAACTGCCCTGCTGGCTCGGAGCTTTCGGGCTGGCGGGGCAGTTTTTATTTTTGGGAGGACATTTTTTGGGCGGGCAAAGAGCGGTCCACTCCGCATGACGCGCGGCGTGGCCCCACGTAAACGTAAAGCTTGCGTGGTAGGGATTTGGAGGAATATGATTCCGCGCAGTTAATCAAGATGAGTCGTATGTGATTCCGTAATCTGGAGTTCTGCGTTTTATTTCTCCTGGACAGCCGAAGCGAAAGAGGCGATTTGGTGGCGGGGACTCAGCAATCGTGGCCCGGCGGAGGGCGCGTCGGCGACTACCAGATTCTGGAAGTCGTGGGCGCAGGCGGAATGGGTGTGGTGTACAAGGCCCGCGATCTGAAACTGGAGCGCGTTGTTGCGCTGAAATTTCTTCCACAAGAACCGGTTGTTACTGAAAAAGAGAAGGATCGTTTCCGAAAAGAAGCAAAGGCTGCCTCAGGACTTGACCACACAAACATCGGAGTAATCCACGGGCTGGAACAAACGCCGGACGGGCGATTGTATATCGTGATGGCGTTTTATGAAGGCTCGACCGTGGCGCAAAAAATCCACGCGGGGCCAGTTCCCACATTTGAAGCGGTGGACATCGCTTCGCAGATGGCCGCCGGACTTGCCGAAGCGCACGCGCACAACATTGTGCATCGCGATATTAAACCTTCCAACCTTATTCTGACGACCCAAGGTGTGCTGAAGGTCGTGGACTTCGGTCTGGCACTGGTGATGAGCGCGGAAACTTTTTCGCAGAGCATCGGGATTGCCGGCACGGTGGCGTACATGTCACCGGAGCAGGCGCGGGGCGCGGAGGTGGATCACCGAACTGATATCTGGAGTGCCGGAGTTGTATTGGCGGAAATGCTGACCGGCAAACATCCGTTCCAGCGCAATTCCCTACCGTCGGTGATGGCGGCAATTGTGCAGGATCCTCCGGCACAACTGGAAGGCGTGCCATCGCAATTGCAGCGGATTGTCCTGCGTTCGTTGGCGAAAGATCCGGAGAAGCGATACCAGAGTTGCAAAGAAATGCTCGCGGATTTACAGGCGGTGAAATCGGAAGGCGACGCAACGACGTTGGGCGTTGGTTCACGCGAGCTTGCGAAATACGCAAAGGACGCCGCGGGAGAAGTGCGTCGAGATTCTGCGCTGCAGATTTTACGCCGCTGGTGGATTGCGACGCCGCTGGCGATTTTGTTGCTTGCTATCGCGGCGATGGCGATTCCTTCCGTGAGAGAGCGCACAACATTTGCGCTTTTCGGAATGAATGAAGAACATCTGGTGATTCTGCCGTTTGAAAATGTTGGGAACGATCCGGCAAATGAAACTTTAAACGACGGGCTGATGGACAGCATGACGGCGAGACTTTCTAATTTGGAAGAGAGCCAGTCGTCATTGTGGGTGGTGCCGGCGAACTTTGTGCGGCAGAAAAAAGTGAATGATCCGCACGCGGCGTACGGCGTATTTAAGGCGACCCTGGCGGTGCAAGGCAGCATCACGCGAACTCCCCAGGATGTTCGGATGAGATTCAGTTTGGTTGACACGAAGTCGCTTCGGAAACTGGATACGGAGAATTTAGTGGATAACAATGGCGATCTTTCCGCGCTGGAGGAACGCGCGATTAAGAAAATCGCGTCACTGATGCATGTTTCGGTCGCGAATGAAATCTCGACGCACCACGCGGCCCCATCGGCATACGAAAATTATTTGAAGGCGCTGAGTTATGTGGAACGATACGACAAGCCGGGCAATTTGGATTTAGCGATTGGCGAGCTGGAAAACGCAGTGACGACCGATCCGCAGTTTGCATTGGGATTTGCGGAAGAATGCGAAGCGTACCGGCTGAAATTTGCGCTGGATCGAAATCCGCAATGGCTGGATTCCGCTTCCGCAAAATGCAAACGCGCGGTGGACATCGATAACCGCCTGCCGATGATTTATGTGACGCTGGGAAAATTGCATTCCGGTGAGGGAAATGACGATCTGGCGCTGCAGGAATTTCAGCAAGCGCTGGCGTTGAATCACCGCGATGCTAATGCGCTGGCCGGAATGGCCACAGCGTACGAGCGAATGGGACGGCTGGCTGAAGCGGAAAAAACTTTTCAAACTTCGGCGAACATGCGGCCGGATTATTGGGACGGATACAACAGTCTGGGATCATTTTATTTGCGGCAACGGAGATTTCCCGAAGCGGTGGCGCAATTCGATCGTGTCATCGAGCTTACGCCGGACAACGCAGCCGGATGGTCCAATCGCGGCGCGGCATATTCAAATATGAAAGAGTATGGAAAAGCGGAAAGGGACCTGAAACGGTCGATCGAGATTGCGCCAAGCTACGCGGCGTATGTGAATCTTGGCGGGCTGTATGCAAGCCAGAAAAATTATGAACAATACGCGGCGATGACGGAGAAAGCGCTGCAACTGAACGACAAAGATTTCCGTGTGTGGGCAAATCTGGCGGCGGCCTACAAAATGTTGGGCGAACCGGAGAAAGCGAGAGCGGCCTCGGCAGAAAAACTAAAGCGATTGGAATTGGCGGTACTGGCGCAGCCGAAAGATCCGGCGATTCAGGCGTCGCTTGGAATTTCTTACGCGGAACAGAAACAGAAAGAAAAAGCGGTGCCGCATATTGCGGCAGCAGTTGCGCTGGCTCCGACGAACCCGCAGGTTTTGCTGAACGCGGGCGAAGCGTACGAGGATTTGGGCGACCGGCGGCACGCGTTGGAGTACGTCCAGAAAAGTTTGAAGAATGGCTACACGATGGACCGGGTGAAAAATAATCCGGCGTTTAATAATCTTGTTCAGGATCCAGGTTTCAAAGTTCAGGCCAAGTAAATTCAATTCACGAGAGGAAAAAACAAAATGTCACAGACAGGGATAGCACCAACACGCAAAAACATAACTGTAACAATCCACGGGAACATACCGAGCGAAGAATCGGTCAAAGCGAGTGCAGGAAATACGATCACTTTCATCAATATGGACAGGACCGAGAAGCTTCTGAGGTTCGCGGTGGACGAAGACGGTTCGGAGTTTCATCCGATTGGATTGATGCTGGCGCCGGGACCGGAAGCTGCCGCCACGATTATCGCGGTGGACCCGGAGAATGGCTCCGAGTCTTCAACCGCGTATTACACGATCAGCACCGTCGATAAGGAAGGGCGGATTTCGGCCGGGCCTGACGACGACACATATCAGGTTATTGTCGGATCAAGTTCAAAAGAGGCATAGGCGCGTCAGAACGATAATCGCACCGAGCGCTAATCGGGAAGCGTTGCTTCCGACGTGACGCGGAAAGTTATTTTCGCGCCCGGCGGAGGAGTTTGTCCGACGCCGGGAGCTGGCTGGCCACCGCCAATCCACAATTCCACGGCGCCGGGCGAAATGCGACGCTTGCCCGCTTCGTCGACAACACTGATTTCTCGATTGTGAAGCGGAATTGTGACAGTGCGTTGCTCTCCGGCGGCTAGATGGACGCGCGTGAATCCTGCGAGAGCACGGATTGGCGCGACTGTTACGTCGGGATGCGTGATGTAAAGCTCGACGACTTCGTCGCCTTCTTTAGCGCCGGAATTTTTCACGTCGACGGAAACTCTCACGTCGTCGGTTGCGGCGATTTGATCGTGATCGACGTGCGCGTTTCCGTAAGTGAAATTTGTATAGCTGAGTCCGAAGCCGAAGGGATATAGCGGCACGCCGAAAAAATATCGGTACGTGCGGCCGGCCATGGAATATTCCTCAAACGGAGGAAGTTGCGCGACGCCGGTGTAAACCGTGACGGGCAGTCGGCCGGACGGATTGTAGTCACCCGCCAAAATATTCGCGATCGCCGTGCCGCCTTCTTCGCCGGGATACCACGCTTCGAGAACTGCAGATGCATTTTTTTGCGCCCAATTTACGGCCAGCGCGCTTCCACTTGTAAGCACGACAATCAGCGGCTTCCCTGTCGCCGCTACGGCTTGCAACATTTCCAACTGCGGGCGCGGCAATTCCATATCTACGCGATCGCCGCCGAAAAATCCGGGCGCGCTGGTGCTCATTTCTTCACCTTCGAGCTGCGGCGTGATTCCGACGACCGCGATTACGATGTCGGCGCGTTTTGCAGCGGCCACAGCGTCGGACGCCATGTCCGGCGACGACCACAGCAAGCGCGCGATTGGATTTCGCGCGTTGCGGTAATACTCCATAACAATTTTATAGGCGTGCGCGCGTTGCAAATGCACCGAAGTGGTCCGAGTGCGCTCGGCGTGAGGATTCCAATCGTCGAGAATTCTTTTGCCGTCGAGATACATTCGGAAACCGTCTGCCGCGGCGCCGCCCAGCAAATAATCTCCATCGGCTGGCGCGACGAGTTCGCCAGTCCAGCGAACGGAATATTGTTGGCCGGTTAATCCCGGAGCAGGAGAAACTCCGCGCCAATCGAAGTTCACTTGCGTATCAATCCGCGTCGTCGCGGGCTCACCTTGCAAATTCGCATTGTTGAAATATTCCGCTTTCAGGCCGGGCTGCGAGTTTGCTCCGCCGGTGCGCAACACGCCCGGTGGAATCGGAATTGAATTTGTTTCCGTCAGCGGACTTCCCGCTGCGTAAATTACATTCGCAGTTGCGAAGCGCTTGCGGATTCCCTCAAGCGGCGTTGTAGAGCTGGACGGCGTTCCATTGTAATTTCCGAGCAAGATTGCCGGAAGATCCGCGGTTGGGCCGATGACCGCAATTGTTTTCACGGTCGATGCGAGCGGCAAAGTGTTCCTATCGTTTTTCAGGAGCACGATAGATTCGCGCGCTGTTTGCAAAGCGAGTGCGCGATTCGCGGCGGTGTCATTATCCGCGAGCGAAAGTTTTGACCACGGAACCATTTCAGGTGGATCGAACATTCCCAACCGGAAGCGTGCCTCGAAGAGACGTTTCACCGAACGATCCACGTCGGCAATGCTGAGCAGGCGATCGCGAACCGCGTCGCCAACTTCGCGATATTCGCTGCCGCAACTGAGGTCGTCCCCGGCTTTCACCGCGAGTGCGGTAGCCTGCTGAAGTGTTTGCGTGTATCCATGCCCCTGATAGATGTCGTCGACGGCGCCGCAATCGGAAACGACGTAGCCCTTGAATCCCCAGGAATTTCGCAGCGTGTCCATCAAGAAAGGACTGGCGCAAGCGGGTGTGCCGAGCACGGAATTGTAAGCGCACATCACGCTATCGGCTTTGCCTTCCATAATGGTTGCGCGAAACGCGGGAGAGTACGTGTCCGCGAAATCATGCGGCGAAACGGGCACGTCAAAATGATGCCGCAAAACTTCAGGGCCGCTGTGTACGGCATAATGTTTCGGCGTGGAAATAGTTTTTAAGTACCGAGCGTCGTCGCCTTGCAATCCAGTAACGAACGCCACGCCGATGCGCGCCGTGAGAAATGGATCTTCGCCATACGTTTCCTGTCCACGGCCCCAACGCGGATCGCGAAAAATATTAATGTTGGGCGACCAGAAAGTAAGTCCGAAATAACGCGCGGTATTTCCGTGAGCGATCGCATCATTATATTTCGCGCGAGCTTCGGTGGAAATTACGTCGGCAACGCGATGAATCAGATCTGTGTCCCACGTGGCGGCGAGTCCGATGGCTTGCGGAAAAACTGTGGCGTTTCCGGCGCGCGCAACTCCGTGCAGCGCTTCATTCCACCAGTTGTACGCGGGGATTCCCAGACGCGGAATTGCAACGGCAGCGTCCTGCATTTGCGCAGCTTTTTCGTCGAGCGTGAGGCGCGAGACGAGATCGTTGACGCGCTGATCGATCGGCAAACTCGGATCGAGATATTTTGGTTTCGGCGCAGGA
Source organism: Candidatus Acidiferrales bacterium (assembly GCA_036008485.1). Classification (GTDB taxonomy): domain Bacteria; phylum Acidobacteriota; class Terriglobia; order Acidiferrales; family UBA7541; genus DASTCZ01. The sequence goes on along the minus strand of DASYNR010000322.1, from coordinate 1,129 downwards.
GTCTGCGCCAGCGCCGGCACAAAAAGTAGCAGCGCGAGAATTGCCGATTGCGCGATGGCGCGACGCATCGGAATGCGGCTAACGCGTTTGAAATGCTTCATGGCGCGAGATTATGCACCAGAAATGAAGCAGCGGCGAGAATCAATTGCAAAAAAACGCGCCCGGATTTTATTCCGGGCGCGAGTTTCACATCGTGAAAATTAATTTCAGTGCGAGTGTTTACGAGATAGTGCCATCCGCTGGTTCCGGAGTGCCCGTGCCGCTTCCCTGCGGCGGACGAGGTCCGCGTCCACCTCGGCCTGGACCACCGTTCGGTCCGCCATTCGGACCACCGGGTCCGCCCATGCCGGGACGGCGCTGCTGCATCAACGTTTTCAGCTTCGCTTGTTGATCCGGAGTGAGCGCAGTCTTCATGTCCAACTGGTGATGTACGCGCGTTTGTTCCTGGCCAAGCTGCGCCACGCTGATGTCGGCAAGTTTCTTATCAATCGCGGCGCGATCGGGTTTGTCGGCGGACATCAACTGGTTCAACTCCATGTGCGCCACCTGAAGTTTGGCGCGATTCATCACGCTGGCCTTCTGGAAATCCGCTTCCTGCTGGCGGATTTTCGCGGCCTGCTCAGGCGTCACGCCGATTTTCTCGCGAAGATCAGGATTATTAATGATTCGATTCAGACCCATCGGACCGCCGCGGCCCATCATTCCCGGTCCTCGACCCATCGTTGCGCGCCCGCCGAAGTTACCGCGGCCGCCGCCGAAACCATTTCGACCGTTGAATTCCATGCCGCGTCCCATTCCGCCGCGCGCCCACATGCGCTGACCGGGGCGATGATGCATGGGATGACGCATTTGGCCGCGCATCTGTGCATTCATTCGGCCATTCATTCCACCATTCATTCCTCGCCCGCCAAATTGTCCGCCGGGGCCCATCGGCCTGCGCGGCGCCATTTGTCCCTGTGATTGTTGCGCTGGTGGTGAAGTTTGCTGGCCCTGAGCGCCGTCTTGAGCGAGGGCGAGGGGCGCGCACACTGCGAAAGTTACAAGCGCGACGAACGATTTCGTTCTGATATTCATTTTGGAGTCTCCTTACCGGCGCTCGAGCATCGATCCGGAGTTCAGCCGGGCACAA
>DASYNR010000321.1:0-3453 GCA_036008485.1 Candidatus Acidiferrales bacterium | reverse complement strand
GTTCGCCACGTCGCTTGCGCCAACTTCGCATTCTTCAAAGAAATCGAAAAACTTCCGCCGCCCGACGGCTGCGAAAAAGGCGAGCCTGCGAATATCCAAACGAAAGCCGATCTGATGACTTACCTCGGCCAATCATTCGTCTACGGAGAAACCGTAATCGCAAAAGTGAATTCGCTGAATATGACGGACCCCGTCGAAGGCCGCTACGCCGGACCGAACACAAAAATCGGAATGTGCATCACCGCCGTCTGGCACGTTTCCGATCATTACGGCCAGCTCGTCGAATATCTACGTATGAACGGAATCGTTCCGCCCGCCAGCCGCTGATCGCCAAGTACGAGTCGCATCGCACGAAGTTAAATTGACGCGTGCCGATGCGCGGAAATCGCTTTCCGGATTTGCGGCAGCGCCGCGCGCGTGGCCGCTTCGCCCGCCGCAATCATCTCCGTCGTTTTGCTAAATGCATCCCACGCAAATCCGGAGACGTCCGGCTCGATCGCCACATTCACCATTCGACGCCACGTTTGCTCGCTCGCTTGTTGCACGATGCTGAATGTCCGCCCCAGCACGTCAATTAAATTCGCCGGCTTGCTCTGATCCGAAACCGTCGAAAGGTAAACTCCGATCACCACGTCCGCGCCCAGCATTCGCGCGCCATCCGCGGGCAGTGGGTCCGTCACAAATCCATCCACCAATAAACTTCCTTCAATCTCCAACGGTACAAATAATCCCGGATACGCGCACGACGCGCGAATTGCCAGCCGCAGATCTCCGCTCGTAAAATATTTTGTTTTTCCCGAGCCCAATTCCGTTGCCGCAACCGCCATTGGGATTCTCAAATCTTCAAATCGCGTGCACTTTGTGAATCGCGCCAGAAATTCATCCAGCTTTTGATTTGACGCCAATCCCAATCGCGAAAGTTTCCATCGTCCGAAATCCGTGAACACCGTCAGCGCCGCCTGCTTTTCCATTTCGTCCAACGGAGTTCCCGCCGCATACGCCGCGCCAATCAACGCGCCGACGCTTGTGCCCGCGATGCAATCCACCGGAATATGATGTTCCTTCAAAACTTTCAGCACGCCGATGTGCGCAATTCCTCGCGCGAATCCGCCCGAAAGCGCCAGCCCCACTCGCGGACGCTTCGGCCCGGCCTCGCCTTCGGGATACGCGAAGTCCCGCAGCAGACCAACGCCGCCTTTTAGCCACCGGAATGCTTTGCTTTCGGCCACTTCTACAAGAGTACCCCGGCGCGAGGATAGCACGTTGCCTCGGTTGACCTGCGTTTATCCGTTCTGTAACCTGCAAGCGTGAACTTCGCTTCGGAAGTTTCGCCGCGAACGATCGCATCAACATGAATACTCGCATCGAACGCGTAGCAGTTCTCGGCGCCGGAACAATGGGCGCGCGAATCGCCGCGCATTTCGCAAACGCAGGCGTTCCCGTATTTCTTCTCGATATTGTCCCGCCGGAATTAAATACCGCAGAAAAATCGCGCGGCCTAACTTTGCAATCTCCTGAAGTTCGCAATCGTTTCGCGCGTGCTGGACTCGAAGCCGCTCTCAAATCTCGTCCAGCCTCATTTTTCTCCGTGGATTCCGCGCGCTTAATTCAAATCGGAAATTTTGAAGATAATCTCGATTGGTGCGCGCAAGCCGATTGGATTCTCGAAGTCGTCGCCGAAAATCTCGAAATCAAGCGCGCCTTGCTCGAACGCGTCGAAGCCCATCGCCGTCCCGGCACATTCGTCACCACAAATACTTCCGGCCTTTGCATCAGCGAAATCGGCAAAACTCGCAGCCTGGATTTCCGCCGCCACTGGGCCGGTACGCATTTTTTTAATCCGCCGCGCTACATGAAGCTCGTCGAAATTATTCCCGGGCCGGATACGCTCCCCGAAGTTGTCGACGCGCTTTCTGATTTCTGCGATCGCCAGCTCGGCAAAGGTGTTGTGATCGCGAAGGACACGCCAAATTTTATCGCCAATCGCATCGGCACTTTTTCTATGCTCAACGTTGTCCGTCTCATGTCCGAAATGAACATGACCATCGAAGAAGTGGACGCCTGCACAGGCCCTGCAATCGGATATCCGAAGTCCGCCACATTTCGCACCGCAGATATTGTCGGCCTCGACGTTCTTTCTCACGTCGTTGAAAATATTTACGAAAATGCAGTCAATGACGAATCGCGCGAAATTTACAAAGTTCCGCCACTCGTTCAGGAAATGGTTCGCCGCGGATGGCTCGGCGAAAAATCCGGCCAGGGATTTTATAAGCGCATAAAAAAAGGCGCCGAATCAGAAATCCTCACGCTCGATCCGCAAACCATGGAATATCGCGCGAAACAAAAAGCGCGATTCGCATCCATTGATATGGGCCGCCTGATTGACGACACTCGCGATCGTCTCCGCGCTCTCATCGGCCCCATTTTTACTGGCCAGCCTGCCGACAAAGCCTCAAAATTTCTTTGGGCTTCGCTTTCGCGGACGTGCCTTTACGCCGCGCGCCGCATTCCGGAAATTGCCGACTCGCCCGCCGATATAGACCGCGCCATGCGCTGGGGATTCGCCTGGGAGCTTGGCCCGTTTGAAATTTGGGACGCGCTCGGCGTCGAAGCAATGGCGCGCCAACTCGAAAAAGAAGGCGAATCATTGCCGCCGCTGGTCACAAAACTTCTCGCCTCCGGCGAAAAATCTTTTTACCTCAACGTCAGCGGAAAAATTCTCTGTTTCGATCCGCACGCCGCCGCGCCCGCCGAAGTTTTTAAGCCGGTGGAAAATCCTCCCGGCATTCTGATTCTTTCTTCGCTGAAAGAATCCGGCGCAATCATCGAAAAAAATCCCGGCGCATCATTAATTGATCTGGGTGATGGCGTCCTCTGCTGCGAATTCCACACCAAAATGAATTCGCTCGGCTCCGATATCATCGCCATGATTCACTCCGGCGTCCGACGGCTGCATTCCGATTTTGACGCGATGGTAATCGCCAATCAGGGCGCGCATTTTTCCGCGGGCGCAAATCTCATGCTCGTTCTCGTCGCCGCTCAGGAACAGGAATGGGACGAAATCGATCTCGCCGTGCGCCAATTTCAAGGCGCCATGCTGGCCATAAAATACGCGCCGCGCCCAATTGTCGTCGCGCCGCACTCTCTCGCCATTGGCGGAGGCTGCGAAATTAATTTGCACGCCGCAAGAATTCACGCCGCTGCCGAAGCCTATATCGGACTCGTCGAAACCGGCGTCGGAGTAATTCCCGCGGGCGGCGGCTGCAAAGAAACTCTCATCCGCGCCAATGAACAAGCGTCCGGCGGCGAAGATCTCGATCTTTTCAACGCCCTCAAGCCGCGCTTTTATAATATCGCTCTCGCAAAAGTCAGCACCAGCGCCGAAGAAGCGCGAGCACTCGGATATCTCCGCCGTGCCGATTCCATTTCCATGAATCGCGATCGTCTGGTTGC
>DASYNR010000320.1:0-5843 GCA_036008485.1 Candidatus Acidiferrales bacterium | reverse complement strand
ATCGTACGCCGTATAATTTCGCGTAGTAAGCCCTTCGTTGTGCAGCATGGGCTTTTTCTGATTCGCCGTCATCGATAAATGGCAGCCAAAACAATTTGGCGCCCAGGAAGTGTGGCAGGCGTAACAAGTCATGCGGCTGTTGGCGTGCGCAAGCTGTGAAGGGTCGCTCGGCACATCGCCCCAGCTCTTGCCATCGACACGGATCGTCTTAGCCCAACGCGATTTTTCGTTGTAGTGAGGATTTTCCGGGGTGATCGTATCCAGCACCTGCACAACTTCCCATTCCTTGCCTTCTTCGAGCATCGACCGTTGATAAAGCTTTCCGCCAATCCATTCAAACCGCCGATTGTTCCACGGCGTTCGCAGGGCATCGAGATGTGATCCGCCGATAGGGGCTGCGGCGCCTGAAGAAATCAGTGTTGCGCGCTTATCCACGGTGCCGTGGCAATCCGTGCAGTCCAGTTCCACCGCCGCGCGCGGCTCCGCATAAAGTTTTCCGGTCCCGTGATCGTCCTGCTCGAAATGACAATCCACGCAGTGCATTCCCTTTTCCAGATGGATGTCCGCCAAATGAACTGCTTTTCCAAATTTCTCCGGATCATCCGGCGAGACGATTTTATTTTCGCCGTCGAGCAGATTACCTTTTCGGTCGCGTTTGTAAACCGCTCGAAAAATCCATCCATGGCTGTGAAAATCCGCAAATTGCGTCTGCTTCAGCTGTTTATTGAAATCCGCGTCTCCCACGTGTTCCAGAAACTTTGGGTCAGACCACAACCCCTTGGCCGCCGCGCCTTCCGGATTTCTGAGCGCCACTTCATATTTCTGTTCCTCTGTCGGATTCCGCTGCTTTTGCGGATACATGAACTCCCCGTCGGCTTCGTTGTCCCACCAGGTATAACCAAAATAAGTCGTCTCCATGTTCGTTCCCGGATGCACATGACAAATCATGCATTGGCTCGACGGAATCGATCTTGTAAACGCGTGCCGTATGGGATGGCCCGATTCATTTCTCGGAATTGTCCTATCGGAAGACGCGCCTTCTCCCAGATTTCCGTAACGCGCGTAGCTCCCGGAATGCTCTGGCGAGCGATCGTTCGCGTAAACTACATGGCAAGCGGTGCACCCGCTGCCGCGATAGTCGCCGGGTTGATCGTTCGTTCCCGGCAGCGAAAGAAGCGGATCCAGAAGCCGTGTTTTCTGCAGTCCAAGAAAAACTGGATCGGTCCGTAGCAGCGTGCCAAACCCGCGCTCACCCAATTTGTCGTCGGGACGCCCGGACTCTTCCTCGCGATTCGGATTTCCGATTTCGCCTTTCTTCTCTCCGCCCCGTTCGAAAACGCGCAACACATTTCCCGGTTGCGAAGTTTCCCAACGGTCCAAAGGCGTCAGAATCGGCAACTCGCCTTTTAACCGAGTCTCTTCGGCCGTCGGAGCAGGCGCCGCACGAATGGTTTGCGGCAACCCATCCGCTGAATAGCTTTCGCCGAACATGGCATTCTTAAAGGGCAGGGAACCGTTGTTGTAAAGCGCCGCTCCCCACAACATTCCGCCATGCGTCATCATGCTGGTTTTTACTTTCAGAACTTCCGACGCGTGGCACCCGGCCGCGCCGCACGTTTGCGCCGCAACGCGCAAATCTCCCGGGTTTACAAAGCGCACGTAGTCGTAGCTTTCGCGCAGCCATTTTGTGTAAGGACGTACTGAATTCGCTGAACTGTCCGCAGCTTCGGCTTGGTGCGGTTGAGGATGTGCTCTCTTCTTTGTTTCTTCATAGACCGGCGAGTTTTGCGCGGTACCCGCCGGAACACTCGCGTTCGAGTCACCACCATGGCAATCGGTACAAGCCAAACGAACCGTCTGCGTCGGATGCATGGTCGGCTCATCGGTGCGCACATGGCAACTCACGCAACCAGTATTTTTTCGATCGACTTCCGCCTGGGTCTGCCTGATTAGACTGTCCTGTTGCGTTTGGGAATGCGCATTCGTTCCTGCTATTAGCCGGGCGAAAAGCGCCGAAACAATACAAAGCGAGCAAACAGCTATACGCTTCCCGAAGAGGCGCCTCCATGAGTTTTTATTAATGTCCAGCGAGACCATCCAAAGCTCCGATAACTGGCCTTAATTTCTCAGAATTGAAATCGAATATCGGTGAAAAATGAAAATAGTGTTTTTCCAGTGTAAATATCGCGCAAGCCTTGCCCTGGGATCAGCGTTGCGGCGCCCGCGGTGATGGAAATATTCTCTGTGAGCGGTGGGCGGTATCGAACGCCCACGCTTGAATCAGTTCCAATCGCATGGTGAATCGGTGAGTCGAAAAGCACCAGTTCGAGCGGCTCGGTATCCATGAACCGCAGATAATTCACGTTCACAAATCCGCGAAGTTTAGGCGTCACATCAAAATCAGCTCCCGCATTCACCAGAAAAATCCCGGGATTCACGAAATTCGATTGCCCCTCATCCTTGTTCGACCGCAAATCCGGAATCAGACTATTGCCGGAGTTGAGTGCAACACCGCTACCTGTCAACCGAATGCTTTCGCGATTCCATAGGCTGAAAATTCCGCCGGCGAACTCCGGAAAATCGTCAATCGAGTCGAACCCACGCGCGCGCCCGCTTCCCGGATGAGCCGATCCGGAAGAATAAAACGCTGACCCTTTAAATCGTATCCAGTCCTTATCCACAGAAAGTTCCAGCGCGGCCATCTGCGCATTGATCGTCACCGCGCGCCCCGCGATTCCATTAAAACTGTCGTTTCCCAGCGCCTGGTAGAAAGCATGTGTCAGATTGATGGGACCGATGTGGCCATCGCCGGTCCACCCCAGATACGCGGCGTGAATGCTGTGCGGGTGCAGAATGCCTTGCGAGAAAACCGCGCCAATCGGTGCAGGACGCACTAAAAAACCGTTGTCGTCGTAATGAATCGTGGCGTCGTCTTTGTTGTAGTGAACGCTGAACTGCGCCGTGTAGCCCTGAAACAAGAAATCCTGGCGATAAACATTGCCGATAATCACTTGCTGGTTCCGCAGCGCCATCGAATTCAAACCGCTATTCGTGTTTTTCTCCAGGAAATTGAAATAAGCAAGATTGTATTGCCAGCGATTTGATTCTAAATTCCCGAAAATCCGAATCCCCGGCTGTTCTTCCACAAAAAGGAATCCTCGGAAGTCACTGTTGAATCCCTGAATGCCCGCTCGTACGGAAACAAAATCGAAATTCGGGCTCAAGTCGCGAAGTTTCACTTCTGCAAACGCTTCTTGCAGTCCGACATGAGAATCCAAACGCGTGGTTCCTTTGCGGACGTCCACATTGACGATACCCAGTTCCTGCACATCCAGATAATTCAAGCCGATCGCGGGAGTGATGCGGATTCGCCAATCCACCGGACGGAACGAAGTGTCCCCATGAAACAATTCAAAGGAAAACAAAAACACCTGGTCCACAAAAGCTTGATTTCCTTTTCCGAAAAACCCGGTCGTTCCGGGTTGCGCCGTGCTCACTCCCGTCGGGGTGGGCAAACGGCGTCCGTCGAAAAATGTGTCGCTGATGGCCGTGAAATTAAAAAACGTCTGCTGCCCGAAGATTGGCACATCGCCTTTCAGCTTGTTGGTATCGAAAGGATCCCACAACTTTCCTTTCACATAGGGATGTTCGCCACCCGTTCCGTAGCGATTCCAGTCCGGCATGGTCAAAAGCCAGCGATCTGGCTCTGGGCTGAAAATCGGAGCCGCTTGCGGCGGGGCCACTGGCGCAGCCATTTCCGAACCGGTTGTAAGTTCGAGATTTTGTCTTGCCTGCGGGTAATTGATCGAGGGCGGAGCTTCTAGCGTCGCGGGATTATTGGGGGCAACTCGCGGCGGCAACTGCGGAAGATTTGATGGAACTGGCGCAGCCGCCGTCGGAGCAGCCGTTAGGGTGATCTCTCGAATCAATGCGTCGCCCGCATTCACCTGAATGCCGTCTTCCACAAACTTTTCGTAACCTTCCCCTTCGATCTCCAATTCATACGAACCGCGTAAAATATCGATGAACCGAAACACGCCTTGGGCATCGCTACTTTTCTTCAGCTCAAATCCGCTCGCCTTGTTTCGCAATAACACGGTCGCCCCAATAACCGGATTCTTGTTCGTATCGCGAACAATCCCTTGTATCGCGCCTTTTTTCGGCGCTGTCTGCCCGGGAATTTGTTGTTGCGGCGTATTTTGCTGAAACCACCCCAAGTCTGCTGCACGGACCTCTCGGCAAACGCCCAAGCCAAACATTGACAGATATACGAGCAGATATCGCGGAGTCGATTTTCGCGAAAGCGCGTGGAATGTCCGACGCACCCTTAATATTCCTTAGGCGTGATCAGAGAATTTTTCTTAGCGTAAGTCTCGTCGGCTCTTGCTATCACAAGTGTTTCAGACGGAGCAAGAGATTTCCGCTCAGAAATTGTCAGCAGTTTCTAAATCGTTGCCGTTCGAATTGCGAAACGCCCGAAACGCCGTGTTGAGTGCCGCCCGAAGCTGTGGTAGGAATAGCGCAACGTGCGTGCTTGCTCTCATCGCGAGGTAAAACGTCTTTCGGTTCGATTCCATCTCGTCGGCATCATATTGTTTTCCGCCAACCTTTACGCTTGCGGAGGCAACAGCACGACACTTACTTCTCCGCCACCTCCTACCCCGCAAGCGCTCAGTCAGTCGGATGTCTCGGCGATTGTGCAAGCTGCTGCTGAGGCCGTGAACTCAGACACCATGGTCATCGCCGTGGTGGACAGACTCGGCCGCATTCTGGCGGTGTACAAACAGCCGTCGGCTCCCGCATTGGTTCAAGGAAATTTCAGTCAGATGGTTCCATCAGACGATTTCGCCGTTTCCTTGGCACGCACGGGAGCTTTTTTCAGCAATAATCAAGCTCCACTTTCATCCCGCACCGTTCGATTTATCAGCGGCACACATTTCCCGCCGGAAGTCATGAACACTTCCAATGGCGCGCTCTATGGCATCGAAAACACCAATCGCGGTTGCACTCTTGCTGCTGGTCTTTCTGCCACGGTCCCGCCGTCGACCACAATATCCGGCGCCAGCCCTGGACTAGGAATCGCCACAGGTAAAGCCGACGTAAACGATTCGCAGCAAGCCGCCGTAAATCCCGGCGGAGTTCCCATTTTCAAAGATTCGCAAGATGTTGGAGGAATCGGCGTCACCGGCGTGGCAACTGATGTTGCGGAATATGTCGCGTTCGCAGCCGCGGGAATGATTGCCGCACGCGGACCCAGCGCAACGACCGATGAGGTCGGATTTCCGCAGTTCCCTTCGCCCGGCGTGGTCACTATCAACGGGATTACGCTTCCGTTTGTAAATCAAACAACGCTGCCCGCCGACGCAACAGCGCCCGGAACATTTATTGCTGCTAACTTTTCGGTCGGGCCGTTGGCCAGTCCCGGCGCTCCGCCCGACCAGAATTTAATCGCCACCATGAATGGACCGCTCGGTGGTTTGACCGCCACGCAAGTGACGCAAATTATCAACGCCGCTGTAGCTACCGCGAACCAAACTCGCGCGCAAATCCGTTTGCCGCTCGGCTCCAGTGCGAGAATGGTGATCGCCGTGAGCGATCTCGATGGCACTCTGATCGGCCTTTACAGAATGCCGGACGCCACCGTGTTCAGTATCGATGTCGCCGCGACTAAAGCGCGCAACGTAATTTATTTCAGCAGCACCTCGCGAATGCCGCAAGACTTAAACCAAGTGCCCCTCGGCACTGCGGTAACGAATCGCACCATTGGTTTCGGCGCGCAGCCATTTTTTCCGCCGGGAATCGACGGCTCCTCCGCAGGTCCGTTTTTTAATCTGTACACGCAA
>DASYNR010000319.1:0-8952 GCA_036008485.1 Candidatus Acidiferrales bacterium | reverse complement strand
TAATTCGCTCGCAAGTAAGTCTCGTGGAAATTGGGTGTTCGGCTATCTCCGCTGCAGGCGAACCAATTCGCAACCTGACTCTTGATGATTTCAAACTTGCCGCTGACGGCCAGCTGCAAAAGTTGGAACATTTTGACGCGTCGACGGAGCCGGCGCATCTTGCGCTGGTGATCGATGCCAGTCCAAGCGAATTCCATTCACTTTCGGATATGAAAGCGGCTGCGCGAGCATTGACGTCGGAATTATCTCCACGCGATCAGGTGGCAGTGGTTGCGTTCGCGGGGCATCCACATATGCTGGTGCCGTTTACATCTGATCGAAAGCAGTTGGATGGCGCGCTGGAAAAGATCGAATTGATGCGCACCGTTGAGGAGACTGGCTCAAATATTTATGGCTCGGTTTATCTAACGGCGGAGCGGCTTTTCACCGGCCCCAAGGCTCCAAGCGGACGCAAAGCGATACTGTTGCTCACCGATGGGCAGGATAGCGGCTTAGGATTGAGCTGGAATCCGGCGAGCATGTTTCCGCCAACGGGCGCGCTGGCGAATCGCTTGACGTTTGAAGATGTGGTGCGCGAATTGGCGACTTCGGGCGTCGAAGTGTTTATTGCGTCGACGGAAAATCGGCCGCCGGGAATGACCAACGCTTGGTTTTCCGCGCACAGCGCGAAAACTTTAATCAACGAGGATTCGCGGACGATGGGAATTCCCGCGTACACAATTTTTCTGGCGGAACTGGTGCGCCGCGCCGGAGGCGGACTTTATTTCCTTCGCGAATCCGGCACGCTCAGCGAGGTTTATCGGCGCATCGGCGCGACGCTGCACACGGAATATACTCTTGGCTTTTATCCCAGCGCTGGCGCTGACGCGCGGGGATGGCACAATCTTCACATCACATTTAGCGACGCGTCTGCGCATCCGAATGCGCGGCTGGATTGCCGGCCCAGTTATTACATCGCCGCGCCGCAGTAGGTCCTTCGCACAGTTTTTGTCTCAGCGCCCTACCTGTTTTACACTTGCGCCGTGAATCGACGACGCCATTTCAAACTTAAGCTGCGCTCGGGCACGGTAGTGCTTGGCGAACGCACGCTGATCATGGGCGTCGTGAATGTGACGCCCGATAGTTTCAGCGACGGCGGAACATTTTTTGACTCACACGCGGCGGTAAATCACGCTCTGGCGTTGGAGAAATCCGGCGCGGACATAATCGACGTTGGAGGAGAATCCACTCGTCCGGGGGCGGCAACCATTTCGGCGGAAGAAGAAATGTCACGCGTGCTGCCGGTGCTTCTGGATTTGCGCGGCAAGCTGCGAATTCCCATTTCAATCGATACGCGGAAAGCTGCTGTTGCCGAGGCTGCTATAGCAGCTGGCGCGGAAATTGTTAATGATGTTTCCGCTCTCCAATATGATCCTGCGCTGGTGGAAGTTATTCGCCGCCACAAAGTTCTGGTAATTCTGATGCACATGCGTGGCGATCCGGCGAACATGCAGAAGGGGCCGTTCGCAAAGAATGTATTTCGGGATGTTTCCGCCGGTTTGCGCGCGGCCGTGATGCGCGCTCGACGCGCGAAGATTCCGCAATCGCAAATTATTCTCGATCCCGGTATCGGCTTTGGGAAAAGTTATCGCCAGAATTTTGAATTGCTAGCGCATTTGGAGCGGCTTGCCGGACTGGGATTTCCGCTGCTGGTTGGCACGTCGCGCAAAGCTTTTTTGGGCGCCACACTAGGCTCTGCGAAAGCTCCGGCCGGGCCGGGCGAGCGCATTTGGGGCACCGCAGCAACAATCACAGCCGCGATTCTTGGCGGAGCGCACATAATTCGTGTTCACGATGTTTCCGTAATGGCAAAGGTGGCCCGCGTGGCTGACGCGGTCGCGGCGGAGATATAATCCGCGCGCGATTCATGCGAATATCCGTGCAACGCAAAACTTGAATTGAGGTCACCATCCATGAAACGAACTTCGCGCATACTCGCAATCGGCGCAACGCTATTCATCATGGCTTTCGCGCCATTCACAGCGAACGCGCAAACTCCACCGCCACAAACTGATCCGCTTGCGAAAATCCACGCCGCAGCTGCGCAAAATGTTGGGCCGAGTTGCTCTGCCACTGACGCATCGCTGTGCGCCGAAACCGCACCAAAGATTATTGCGAATGCGATGGGGCCTTCACCACTCTATGAAAACTTGCGCAAGCTGACGGACGAAATCGGCGGCCGGCAAACTGGAACTCCCGAGATGGCGCGCGCCATCAGTTGGGCCACCGATGCTTTTCATCAAGCGGGCGTGGATTCCGTGCGCACTGAAGATTATTCAATTCCGGTGAGCTGGACGGAAGGCGCCACGCGTCTCGAAATTCTTGGCGCAACTCCTTTTCCCATTCGTCTCGTTTCCATTGGATGGGCGCCGCCAACTCCTACCGGCGGAATTACCGCGAATGTGGTTGATGTTGGCGATGGGCAGCCCGCCGATTTTGCGCGCGTGGGAGGCGCGGCACGCGGCGCGATTGTTTTGGTCCACTCGGAACTGCTCGAAACGCTCGACGAGCTTTTCGCGGAATATATGAACGCGCCCGGAATTATTGATCGCAGCGTTGCAGCGGGCGCGAGCGCAATTATTTGGATGTCGTCGCGCGAACGTCTTCTGCTTTATCGGCACACAAATTCGACTGACGGCAATCTCGATCGTCTGCCGCAAGCCATCGTTGCTCGGGAAGACGCCCAACGCATCGCGCGCTTTCTGGCTGCGGGACAAACACTTCGCGTGCGATTGGATATTCCGAATCGCGTCGGCGGTCCGATGGTGCAGCACAATGTGATTGCGGAAATTCGCGGACGCGAAAAGCCGGAAGAATACGTCGTGGTCGGCGCACATCTGGATTCGTGGGATCTCGGTACCGGCGCTCTTGATAATGGATGCAACGCCGCGCTGGTGATCGAAACCGCGCGCGATATTGTCGCTACCGGAATTAAACCGCGCCGCAGCATTCGATTCATTCTTTATTCCGGCGAAGAGCAGGGCATGCTTGGTTCGTGGGCTTACGTGAAAGCGCATAAATCTGACATGGATCGCGTTGCCGGAGTTGTGGTGATTGACGAAGGCATGGGCCGCATCACCGGATTTTCCATGGGCGGGCGTCGCGACACTGAGGCCGCGTTGCGCACAATTCTGAAGCCGATCGAATCGTGGGACATTGCGAACGATACTTTTGACGCGATGTGGGGTACCGATCACTTCGATTACATGCTGGAAGGCGTGCCGACGCTTGTCGCGAATCAAGAGGCTGCGAACTATATGGTCAACTATCATGCAGCGTCAGACACGCTGGACAAAGTGGATATTCGCGAAGTGAAAATGAACGCCGCCATTATTGGCATCACGGCATTTGGGATTGCTGAAAATGCTGAGCGTTTTGGCCCGCGTCAATCCCGCGCGGAAATTGAAACAATGCTGAAGGAATCTGGACTCCAACAGCAATTGGAAATGGTTGGCGTGTGGAAGCAGTGGCAAAGTGGCGCGCGCGGGCGGCAGCAGTAGTCTAAAGTACAGTTCAATTCTGAAAACGTCTTCAAGACGCGCGCCAATCTCTTTGCATGCGCCGCGCTATAATAGTGATAGATGCCTCCAGCGTCAGCGAACTCCCCTGCGCCCGAATTCGCGCCGAAGCACGCGCGAATCATGGCGATTGATTATGGCCGCAGCCGCTTTGGCCTTGCTCTCTCCGATGAACTTGGCCTCACATCGCAGCCACTAAAAACATTGCCGCGTACAAATCGGCGAGATGACATTCGACGCATTCGTCTTCTGGCACGCGAAAATAATGTTCGTCAAATTGTGGTGGGACTTCCACTGCGGCTGGATGGCTCCGCGGGAGAAATGGCGGAAGAAGTGAAACGTTTTGCCACGCGGTTAACGAAGGAACTCGGATTGCCGGTGGAAATGTTCGACGAACGCCTGTCTTCCTGGGAAGCCAACGAAACGCAAGTGATTACCAATCGCCGCGAAGCCAGTGACACGCATCGAGACGACATTGCCGCCGCAATAATTCTTCGCGATTATCTGGCAAGCCGCAGCGCGACGCCGGACGGTAAACAATAAATGCGCCGCTTTCTGATATTCCTCCTACTCGTAATCCTCGGGCTTGGCGGAGCGGCAGCGTGGCTGTGGCATTCGCTAAACACTCCTTACGGAAATTTCCAGCCGCCGGGCGTTTTTGTGGACATTCCCAAAGGTGCCTCGGAACGCGCGATTTCTCGTTTGCTCGCGCAACAGGGGGTAATCCAAAACGAATACGCGTTTGATGCGCTGTGCCGCTACCGCTCGCGCCGCACGCTGCAAGCTGGTGAATATTATTTTGATCATCCGCAAAACGCCTTCGCAGTTTTCGATACGATCGCCGCAGGCCGTATCTACGAAATTTCCGTGACCATTCCCGAAGGCTTCAACACATTTCAAATCGCGGGCCTTCTCGAAAGCAAAGGGCTTACTACGCGTGACGCATTTCTTGCGGCGGCGGCTGATCCAACGCCGATACGCGATCTGGATTCCGATGTTCCGGGCGTGGAAGGTTTTCTATTTCCGGCCACGTATCAATTTCCTCGCCACGTCACTCCGCAACAAATTATTGCGAAGATGACGGATCATTTTCGCACCGAATGGAACTCGCTAATCGCTGAAACATCTTCGCCGGATGCAATTATCACGAAAACTCCGAATCCGAAACATGTCGTCACGCTGGCGTCGCTCGTCGAAAGCGAAACTCCGAAATTTTCCGAGCGGCCAATCATCGCGGGCGTGTTTGAAAATCGTTTGCGAATTCATATGGCGCTGGGCTGCGACCCAACCGTTGTTTACGCTCTGGAGAAAAAGGGCCTCTACAAGGGAACGCTTACCCTGCCTGATTTGCGAGTGGATTCGCCGTATAATACCTATAGATACGCCGGATTGCCCCCGGGACCGATCACGAATCCGGGCGAAACTTCTTTGCGGGCGGCGTTGCATCCGGCTGCTACGGATGCTTTATATTTCGTGGCGGATACGGAGGGCGGCCACCTGTTCGCCAAAACTTTAAGCGAGCACAATAGTAACGTTGCGCGGTATCATAAGTTACTGAAGCAAAAGAACCACAAGGAGCCTGCGCCTTCCCACTAGGCGGCGCACAATTCATGAAGGCAGCACCGCAACAATCGAAAAAGGATTCGGGATCGAAGAAGGATTTGATCCTTGAACTCGCGGCCCATTTCGGCGTCACGAAATTCACCGTCGCCGAAGTGGAACAGCTTCGCCGGCAAATGATCGCCCGGCTGGGCCCGGCCGGAAAAACTTCGCCTGAATATATTGCAGAAGTTTTGGGCGCGGCTGGAATGCGCGTTATCTGGGCAACGGATTCCGATACTGAAGATAAATACGAAGAAGAATTTCACGACCTGCTGCACTTTTCAAATCTGGAAGAAGCGGAAATCTGCGTGATGCGCCTGGATGAGCTGCTGCGCAAATTCCGTGCCGAAGGTGAGAAGGCCGCTGCCGAACGCGTGCTGGACGTCGCGCGCCTGGGAAGACGCCGCGCCGAAATGATTTCGCGAAACCAGCGCGTTGATCCACTGAAGCGCGCCGAAAAAGAAGAAATTTTGCAGTGGTTCAAAGTGTGGCTGGAAACTCCCGACGCATTTTTCGATTGGCTGGAACTTCGCAAACAATCACCAGATTTCCGTGCGCGGTTCGGCGAAGCCGCAGCCAGCGCTTAACCTATCGTGGACGCTCCCGAGCTTAGTCCGGAACTCCTCCCGCAGTTGCGCCTGTTGATCGAGCCGTTGAATCTTGGCGCAGACGTGCGCGCTATCAGCCTCGATCTTGCGGAAGAAGGAGCAGATGCACCTGCCGCAGGGCCAGACGCTCTCGCGATTTGGACCGCTTCGGTTCCCGCGTTGGTTGCCGACGAAGAGTGGACGCTCGATTTCGTGAGCCATCTGGATCGCGTGCGCGATTTCTGTCGCGCGAACAATATTTCGTGGCGCGAAGCCGGGGCGCGGTGCGTCACGATTGCGCATCCAAATGCGGAACAACTCGAATTGCTATTCGCGCGATTTGAGACCGAAACATTCGGATTCCGCGCGCGAAAATCTGTGCCTGCCGGTGGAACGGCACCCGCGGCGGACGCATCGAAATACTTAGAGGACGCCGAATTGGAGAGCGAACTTTCCAAACGCGGAATGGATGGATATCACGGCGCGTTCCCGCGTTATGCGCTTTGCGCGATCTGCGATTTTGAAAATGGCTCGATTGTTTTGCTTACCGAAAAACTTTCGTCCGGTGAAGTGTTGCGCCGGCTGCGGCCTGTGGTAACGGAACTGGGCGCGAAAATCGAGCGGCCGGAATGAAAACAAAAATCCTGCACAAGAAAACTTGGATCGCGCCGCTGACGCTGTTGGCGGTTTCCGCTATCACGGGCTGCGCAGCGAGCACCACAGTAAAGGCTCCTGAAGCTGCGATTGGCGTTACGAAAGACGCTACGAAGGAAAGTTTGCTGGCCGCTTACAATCATGCGGCGGCAGGAATCACCAGTTTGAATTTGTCGATCGATCTAGTGCCATCCGCAGGCAAAGCTTATAGCGGAATTATTCAGCAATACCACGAGGTGAACGCTTTCATTCTCGCAAAGCGTCCCGCCGACGTGCGGATGATCGGGCAGGTGCTCTCTAAGAATATTTTTGACATGACCAGCGACGGCGAAACATTTCATATTTTCATTCCGTCGAAAAATAAATTTATGGTGGGTTCGGCGACGCTGGAGCGTCCTGCCGAAAAGCCTATCGAAAATATTCGGCCGCAGCATTTGTTGGACGCGCTGTTCTGGTCGGAAATTCCAGCCGGCGCATCCGTGGTTATTGCTGAAGATGATGAACTCGCTGCGCGCTATTACGTTCTGAGCGTTCTCACGAAGGGCGCTTCACCGGAAATTGAGCGTAACTTGTGGTTTGACCGGTCGGACCTGCATCTTGCTCGCATACAAATTTACGGTGCCGCAGGAAAGTTAGCTTCGGATATTCGCCTGGACGAATGGCAATCCGCGGCGCCTGCTGCATCGACCGCGACGGTGAATGGTAGCCTGGAATTTCCGCGCCACATCACAATGCAAAGGCCGCACGACGACTACAAACTTGAAATTAAAGTGAAGAAATTAGCGCTGAACGAATCGATCGCTGATGATCGATTCCAATTGCAGCAGCCGCCCGGGACGGAATTGGTGAAAGTGGGCGAATCCGGCGCGGGCACTGAACAATGACGGCGGTGCGCCAAAGAAATCCGAAACATTATTTCAATCTCGCGCTGGTAGCACATACAATCATCTGCTGAACATGATCGGTCAACTCGTATTTCGGAACTCGATTCATCGCCCCGTGCGCGCGTTCGTCAGCATTGCCGCGGTGGCTATGGAAGTCACGCTGGTGCTGATTATTGTTGGGCTCACCGGCGGAATGTTGCAGGAGGTCGGCAAGCGCCTTGAAGGCGTTGGCGCGGATATTATGGTCCAGCCGTCAAACGCGTCCATCATGCTGGCGTTCAATGGCGCGCCAATGCCCATCAAAATTGGCGATAAGCTCGCGACGCTAAAATATGTGCAGGCAGTGGCACCCGTGTTGCTGCAATTTAATTCTTCCGGTGGAATTGACGTTATCTACGGCATCGATCCCGCAAGTTTTCACGCGGTTTCCGGCGGATTTATTTTTATCGAAGGGCATGACATGGAAGGCCCCGATGATCTTCTGGTGGATGACTGGGCGGCGAAGTCAAAAAATATTCAGGCGGGACAAACTTATCGCCTGCTGGAGCATGACTTCCACGTGGCCGGAATTGTGGAACACGGCAAAGGCGCGCGTTTATTCATTTCGCTGCAAACTCTGCAGGATCTTTCCGGAGCGCGCGACAAAGCGTCCATTTTCTTTGTGAAGTGCACCCGGCCGGAACACACCAAAGCAGTGATCGACGATATTCACGCGCTGCTACCCAATAATGAAATTCGTCCGCTGCAGGATTATATTTCGCTGATGACTTCGGCGAATATTCCGGGCCTCGACGCATTTATTGATTCGATGATTGCTCTGGCGGTTTGCATCGGGTTCCTTGTAATTTTTCTTTCCATGTACACAACTGTGATCGAGCGAACGCGCGATATCGGCGTCCTGAAATCGCTCGGCGCTTCAAAGGGCTACATCGTGAAGGCGCTGCTCAGCGAAGCTTCGCTGATTTGTGGCGTCGGAATTATTGCCGGTGTGGCGCTAAGCTACAGCACGCGCAGTATCTTAGTTTCGGCGTTTCCCACGCTTGCGATTCACATCACAGTTGATTGGGTTGCGCGCGCCGCAGCAATCGCAGTGATTGGCGGATTGCTCGGCGCCGCATATCCGGCATGGCTGGCCACGCGCAAAGACCCTGTCGAAGCGCTTTTCTACGATTAATATTTTTTCGGTCGCGAATTGCGCAGCCTTTGGGCGTCAATGCCGTGTTTTTCTGACGAGTTCTCTCGCCTAACTGCGCACCCCTCTTATGTCGTCCGTAAGCCGCTGAGTACAAGCCACTTAACCGCGCTCAAAATGGACATCCCGCACGCAACTTTTGCCACAAAATTGCTTTTATTCTTACAGGAGGCTTGGCGTCTCATGCCTGTCACGGATACAATACTTCGGCCCGCCAAGGCCACTCTCCTTGCCAGGGAATCAGGCATGGAACCCATACTGAAGACGGAAAATTTGTGGAAGGTTTATCACGCCGGCCGCGTCGAAGCAGCCGCCTTGCAAGGCGTGAACTTTTCTGTGCTGCCCGGGAAATTTGTTTCCGTCATGGGCCCGTCGGGCTGCGGAAAATCCACTTTGCTTTATGTGATTGGCGGACTCGCCCGCGCCACTCGCGGAAAAGTTTTGGTAGACGGAAACGATCTCGCCGCGATGACGGA
>DASYNR010000318.1:0-5248 GCA_036008485.1 Candidatus Acidiferrales bacterium | reverse complement strand
GTTTTCGGGTGAGCGAAACATCTGGTCGATTCGCGATAGGTATTGTTGATTGAGCGCGTTTGGCTTACGATAGCGACGCATTGGAGGCTAGGACTTGCTGAAGTTTATGAGAACTCGCGCGGCGAAAAGCAATCGTCCCGGATATTGCGCGCTCGTGCTTCTGTCCTTATTAACGATAGCGCGTTCAACCGCGGCACAAGATCGCCCGCTGCAGACTGCCGACGCCGAAGTGGTCGCGCCCGGATCAATGCGCGCCGAAGTCGGTTTCGATTTTCTTCAGGACGTTACGTTTCCACTTTCCGGTCTGAGCGGAGACTTGACCAACGTCAGTACGGTGAATATCCGCACCGGCATCGGCAAAATTGTTGAAATTCAAGTTCAGGGAATGATCCAGGAATTCCTAAGCATCAAGCAACAAGGGGCGTCCTTTGTAACTCTGGACTTGCCGAGCAACAATTCCACTCACGACATCGGCGATTTTTCCCTGTGGACGAAGATCTTGCTTTTGAGCGAGCAGGGCCGCAGGCCGGCGGTCGCATTCCGATTTGGATTTGAAATGCCAAACTCGAATCAGACCAAAGGCATAGGAAATAACGCCACGAATATTTATTCCGAAGCGATTTTTGAACGACATTTCGGAAAGTTGACGGCCTTTGGTGATCTGGGCATTGCGATTCTCACCTCTCCGGACGCGCTATTTTCCCAAAATGACGAGCTAATGTACGGTGCCGCATTTCGCTACGCGTTGAATAAGCGCGCCAGTTTGGTCGGCGAAGTGGCCGGAATGTACACTCCGCGAAAACTTACTCCTGCATTATTCGGCACGGAAAGCCGCGGCGAAGGACGGCTGGGCGTTCAAATTATGGCGGGCGGAATGATTTGGGATTTTGCTGGGATAGCGGGCCTCACCAAAAACGATCCGCGCACCGGATTTACTTTTGGAGTGAGCAAAGAAATTCGGCTTTTCGACCGCACGAAAATTCAGTAGCAACCTTTGGACTTCCAACCAGCATCTCAGGTAGTGGAGAGTAAGAGTCTATATTTCCTTCCGAGAATCGTTGGCGCGCGTTGCCTGCCGTGGTATAAATACTTCTTGAAGAATTCTTATGCTGGAGACTGACGCTCCCATCCCGGAAAATAACGAAGCGCCGCAGGAACTTCAGAATGCAGCGCAGAATGACGCGCCGCCTGCTGCTTCAAATTTTCATCGCGAGTTGCGCGTGTGGGCGCGCGATCTTCTGCTGGGAATTTGTTTCATCGTCGTGATTATTATTTTCCTGTACCAGCCGGTGAAAGTGGAAGGCACCAGCATGGCGCCGCTGATTTCCGATCAGGAGCGCATCTTCATCAATAAACTGGTTTACCGCTTTGAAGCGATTTCGCGCGGCGATGTGGTTGTGTTCTGGTATCCGAACGACCGCACGAAATCTTTTATCAAACGCGTGGTTGGACTTCCCGGTGAAACCGTGGAAATTCGTCAGGGCCGAGTTTACGTAAACGAGAAACTGATCGAGGAGCCGTACATTCTTCCGGCGTACCTCGACAGCAATAGTTTCGGCCCATTCCGAGTGCCGCTGCGGCAATATTTTGTGATGGGGGATCACCGCGACAGTTCAAACGATTCGCGGATGTTCGGTCCGGTGCCGGCGGAATATATTTACGGAAAAGCGGTATTCGCTTATTGGCCGATGGATCATTTCGGAACGCTTTCCGATTCGGTGTTGGCCTCAAAATGAAGTTAACCCAAAGATTTTTAGGAGGATGCGCTGCCCCATAAGATTGGACAGCCCGCCGCGCTTGCGCTGGAAGACGGGCGTATTTTTGTTGGACGCGCCGCGGGTGCGAAAGCCCGCCGCGGTGGAGAGGCCGTTTTCAACACCAGCCTCACCGGATATCAAGAAGTATTCACCGATCCAAGTTACGCTGGACAAATTGTCTGCCTCACTTATCCCCACATTGGAAATGTTGGCGCGAATGCGGACGACGAAGAAGCTTCGCATCCTTATATAGAAGCGCTGATCGTGCGCGAATTTTCGGGTCTGGCGTCCAACTGGAGATCTGAAGAATCGGCGCAGGCGTATCTCGAACGAAATAAAATTCCCGTAATTTGGGATATGGATACGCGGGCGCTGGTTCGTCACTTGCGCTCGGCGGGCGCGATGCGCGCCGTGGTGTGCACGGACGGAACTCCCTCGGAAAAACTAATTGCCGAAGCGCGTGCATTGCCGCACATGGCAGGACAGGAACTCGCGAGCACCGTAACTTCTTCTGAGCGATACGAGTGGAAGAAAAATTCCATCGAGCTGGCTGTTTCGCCGTGGCGCGAGGACTTGGGTGAAGCGCCGGGTGCTGAAACAAAACATTGGAAGGTTGTCGCATACGATTTCGGCATCAAACAAAATATTCTGCGTTTACTCGTGGATCACGGTTGCGATGTGACCGTCGTGCCGGCACAAACTTCCGCGGAAGATGTTTTGGGATTATCGCCGGACGGGGTTTTTCTCTCGAATGGGCCAGGCGATCCGGAGCCGGTAGGCTATGCGATTGAATCGATCCGCAAACTAATCGGAAAAGTTCCTGTGTTCGGAATCTGCCTGGGCCACCAGCTATGCGGACTTGCGCTTGGCGGGAGAACTTACAAATTGAAATTTGGACATCACGGATCAAATCATCCAGTGAAAAATTTACTGACGGGACAAGTGGAAATCACCGCGCAGAATCACGGTTTCGCGGTGGATCCAGAGTCGCTCCCTTCGAGCGATGTGGAAATTACTCACGTAAATTTGAACGATCAAACGAACGAAGGCATGCGACATCGTTCGCTGCCGTTGTTCAGCGTGCAATATCACCCGGAAGCTTCGCCCGGCCCGCACGATTCGCATTATTTGTTCAGGCAGTTCACGGAAATGATGCGCGTGACAAAAAATCCGAAGACGTCGAAACGCAGCGCGTCGCAAAAGAGTTCTTAAAAAATGCCCAAGCGGACGGACATCCACAAAATTCTGATTATCGGCTCCGGGCCGATCGTCATCGGCCAGGCCTGTGAGTTCGATTATTCCGGCACGCAGGCTTGCAAGGCCTTGCGCGCGGACGGCTACGAAACAATTTTGGTTAATTCCAATCCTGCCACGATCATGACCGACCCTGAATTGGCCGAGCGCACGTACATCGAGCCACTGACACGGGATTACCTGGAAAAAATTATTGCGGCAGAAAAACCAGACGCGCTTCTGCCGACTGTTGGCGGACAAACAGCCCTGAATCTTGCGGTGGAACTCGCGGAGAGCGGAATTCTGGATAAGTACGGCGTTGAATTAATCGGTGCTCCGTTGCGTGCGATTAAAGTCGCCGAAGATCGTTTGTGGTTCAAGGATGCATGCCGGAAAGTCGGACTGGATGTTCCGGCCTCGGCGCTTGTTAATAATGTACAGGACGCTCTGAAACTTGCCGACCAGCTCGGCTACCCGGTAGTAATTCGCCCGTCATTTACGATGGGCGGCACTGGCGGATCCATCGCTTACAACCGCGAAGAATTTGCGGATTTGATTTCTCACGCGCTGGACGCCAGTCCGGTGCACGAAGCGCTTGTTGAAGAATCGGTTCTGGGCTGGAAGGAATACGAGCTCGAAGTGATGCGCGATTGCCGCGATAATTTTGTGGTGATCTGCACAATCGAAAATTTCGATCCGATGGGTGTACACACCGGCGATTCGATTACAGTTGCGCCTGCGCAAACTCTCACCGACAAAGAATATCAACGTATGCGCGATGCCGCCGCGGCCGTGATCCGAGAAGTGGGCGTGGAAACTGGCGGATCGAACGTGCAATTTGCAGTGGATCCGATGACGGGCCGTCTAGTCGTTGTCGAAATGAATCCGCGCGTTTCGCGAAGCTCGGCGCTGGCCAGCAAAGCAACCGGATTTCCAATCGCGAAAATCGCGGCACGGCTTGCGGTTGGATTTACCCTGGACGAAATTCCGAACGACATCACCAAGAAAACGCCGTCATGCTTCGAGCCGACGATTGATTATGTCGTCGTGAAAATTCCGAAATTCCAATTTGAGAAATTTCCCGGCGCGGATACTTCGCTTGGAACGCAAATGCAGTCCGTCGGCGAGGTGATGGCCATCGGACGCACGTTCAAAGAAGCTTTGCAGAAGGGAATTCGCTCGCTGGAACCGCACACGCCCTGGCGTGTTCCCACGGAAACGCCCGCATCACTGTTGCGCGAAAAAATTGCAACGGCGCGTCCGGATCGCATCCACTGGCTGATGGTAGCTATCGAGCGTGGACTGACGGACAAGGAAATTTGTGAGCTGACGAAAATCGATCCGTGGTTCATCGCGCAGATGCGCGAAATTATTGACGTCAATCGCCGCGCCGCGCATGTGACGCTTGAAACTGTTACGCCGGAATTGCTGCTTGAGGTCAAGCGCGTTGGAACCAGCGATGAACAATTGGCACAGATATGGAAGACGACTCCGACCGCTGTGCGTTTGCAGCGAACGAAAATGAAAATCGCGCCGGTGTTCAAACGTGTGGACACTTGCGCCGCGGAATTTGAGTCTTTCACGCCCTACATGTATTCGACGTACGAAGAAGAAGACGAATCGGACCCGACGAAGAAGCCGAAGATTCTAATTCTGGGCAGCGGGCCTAACCGTATCGGGCAGGGAATTGAATTTGATTATTGCTGCTGCCACGCGTCATTCGCGCTGCGCGAAGATGGCTACGAAACGATCATGTTGAATTGCAATCCTGAAACTGTTTCGACGGATTACGACACGTCCGATCGCCTCTATTTCGAGCCGCTCACTTTGGAAGATACGCTAGCAGTTGTGGAGCGCGAAAAGCCACAGGGCGTTGTTGTGCAATTCGGCGGACAAACTCCGCTAAATCTCGCGATGGAATTAAAACGCTGCGGAGTGCCTATCATCGGCACGCCGCCCGAAAGAATTGATCTTGCGGAAGACCGCCGCAGATTTGGCCGTCTGCTGGAAGAATTAAATATTCCGCAGCCACGGGCGGGCACCGCGCTGGTTCCGGAGGAAGCGGTTCGCGTCGCGTCCGAAATTGGTTTGCCGGTTTTGGTTCGCCCGAGCTACGTGCTTGGCGGGCGCGCGATGGTTATCGCGTACGACCTTGACACGGTGCAATCGTATATGGCGCAAGCCGCGCTGATGGGCCCGGCGCGCCCCGTGTTGATCGATCAATTTTTGGAAGAAGCGATCGAGGTGGACGTGGACGC
>DASYNR010000317.1:0-4004 GCA_036008485.1 Candidatus Acidiferrales bacterium | reverse complement strand
ATTCTTGCGTGCGCGTCAGCGATTGATTGCTGATTTTATCGTTAACCGTTATTTCCAGTTTGTATTTTCCCGGCGCAAAATCAGTTTGATGCAAAGTGATTTGCGTTTCGATCGTCAACTGATCCCCGAATTGCTTAAATTGTTCCGACGTTTCATCCGTCTCCATAATCACCTGGTCGCCTTTGGCCGTCGTGATTTTCACGTGCGCCACCGCGTTTGATTTGTGCGACGTCGGATCAAGCGCCAGATTGTAAACCTGGAAATAAATTCCCATTTTCTGTTCGACTGCAAATTCCTGATTCAGCGCCGGCCGCACCTTCACATCACCCAACACGAATGGGCCTATCCCGATCTGCCGGGGAGGAACTTTCTCAATGCTATCGGCCAGGATAAGCGTGCTCGCGTCCAGCTTTTCCGTGTCAAATCGCGGCACACGCAGTGACGTGCTGACTACGCCGGTGTTTCCGCTCTTCGTATCTTTGATCACGATATCCAGTCGGTATAGACCGGGATTCAGCGGTATCGTCTTTCCATAAATGGATTTCTTGGTCAGGTACTGCTGGAAAAGTGTGTCCGGGAAATCGTCGTGAATGGTGTCTTCAAATGTTTGCACCACTCGGCCGCCGATCGTGCTGATGCGCGCGTAAAGATTCAGCGTGCCCAAATGGACGCCGTCTTTTTCCTCGAAACTCATCGAGCGGTTATTGAGTTCGATCGTAATCGGCACCATCACCGTGTCGGCCGTAATCTTCAGATAGGAAAAACCATACTGAAACGGAAGCTGGTTGCGCACAATGTGCGCGGTCACCAATTCTTCCAGCCCCTTGAATTTCACCGGAGGCGCCACGAAAATCTTGGCGGCAAGTTCAAGACGCGTAAATTCGTCCTGGTCGCCGGTGTTGTACGAAAATTCGCTGATTGGCGAAGTGGTTCCATTGGATTGTGTAAATCGCTGTGTCTTATCAGCCATGCCGTACTGTTCCAATTCGCTTAATCCCGCGCCGGGCACATAAAGCAACGCGTCTTTTGCACCGGGATCAGTCGTCAATTTATAGTCATTGGTGCCCGATTGATCCACGAACTCCAGCTTAATGTTATTTCCCAGACCCTCGAGGTAGTTGTATGTCCATCTTTCAAACGGATACGTGGAAGTGCTGCCGCCGCCCTCTTCAGGCGTTCGGTTGTATGCTCCGCCGGAAGGATGACTTTCGGTGTCGTCTGGCTTGCCCCAGATGATGTAAATGCGGCCGCGGTCTGTCTTCCATCCCGGCTGACCTGAGGCGAAATGCTCGTTGGCATATGCGATGCGCCGGAAATGCTCTTCTTTGAATTCGTTTTCAGGAGTGTCTGGAGTTGGATCGCGCCGCAGCCAGAAATTCTCGATAAAAGTTTCGCGCTCTTCGTTCGTCGAAAGTTTCAGGAAGGTTTCGCGTTCCGCATCGGTGATGATGTACGGCACGTCATTGTCGAGCCAAACTTTGTAGGGCGACCCTAACTCGTTGTACAGCTTTCTTTGCTGTGCCTTGGTGATGCGCCCATTCTGGGCTTGGGCCGCCGCTTTCTTGTTTTTGTCGGTCTGAGCAGTCTTGTCGGCCTGATCCTTGCTGGCCTGTCCGGAAGTCACCGGCGGGTCTTGCGCGCGCACGGCTGGAATCACCATAAATGCAGCAACGATTCCCAAGCATATCAGGCGACTATACGGTCTCATGAATACACCTCTCCCTGTTCTGGTAGATGCCGATTTTAGTCTTACCGGACAAGCGCGTCAACAAGGGATTCCCCCGATTTCCGACCGATTACCAGCCTTAGATTCCGTCGCTTACAGACGGGTTGCCCATCTTGGCACGATTTGAGGGCCGTCAATGACCAGCTAGCTGTTGCCGCGCCAAATCCCGGTTCTTCAGTGCCGCCGCGTGAGTTGGACTTGCGGCGAGCGCC
The DNA here is from genome assembly GCA_036008485.1 of Candidatus Acidiferrales bacterium. GTDB lineage: Bacteria > Acidobacteriota > Terriglobia > Acidiferrales > UBA7541 > DASTCZ01. The sequence continues at coordinate 2,066 of DASYNR010000317.1, read as the reverse complement.
TCATCGAACTGCGCCAGTGCTTCGGCAGGTTTCCCCATGCGCATATACAGTTCTCCAAAATCGTTATGCACCTGAGCGTCCTGCGGAAATGCCGTCACCACTTGCGTAAAATCCCGAACCGCTTCGTCGAATTGACCTGTTCGCGCCAGCGCTTTCGCCAGATTGTAACGCGCCGGAATGTAATCCGGCTGAATTTGCAGCGCGTGCCGGAATTGATCAATCGCGTCGCGCGAAAGTCCAATCGCTCCAAGCGCCACCCCAAGCCAGCTGTGGCCTTCCGGTTGATTCGGCTGAAGTTTCACGGCTTCGCGCAGCACACCGACCGCTCCGTTGGGATCCATCCGCGAAAGTTTCAAAGCGCCAAGCCACAGGTGCGCTTGAAAATCATCCGGATATTTTTCCAGTTGATGCTGCATGAATGCTTCTTCCAGCGCGCCGCGCTCGCCGGATTCGCGCGGCAACAATTGAAATGAAAGATGCGCCATCTCGTCCGTGGATTGATTGCCGCTAAAAACGCGCTGCGGTGGCTGGTGCGGATTGCGTGGATTCGCGGCGGAATTATCGTAATGCCAGCGCATTACTATCGTTGTCCCCTTCGGAAGAAATACCGGCTCGCGATAGTGGTACACGGACTGCCACTTCGGATCCCAATGCCGGATTAAGATAAGCTCCTTACGAGTACCATTCGGAAGCATTGCGTAACCTTCTAGTACATGGCCCAAATAGTGGGCATGTGGATACACCGCGAGTGCGTCCACGTTGAGCGGCAGCGTGAATTTATCCGTCGCCACAAAATCCGCATCGCCCGGCGGAATATTCAAAGCGCCGTCGTGATCGAGTTGAATCAGAATTGGCGCGTATTTAGGGGGTTTATCCGTGAAGTAAAGTCCGATAGAAGGCTTCACGTCTTCCGGCATGCCCATCGTCATCATGTGCGCATTCAGCACCAGATCGTTTCCCGGATCCAGCCGCCACGAAAATCCATCCTGTTCAACCCAGGGCATGCTGCCCGGCTTCCAGAAAAGGAAGTGGGTATCGAAATCGAAAACATTGCGTACGATTTTTACACTCATTCCGGGAAAACCGGCGCCCGGTTCCAATTCTTGACGCCGCGCGGACCGCGCCCGATCCACAATCACGTTTGCGTGGTGAATCAGATGAGTATTTCCAGGGCGAATTTCAATCGCGCGGACATATTTTGCGGATGTAATCCCCGGCGAAAAAATAAAATTATAGAAAACGTCCGGGCCATGTGCCGGCAGAGTGAATGCGCGCGTCGCTTCCACCACCAGATCCGGCGGCCCCAACTGCCAACCATCCGTGAATTTCGTAACCGCCGGAGTTTCTGATGCCGTCCCTTCCGGCGCGCCGCCCTTCACCCAATTCGCGATCAACGCAATTTCTTCGGCCGTCAGCCGGTGCTCGTCTACGAAATTTCCATATCCCGCCGCAGGCAGCCACGGAGGCATCTCGCGCGTGCTCGTGGCGATCGCAATTCGCTCCGCATGTTTATTCGCATCCGCATAGTTCAGTAACGAAAAGGGAGCGGATTCACCCGGCCGGTGACACGAAACGCAATTCCGGAACAATATCGGAGCAATGTCGTGTGCGAAATTTGGAACTGGCGCGGCTGCATTCACTCCTGTAGTCGTTTGCGTAGGCGAATTCCAAGCAGGTTGCTCTGACGAGCGCTGGGCTGCCGCGGCGAGGGCGACAATCATCACCAGACCCGCCGCCACAATCAAATTTCCCGCTGATCTTTTTCCGCGTAACATTTCGATTTCAGCCGATATGCCTATCTTAGAGGCCTTCGCAAGCCCGCGGGTTGCGAAGCGTTCCGCAGCGCCGAAGCCTGCGCGATAGTGTACACCTGCAAGATTTCCTCGCGGATGTGCCGAAGACGCCATTTAGTTGATTTCGCCCGCGAACGAACTATAACTATCATAAGAATCAGCAGGTTATGCCTGTCTCCCCCTTACATTTCCATGAAGTTTCGCAGCCACGCGCCTCAGGCATCCCTTCCATTACTTTCCCGAATCCACTACAATGAAAGCCAAGCGCGGTGC
>DASYNR010000316.1:0-8035 GCA_036008485.1 Candidatus Acidiferrales bacterium | reverse complement strand
AATTCCGCGCGCGCTAAGTTTTCTCACCTATCGCGCGTGGACGGCGCAGGTGAAAGGCCTGGACAGTTTTCCGCGAAGTGATTGGCCGGATAGCATTCCAATTCTTTATTACAGCTATCACGTGATGGTCGGCCTGGGCACCATGTTCATCGGCATCATGTTGATCGCAATATTTCTTTTGTGGCGCGGCAAATTATTTTCTTCGCGCTGGATGCTTTGGATTTTACTTCTCGCCGCGCCGTTTCCCTATATCGCGAACATGGCCGGATGGATCACTGCCGAACTCGGCCGCCAGCCATGGTTGATCTACGGGCTGATGCGAACGCAAGCCGGAATTTCGCCGCGAGTTTCCGCCGGTAATGCATGGTTCACGTTAATCGGATTTTTCGGAATGTACACCGTGTTAAGTATTTTGTTTTTATTTCTGGTGTATCGCGAAATTGATCGCGGCCCGGATTCGCACGCGGATCCGGATACATCGCACGCCGCAAGTTCCATCGGAGCGGAGAATTAATATGCCGACGCTCTGGTTCTGTCTCGTCGCCGTAATGATCGCCGTTTACGTGCTGCTCGACGGATTTGATCTCGGCGCCGGAATTGTGCATCTCGGCGTTGCGCGCACTGACGCCGAACGCCGCGGCGTTCTCAGCACCATCGGCCCCGTGTGGGATGCCAATGAAGTGTGGCTGCTCGCAAGCGGCGGCGTCCTTTTCTTCGCGTTTCCAGTTTTGTATGCTTCCAGTTTCAGCGGATTTTATTTACCGCTGATGATGGTGCTTTGGCTCCTGATTCTGCGCGGCGTTTCCGTCGAATTCCGAAGTCATATTTCCGGGCCAATCTGGGCTCCATTTTTCGATGTCGTATTTTGCTTATCAAGCGCGCTGCTGGCCATTTTTTATGGCGCCGCCCTCGGAAATGTTGTGCGTGGCGTGCCGCTCGACGCCCAAGGATATTTCTTCGAGCCGCTGTGGACGAATTTCCGGCTCGGTCAGGATACCGGCGTTCTCGATTGGTACACGATTCTCGTTGGGCTCACTGCATATTTCGCGCTCGCGCAACACGGCGCGCTGTGGGTTGCGCACAAAACCGAAGGCGAAGTCAGCAAACGCGCGCGCCGCATCGTGAAAATTGTGTGGTGGGCCGTTGCAAATCTCACGGCAATCGTAACGCTGGTCACGTTTCGAGTGCAGCCGCAGGTGCTCGCGAATCTCACAGGCCGTCCCTGGGGATTTATTTTCCCTGCGCTAGCCGTAGCTGGCCTAATCGGAGTAATTATTTCCGTAAGCGGCGCCGCATCTCGCGCCAACGAAGCGCGCGCATTTCTGTCTTCGTGCGCATATTTGTTGGGAATGCTTACCAGCGTCGTGTTCGGGCTTTATCCTTATGTTTTGCCAGCGCGCGGCGGCCCGGCGCTCTCACTCACAATTTATAACGCCGGCACGACAGAACGCGGAATGACCATCGGCATCATCTGGTGGATCGTCGGAATGATTCTTGCCGCCGGATATTTTATTTTTCTCTACCGCCGTTTTGCCGGAAAAGTCGGCGACGGAAATAATCACGGCTATTAGGCGCCGTTAGTGGGAGTAATGAATCGCTGCGTCCATCACGGGATCACGTCCAGCAAGAAAATCCGCGATCGACCGTCTCACGATTGTGTCCGGTGCCAGCGCCGGCGGATCTTCATTCTTCGTCAAGCGGAAGAATTTCGTGCAGTACGAAATCTCGAGTTTTGAATTTGGCAATTTGAGCATTTTTACCTCTCCATAGGAATTTGGCTTCTCTCCCGTCGGTTCGCCAATCAAAACAGCGTGAAGGTCATCCCGGAAATCCATCGCCGCCATTAACCCTGAAGAAAATGTTGCCGGTCCGATCAGCGTAATGAGTCGGTCTTGGCCACTCAACGCCTCCCGATTCTTCAATCCGCGCTCCAGCGGACTGATGACACTGGAATCTCCGCCTTGATTGAATCGCAGGTCCACAATCGTGCGCTGAATCGTGTGTGTATCGGCAAATGTGAAAAGGTCCTTCGAGAAATCCTTCATGGAAAGATTCGGGTCATCCGTGCAACGGTTGTACTGGATGTACAGCGTTTGGGAATCCGGCAAATATTCATACCAGTAGTTCGTCTTGGAATTCTTGCGATATAGCGCCGCCGGAAGTTTCAATCCGTCTATCGCTGTAATCAGCGCGGCGTTCGCGCTCCAATCTGCCGGAGCAACAGCTAGCGTGAAAGGAATCCCATCAGCTTTCGCAAACGTAATGTCCACCGTCCCATCGGTGTTCGTTAGTTTCAGCTCGTGAAGGATTTCCTGAACGATCATGTAAATCGGACTCTGCTGATGAAGCCACGTTTCATTTTCATAAGAAAAATAAGGCGCGACGCCCGCTTCAACTTCCTCCGGTGTCATCGTTCCGATGCGCACAACGCGCGCGCCGAGCACGTTGCTGTACTCCTTCGATGCGGCGGTGACAGCCGGGCCGTCCGAAAACCAAACAAAATTCAACGGCAACCGGTGAAATGCCATCGGTTCCGGTGGAAACCTCACAACCGAATGTCCCACGTGGCCGCTGGCCACCAATCGCATCAATCTCAAAATTATTTCTGCATCGGAAATCTGGGCAGCAGCCTGTTCAATCGCCGCCATTTCAGCCGCAAACTTTTCCTTCCCAAATACCTTTCCGAAATCCTTGTGATCGCTCGGATACTCCCGTGCGAAAAAACTTAGATCTTCCTGCCATCGGCCCTCACGCGTTGCCGGCGGAATGTGCTGCGCAGCAGCAACTATGTGCCAAACTAGAACGGCCGCGACGCAAAATAGCAATGCCAGCGCCACACCCGCAATTCGGAGCGTCTTCCAATGAGAATTCTTTGGCGCTAAACGCAATTCTCCCTCGCATCCGGCACATATCGACCGGCACGATATATTACGAAGTGTGAGCCATTAAAGTTCCCGAAGATTCAAAGCAGGGTAGCTGAGGGAATGCGCCAGGGATTTCCTCCGCATATTGCTAGAAAACTAGCTCGGGATGTTCGGAGCGCGTTGCCAACAAGCGGACATGCGCAACTGATTCAGCTATCGCGTATAACGGAGCGCTGCATCCATCACGGGATCACGTCCAGAAAGAAAATCTGCGATTGACGGCTTCATGAGAACCTTCGGCTCCAGCGCCGCCGGATCGCCGTTCTTCATCAGCCGGAAAAATTTCGTGCAATACGTCGTTCTAATTTGCGAATTGGGCAAAGTGAGGATTCTTATCTCGCCATAGGAGTTTGGCTTTTCTCCCGAAGGCTCGCCAATTAGAACCGCATGCAAGTCGTTGTCAAAATCCGTCGCCGCAAGAAGCCCAGAAGAAAATGTGGAAGGCCCGATGAGCGCGAACAGATGGCCCTGTGCGCTGAGCGCCTTTCGCGATTTTAATCCGCTTTCGAGCGGCTTGATGACGTTGGAGTTTCCTCCCTGATTAAATCGCAAATCCACAATCGTTCGCTGGATCGTGTGAGCATCCGCAAACGTAAAAAGTTCCTTGGCGAAATCAGCAAACGCACGCGACGGATCCTCCATGCATTTGTTGTACTAAATATAGAGCGTTTGCGAATCCGGCAAATATTCGTACCAATAAAAGCTTTGCGGATGTTTCTGATACGGCGCCACCGGAAGATTCAGCGCGTCAGACGCATTCAACGGCGCGCCCTTCACGCTCCAGTCCTCGGGAGCAACGCTGAGGACAAACTGTTTCTCATCTGCCTTCGCGAAAGTTATTTCCATGCGCCCATCCGCGTTTGTAAGTTTCAATTCGTTCAGCAACTCTTCCACGATCATGTAGCCGGGGCTAAGCTCGTGCAGCCATGTGTCATTTTCATGTGCGATGTACGGTTCGACGGCCGTTTCCAGTTGCTGCGGCGTCATCGTTCCGATGCGCACAACGCGCGCGCCCAGCGCGTCTTTGTATTCCGGCGCCGCGGCGATCAGGCCCAGGCCATCTGAATACCAATACAAGGTAAGCGGCAGACGATGAAACGCCATCGGCTGCGGCGGAAAAAGTACATGTGTGTGTCCGACGTGTCCGTTCGCCACCAGACGCATCAACCGCAGAATTATTTGCGCGTCGGAACTCTGTGGCGTAGCTTGCTCAATCGACGCCATTTCCGCAGCAAACTTTTCTTTCGAGTAGATCTTCGCGAAATCCATGTGGTCGTTCGGAAATTCCCTCGCGAAGAAATTTAAGTCCTGCTGCCAGCGTTCTTCGCGCGTGACAGACGGTGTTTGTTGCGCCGATGCACTTGTGTGCCATCCGGAAATCATCCCGCAGCAAAGCACGAATGCCAGCGCGCCGCCTGCGACGCGAACAGTTCCCGGGCAAACTTTTTTCAGATCAAAACGCATTGCGCCCTCGCATCCGGCAACATCGATTGTGCAACGTATGTTACGAGGCTCGGAGCGCTGAAGTTCCCAAAAAATCCCGGCTTCCGCATAAATCGAAAGCCGGGCCGGAAAATCTTTTTGCGCGAATCGCGCCGCCTCAGCAAAATCTCAGGCCGTCGCTTCGCTCGCACTACCTCCCAAAAATCCAGCAAGCAGTCCCAGCACTCCGACCGCCACGTGGATGTAGTTGTACATCGGAATATTTAGGTCTAGCATCGTGACGATATAAACCGGCGCGCCCGCGAATCCCACAATCGCCACGATCGTGTACACCACGCCAAATACCTGCGCGAAAGCGCGTCCGCCTTTTTGTCCGCCAGCCAATCCCGCCACCAGTCCCACCAGGCCGCTCGCCACATGAATGCAATTGTGGATAAGGTTGAAATGCAGCCCCATCATCATTTTATCGCCTTCCACAAATCCGATGATCCCAACCACCAGCAGCACAAACCCAACGACGATCGCATACGTCTTACCCATGCGCAGTCCTCCTTACGGACAGAGCTCAACTCGGTGTCCCAGAGACCATCGCCGTGGACGTGCCAGGATTTGGGCGCAGCATACTCACGAGCCTCGCGGACGTCAAGAAATTTGAGCGCAACGAAGCAGGCAACTAACACGCGCAAAATTGTCATCTGCTAGAATCGTATGCGGGAATTTGAAATTCGGAATCTCTTTGGAATGATCACAAAATCTATTCGCGCGCGCGTCCTTAGAGCAGTCCGCGTTCTCATCGCGTTCGCATTTCTGAACGCCGCGCCAACTCTCCACGCGCAAAAAACTTCCGCTGCTCCGGCGGCAACTCTCACCGACGACGATTCCGCCGTATACACCGCCGTCCTTCGCGAGCTCTATCAAGCCGCGAAAGGCCGCCCGATAATTCTCTCCGACCAAACCGCGATTGGTGTGCCTCCCGGAATGTTGACCAACCTTCCAGTGCAAGGCCCGCAAACGGTCACATTTCTGAATCCCATTTCTCCCGAAGCGCGCCAAAGTTTTGAAGACCTGAATCATGCTGCTTCGCTTCATTTGCCGCCGCCCTGCAAATTTGCGCCCGAATGCACGCTCGTGGATCTTGCCGATATCGCCCTTCAAGTGAAAAATGCGAAAGCCTGGCGCAAATTTATGACCAAGCACGCCAACACTCCGGGAATCATTATTGTTTCGCGCATCGGATTCAATCGCGATCGCGATCAGGCCGTCGTTTATTCGGGAATGTCCTGCGGCCCGTTGTGCGGACAGGGCGAATTCACTTGGCTCACAAAACACAATGGAGTTTGGGGCGTGGAAAGCAGCAACGTCGTCTGGATATCCACGAAATAAAATATTAGGGTAAAATGAAATTGGCGGGTGGACTGGGCGATCGCTGGCGCTGCAAAGCGCGGGAGGAAAGTCCGGACACCCAGTGGAAGGCCGCAAGGTCTGAAAGCTGAAGAGCAACGCGCCTGGTAACGCCAGGGGGCCGGTCTGGAAACGGAACGTTCACGGAAAGTGCCACAGAAAACAAACCGCCGGCGCGGAAAATTCTGCGGGTAAGTCACCTCGGCGGCAGGTCAAAGGCAAAACCTTTGTCCAGCCTCATTTGGATGGCAAGCTCGCGGACTTCGCGCAGGTAAGGGTGAAAAGGTGAGGTAAAAGCTCACCGCGTTCCGAGCAATCGGAATGGCACGGCAAACCCCGCGTGGTGCAAGGCCAAATAGGAGGGGAGGGCTTGCTCGGCCCGTCGCTCCAATCTCGCAAGAGTGCGGAGTATGTTTTGCGCGCGAAAGTGTGCAGAGCAATCAACCCTCGGGTAGGCTGCTTGAGTCCCGGCGCGAGTCGGGACCTAGAGGAATGATCGCTACGGCGAATTTATCCGCCGTACAAAATCCGGCTTACAGGTCCATCCGCCAACTTTTTTGCACTGACAGTCTTGTCGGCGCTAGTCACCGCAACATTTCCCCCACAATTGACTTGCCCGTGACTCGAACTTAAGATTGCGCCTGTTTCACATGCTGACCGGCCAAACTATTTCGCACTATCGCGTCCTTGAAGAACTCGGCCGCGGCGGCATGGGCGTCGTCTACAAAGCCGAGGACACGCGCCTCCACCGATTTGTCGCCCTGAAATTTCTGCCGGAAGACGTTGCGCGAAATCCGCAAGCGCTCGAACGGTTTCGTCGCGAAGCGCGGGCCGCATCATCGCTAAATCACCCCAATATATGCACGATTTATGACGTCGGCGAGCAGGACTCCGCACAATTCATCGCCATGGAATTTCTGGAAGGCCGCACGCTGCATCAAATTATTTCGGAAAAGCCTTTGCCTTCCGGCGAATTAGTGGAATTCGCAATCGAAATCGCCGGCGCGCTCGACGCCGCTCACAAAAAGGGAATCGTTCATCGCGACATCAAGCCCGCCAATATTTTTATCACCGATAACGGGCGCGTGAAAATTTTGGATTTCGGCTTGGCAAAGCGGAATCTCGCAGGTGGCGCTACAAATCTTTCCGTGATGGTCACGGCCACCGAGCTCGAAGGAGCCACCCGGCTCGGTACGGTCATCGGTACGATAGTTTATATGTCGCCGGAACAAGTGCGCGGCGAAGATCTCGACGCGCGCACGGATTTATTTTCGTTCGGTGTTTCTCTCTACCAAATGGCCACAGGCATCCTGCCTTTTCGTGGCGATACTTCCGGGACAATTTCCGACGCAATTCTAAACCGCGCTCCAATCCCGCCGATTAGATTGAATCCCGACGTCTCTCCTCAGCTTGGAGAAATAATCAACAAGGCGCTGGAAAAGGATCGCAAACTGCGCTACCAAAGCGCGTCGGAAATGTGCGCCGACTTGAAGCGCTTGCATCGCGACACTTCTTCTGAAAAGTCCGCTGCAAGAATCGCCACGCGCTCGGATCAAACATCAACTACGAAGCCAAAATTTACTATCGCGGCGATCGCGGCGCTTGTATTGCTGCTCGCGGCCGGCGGATGGTGGTGGTTTCGTGGACACAACGCCGCAACCGTTCAATCCGTTGCGGTGCTGCCGTTCATGAACGCTACAGGAAATCCGGACGGCGAATTTTTAAGTGACGGTTTGACCGAGGACATCATCAATCGTCTCGCGCAGTTGCCGGAACTTCGCGTCCTGGCAAGATCCACGGTCCTTCGTTTCAAAAATAATAATAATGATGATCCACAGAAGATTGGAAAAGACTTGGACGTTCAGGGCGTGCTCACTGGCCGCGTCACTCAACACGGTGACGAGATTGCCGTTGAAACCGATCTCGTCCGCGTTTCAGACGGCTCGCAAGTGTGGGGACAGCGATACACGCGCAAAATGTCGGATCTTGCCGCGCTTCAAAATGTGATCGTCGGCGACCTCACCGGAAAACTTCAGACGCAGCTCACCCATCAAGAAAAAGAAATGATGTTTCTCGGAACGACCACCGACTCGGACGCGTACAAGTTGTATCTAAAAGGACGCTTTTACTGGAACCAGCGCACCAGAGAATATTTGCAGCAGAGTATCGACTCTTACAAGCAAGCGATTGCGCTGGATCCCAAATACGCGCTCGCCTACGTCGGTCTGGCCGATGCATATACTGTCGCCAGCGGATTTGGAACGCTG
>DASYNR010000315.1:0-5005 GCA_036008485.1 Candidatus Acidiferrales bacterium | reverse complement strand
GCGCCAACCGCGTCAGATCTTCCCGCAAATTCCTGAAGCCAGTACGCATGGCTTAGCACGACTACGTCATTACCACCGCCAAGTTGATCATCATCGCGCTCGATCATTCGTCCCCGCGCAGCGCGCACGCCAAGCAAATCAAAATAATTTCCGGTGACGACCGCAGCCGTAGCAGGCCTTCCCGTTGCATCTTCAGGCGCAAGCGTTACCTGCAACCGATCCATGTACGCGGCAACTCCGCTAAAAGGACTGAACGCCAAATCGCGATACTCAACATACAGCGGCCACGAAACGCCCGGCCCCGCCGGAGACTGCTTCGTCGCACTCGATCCGACATCCACCAACTCCGCAACATGCGAAACAGGCAGCGTGCGAAAGACGACCGAATCGATCACGCTGAACAATGCCGCGTTCGCGCCAATTCCCAGCGCCAGCGTCAGCACCGCCACCGCCGTAAACCCGGGATTCTTCGCCAGCATCCGCAGACCAAATCGCACGTCCTGCCACAGAGCGCCCATGCTTCGCCTCCTGCATCGCCAACTTTCAAAAGTATGCGCCGAGCGCCTCTACCTCGCCACAGTGTCCCCTCTGAAATGTGCGAGAAAGCCAGCCCGCGCCCTTTGTATCGCCGAACAGGAAGGGCCCTCCTCTGCTTAGTCTTTCTCAGCGTACTCTGCGCCTCTGCGCTGAGAGCCGAGCCTCCTTCCCTTCAACACCGGCCCCCGATACGGAAATCCGTCCATTCGAAGTCAATTCGAATTACTTTCCGCACTTTCCCGTCATTTATTTAGTACTAAGTACTATAGTTTTCTTGACATTCTTACCCACTCGCGCTACGCTGAACCGCAGACTTGGACGATCCGCTCCCATCGCGTCACGAGAGCCACAATCACCCATTCACCCTGACGTAGGAAGGGCCGGCCCCAGAATCGCGACCTTTGCGTCCCAAACGGTTTTTGGGTATGAGGGATCTCATCCATCGTTCAAAGCAAGCACGTATCAGTATCAAAACAAACGACATAATAAGTCCTTTGTTTTCACACTGATGCTAAAAAGGCCTGGCCTAACCCCTTTGTTTTCACACTGATGCTCATAACAGGGGGGTAGGGGGGTAGATAACCAAATGGTACTGACAAGATCCGCCGACGAGCACGGATGGGTAGCACCGACACTCCTGCTTGCCCTGAGTCACGAAGGGCTTGCCCTGAGTTACGAAGGGCCGGTGCGCTGCTCTTCTGTCATCGCAACTCGACCCTGCAGCGACGCAAGTGTTGTTACTCCCGCAATCTTGCCCCGCTCCCCCAAATCCGATACGCTCTCGCTCGCGAGGCACGCATAAAATGTCAGCGCAGCGCATGTTGGACGTCTTAATCATCGGCGCCGGTCACAACGGACTCGTCACCGCCGCATATCTTGCGCGCGCGGGAATGTCCGTGCGCGTTCTGGAACGCCGCGAAGTTCTTGGCGGGGCGTGTGTCACCGAAGAAATTTTTCCCGGATACAAAATTTCTACCGCCGCGTATCTTTGTTCGCTGATGCAGGAACGCATCATTCGTGAACTCGATCTCCCGAAATTCGGCTATCGCGTTTACGCGAAAGATCCCGCGTTCTTCACTCCCTTCCCCGATGGACGCCACCTGACCATGTGGCAGGATCAGAAACGCACCTGCGAAGAAATCGCAAAATTTTCCAGCAAGGACGCCGAAGTTTATCCGCAATACGAAGAGTTCATCGAACGCCTCGCGAAGTTCGCGGAAAGCATGTTGCTGCGCACGCCGCCAAACTTCACAAAAACAAATTGGAAGGATCTCACCGGTCTCGGCAAGCTCGGTCTTGAATTGATGCGCATGCCCGAAGACGAGCGCGTCGGCCAAACAAAAATCTTCACGCAAAGCGTCGCCGAATTTCTGGAGCCGTGGTTTGAATCCGAAGAAATAAAAGTCACGCTTGCAACCGACGGAGTCATCGGCACAAATGGCGGCCCGCGTTCTCCCGGAACAGCTTATGTTTTGCTCCATCACGTGATGGGCACGCTCGATGGACATCGCGGCCTTTGGGGATTTGTGCGCGGCGGAATGGGCGCAATTTCAGAAGCCATCGCCGGTGCCGCTCGCGCAGCGGGCGCGGAAATTTCCACCAACTCTCCCGTCGATCACATTCTCATCGAAGAAAGTGCGTCAGGCCCGCGCGCCGTCGGCGCTGTTCTTACCAACGGAATCGAAATTCGTGCGAAGACCGTCGTCTCCTGCGCCGATCCCAAGCGCACATTTTTATCTCTCGTAGGCGAATCGCATTTGCCACCAGAATTTGCAAGCGCCGTTCGCGGCATCGCCATGCAAGGCTGCTCGATGAAAATAAATTTGGTGCTCGATGGCCTTCCGAATTTCACCGCCATTCCCGGCAGCAATCTTCAGCCGCATCACAAAACAACAATGCACATTTGCCCAAGCATGGACTACGTCGAACACGCCTGGGACGAATCGAAATACGGTCAGCCCTCATCACGCCCGCTCATCGAAATGACCATTCCGACGACGTATGACGATACGATAGCTCCGCCGGGCAAACACATCATGGGAATTTTTCTGCAGTACACGCCCTACCAACTTCGCAACGCAAATTGGCACGACGTAAAAGAAGCCTACGCGGATCGCGTGATGGATTTAATCGAAGAATATGCACCGGGATTCAAAAGTTTGGTGCGTCACCGACAGGTTCTGTCGCCGCTCGACCTGGAAGAAATTTACGGACTCACCGGCGGAAATATTTTTCACGGTGAAATGAGCCTCGGCCAACTTTTCTTCCTCCGCCCCGTTCCCGGCTGGGCAAAATATCGCACTCCCGTCCGCGGACTTTATATGTGCGGCTCAGGCACGCATCCCGGCGGCGGAGTCATGGGCGCCCCCGGCTACAACGCCGCCCACGAAATCCTTCACGATAAAAAAACCGGAAAGGCCAGTTAGCTTGCGCGAGTATAGAAAATTTTTGTGGGTCGCTTTCAATGAAGCAAAAACTAAAACGCGACTGCGTGAAAAACCACTTCGCCGCCATAGTCGGCCATCGGCCGCAAGGCGATATGCTGGATCGCCGCGCTATTGATCGGCTCAAGCATCGCGCCGCCCGATTTTGCGCCCGGAACCAAATCGGCACCCGTAAGATCCGCGTAGAACTTGAGGGCTCCGGCATGCGGATCGCTACTGTAGTCGGTAATTTGGGCGTGGAAAACGCCATCGCTATCGACCTCGGCGCGGGCAATCGTCATCTCAAGCAATGTAATTCTGACTCGATATTTTTTGCCGGCCAGCGCTTCCGACGGTTCAACGCGCCCCGTGAAGTTCATCAAAGGAAGTTGCACGCAGTCGTATTCGGCGCTTCGCAAAGAAGCCGCAATATCAGGAATGTCGATGACTTGTACTGCGCAACCCTTTCCGACTATAAAGGCCTGCAAACTGTGAGCCGGTTTGCCGTCGATCAGCACCGGAAGCCGATAGCTTCGACTCCCAGTCTGCCCACCAGCTCCGCCCAAGGTTCCGCTCACGTTGCTTCCAGGCGCGGGGCGAAGGTCATAAAAGACGGATACATCTTCGGATTTCACTCCAGGACCGAGTCGAATTTCAAAATCTTGTGGCACCGAAGCGTCGGCAGCCTCGATGTTTTCCGTCCCGGGAATTTGCGGCTTGGAATTGATCAGCCGCTGCCGAATGTTCAGGTACCTATCCGCAAATTGATTAATCGCTGTAGCCGGAATCACAGCGTTGTCCGGAACGTCAATGTTTGCCTTCGCATTCATAAAAGCGCTGGCAGCGACCGCAGACGACGAACCGGTCAACAATCCAAACATCTTAACGTCCTTGAGCCGCTCTTCTTTTTCAGCTTTCTGTTTTTCATCAAGCTGCCGAAGCAGTTCGTTTTTAGTGACGGGCGTAGTTTTCGCGGCTTCAAGGGTCGAAACGACCGCACTGACATTTCGCCACAAGAATTCTCTCCCGCGCAGAATCGTTGCGACGGACTCTTCGTCGCCAAAGGAAGTTCCATCTTCAAATATGACCGCTTTCAACGTAAATGTGCCAACCGAAGTGTCCGCCGCGCGGGGCGGAGCATCTACCATCACCGCGCGAGTTTCCTGAGGAAGAATTGCGGATCGGAGAGAGCCGTGCCCCTCCACGCTATCGAAATACTTGTTTTGCCGCGAGAGGACTCCTCTCGCATTTTTAAATTCGCCAAGAACGACGATCGCGGTAATCGGCACGGGCGAGCGATTGGTTATGGAGAACATTTTGCTGCCGTTCGCCGCAGTTTCAATTTTCGTAGCGAATCGAGGATCTTGCGGCGCGTCTTGCGGAATTACAGTAGCAGTTGCGAATAAAAGCGCGAAAAATACGAGGGCCCGTTTCATTTGCGGCAACCTCCAAAACTCATCGAAGCAGTTTCGTTCCATTATGATAGACGAACAACATTGTAAAGCCGTTACACGCAGGCAGACAAGAGGAGTAATTTCCTGAGTTCAAATCGCGGCAATGACTAACAACGTAGCATCATCGGTAAACGTGCCGCCCGCAAATCGCGCTGCTTCAGCCATCAATGATGCGTGCAATTCGCCCGCACCAGAAACGCGATTGCGTGCCATCAAATCGGCCAAACGCGTTTCACCGAATTCTTGTCCATCGGCGTCGGACGCCTCAGTAATTCCGTCCGTATAAAATGCCAGGCGATCGCCCGGCGCCAAATTAATTTGTCCCTGCGCCGCGGACCAATCCGGAAATTCGCCGAGCACCGGACCGCCATCGGCCAGCCGCAGCACGCTTCCATTCGGACGCGCCAGCAACGGCGGATTGTGTCCGGCATTTACATATGTGAATGAAAGTGTTTCCGTATCCAACACGCCGCAGAAAAATGTGACGAATCTTCCCGGCTCAACATTTTCGCAAAGGATTCGATTCACGCGTTCACACAGTCCAACTGGAGTGCATGTCGCATCCGCATAGGCTTTCACTGCTGCTTGCAA
>DASYNR010000314.1:0-6221 GCA_036008485.1 Candidatus Acidiferrales bacterium | reverse complement strand
AAAACTGGCTGTCCGACGGCGCGATAGGCATCCGGAATGTACGGCGAATTTGCGGGAAAAGAACGCGTGGCGCCTTTGCGATGCACCAGCACTTCTTCTTCGGCGCCGCCATTCACGCGATGGCGTTCGCGTTTTGCGATGTTATGCGCAACATCGTAGACCACGCGCAAATCGCAATCAGCACCAAACACTTTTGCAAACGACCCACGCGCAGCATGCGTAATCGCCTGCCGATTCGCCCAAGCAAAATTTGCGGCCGCCGCCATTGCAGCTAGATATGCCTCGCCTTCTTTTGAACTCGCCGGGACGCAGGCAAGCTGGCGATCGGGCAAAGCAATTCCGTAACGCCGCATCGCTTCATTCATCGTTTTCAAGTAGTCCGTGCAAACTTGATGTCCCAATCCGCGCGAGCCGCAGTGAATCAGGACAACGACTTGATCTTCCGCGAGGCCGAACGCCGCGGCGGCATCTTCATTAAGAACATGCTCGACGTATTGCACTTCCAAAAAATGATTTCCGCTGCCGAGGGTGCCAAGTTGCGTGCGGCCGCGTTGCTTCGCGCGATCGGAAACTTTCTCCGCATCGGCGCCATCCATTTGTCCGGACTCTTCGCAGAATTCAATGTCGGCGGCTTCGCCGTATCCGTTCTCAACCATCCACGCCGAACCGGTTTCAAGTACGCGATCCAAATCCTGAAAGCTGCATGGAATCGGCCCCTGCGATCCCGCACCAGTCGGCACGTCGCGAAAAAGCTGATTCACAAGTTCGCGCATATTTTTCTGCGCGGCTTCGCGGTGCAAATTCGTCGCCAGCAAACGTACGCCGCAATTAATATCGAAGCCGACGCCGCCGGGAGAAATCACTCCGTCGCGCATGCTGGTGGCCGCAACTCCCCCAATTGGAAATCCGTAGCCCTGATGAATATCCGGCATGGCCAGCGACCGTCCAACAATTCCCGGAAGACACGCGACATTCATGGCCTGCTCGATGGAAAGATCGCTGAGGATTGCTTCGAGCAATTTCTCATCCGCATAAATCAGCGCGTCAGTGCGCATGCCTTCCCGCAGACTTCGCGGCGCAAGCCAGCGGTAACGATCCAATTTCTGCAATTTATTTTTTTCAATTGCCACGAATTGCGCGCTCCGAACCGATTATAGCGTGACGAGAAGTTATAACGTGATGAGTAGCCCAATCGTCAGCGCGTGTGTTAATCTGTGAATCTCGCTGGCGTGCGTATCTTGTCTACACGCATCGCCGAGTCGCCTCCGTCGGGGCGTAGCGCAGCCTGGCTAGCGCGCCTGGTTCGGGACCAGGAGGTCGAAGGTTCAAATCCTTTCGCCCCGACCAATATTTTTCAATAGTTTATCTAGCACATCTGGGCTTTCGTCGACATCGCTGTAGATAAAATTGTAGATGCGCGATTCCTGCGGCTCAAGCCTTGCATCGGCCAGAAATTTCGCGGTCAAGAACATCAAGAACCGCACCCTTAAAAACCAAAGGGTGTGGCACCCACCTGCGACTTCCACCCCTTCTCTATTCGATGTTTTGCCTCAGTGGTATCATCCGTTTGATGCGCACATGTCAAAGAAAAGCAAATCGAAAGGGCGGGCCACGCGCCGAGGAAAGAATGAGAAACCGCTTATTAATTGGAATATGCTTGTTCTTGGCCTTTTGTTGTCACTTGGATGCCGCGTATCCCGCGGCCAATCCGATCGGAGAGCAAAGTGTGAGTTCCGCGCTCTTCGAGAGGTTTGAAACTGTTGCCTATACCAAAATCGATTTGTTGGCCACTACTGGGGGATACGGAAAGATTCCCGACCGCGATGCCAGCAGATTGCGGACCCCGTTTGCGCTACTAGTCGGCGGCCTCGATCCACTGGGTCAAAAAGCTTCTGCCGAGATACTTCGATCAGGAGAAGCAGTTTGGGTCGGAGCGAAGAATTTCCGTGCGCCTGAAGGACTCGGTCTAGTGCGCTCGCAGTTTTGCTACGTGATGCTCCTCAAGAAGGACAGTGGGTTTAACATTCATCAGTATCTCGATCAGACTGCAGTCGTAGAGTCGACTGGCGTGGAAGTATGGAGATGGTCGGTAAAGTATGGCGAGTTCGGTGGAAATGGTTCCGAACCTACTCCACTCTTCGCGGCCCAAGTTGCTAATGCGTACTTCGTGATCGCAAGTGATCTAAACGAATTACAAAGCGTAATAGAAATTCTCAGTCGCCCGGCACGAGAATTTATTCATTTGAATACGCCGAGTCATTTTGAGTCGGTCAGTCGGCATCCCTTCTGGTGCTATCGGCGCTACCGCCATGATGAAGTTATCAATCAGGTCGCAGGAGGTATGACCAGTATCACGAGAGACGCCGAGGCTCTTTTCTTTTACACCGATGCGGACGACAAACCGGGTGTGCTCGGATTGCTCAGTTCACCACAGGACAAAGACGCTGCCAAGATACTGAACACAAAACCCCTCTCCTTGGGGCTACAGCCTCACGGATCTGGTGCATGGCAGACGACCATTTCCTTTGGGGGAAATGAAGAATCCTTTGACCGAGTTTTCGCAGTGATGGGACTGTTTGGATTTGCGATCTATTTGTAGTTCGGAGATTGTTGTTCATTGTCCCTCGCTATGATTCAAAACGGTTCAGATTTTTATGTTGTCGTTCGCCAGAATATCGAACACGCGCAAATCGAGTATTTTTGAAGTGTAGATAATTTTGTAGCTGAGAAAGCCTCCAACTTCAACAAAGTTCAACAGACTTCAACAAGCAGGCCGCAACTGCTTCAACAGCAATCACTTAGGATCAACAAGAATCCATAGATTTCAACAAGTGCCGGCATCTGGTTCGGGACCAGGAGGTCGAAGGTTCAAATCCTTTCGCCCCGACCATTTGTTTTCAATCAGATATGAAGCTGCGGCAGAACAGAATCTAAACCCTCTGATATTACCTCAGGAGCGTTGGTGCGAATTTCCATCAAGAATCGATATACCGCGAGCGGCTCGGATGAAATCGAAGGCTCAAAAACATCTACGGTTCATTCTTGACTAGAGTTTTCCGAAACTGAACACTACACCGGTGCTTAATCTGAAATTGCCTTGGCCGTTGTTTACGGCATTGGCGAATTGCGTGTGCAAATATTCCGCTTGCGCCAATCGGACGCTAAACCCGTGATTTATTTTCCAGTCCACTCCGCCGCCGGCCGTGAAATTAAAATCGTTGCTCGGGCCAAGCGGTGCCAGCCCGGAACCGAGCGAGCTTGTGTAGAGCGTGCCGTTCGCGTGTCCTCCTCCAATTAAAACTTGCACGTAAGGTGTCAGCTTCGTGTGGTTGCGCCACGAAACTCTCGGACCAAATTCATAAGTGGTCACCGTCAAACTGAACGGCTGCTTGCCCGCCGTCCCCGAATGCGTGATGCCGAAATCGCCCACCAATCCAAACCAGTTCGTCAAATTGTACGCAACCGATCCGCCGCCTCCATTCATATTAAATTGCGTACCGGTCACCACGATGTTCGCGCGCATGTAGGTGTAGCCGCCGAAAATTTCCCATTTCGGGGCATCCTGAGCGTGCGCCGACGGAGCCGAACACAGCGCACAAATTCCCGCCACCAATATTGCCGACAAAATGTGTGTGCGTCGCATCGTCATCTCCCTTTAAATCCATCTTCAAATAAATTGTGTTTCACTTCTAAATTATTTCTTATTGCACAGTCAGCGTTACCGTCGTCGAGTGAACATCCGCGCCCGAAGTTCCCGTCACTGTGACCGTGAAAGTTCCCGCAGGAGTTCCATTGTTCGATCCCACCTTCGGAAATCCGCCACCGGAACATCCGCTGACGTAGCCGACCGAAATTAGCAGCAGTGCAAACACGCCCACTGGAACCAGTCGTCGCTTCGTGCGCCGCCCAAATTTCGCAGCGTTTGCAACCGCCGTGATTAATGTCAGCAACAGCGCCACCGTAAATAACCACAGTGGCCGCGCCGGATTATTTGGCGCAGGTGGCGGCGTAGTAATTTGCGCCAACCCGCGCGCAGTCGTCGTCACCGTCATCGTCGTCGGACTTCCTGCCGCCACCGACACCGGACTAAATGATGCGCTCGCACCAGTCGGCAGTCCGCTCGCTGAAAATGTGACTGTGCCCGGAAACGCTCCGCCAACCGTTGCTGTTGCGATCGTGAAATTCGCAGAACTCCCTGCGGTAACAGTTTGCGTTGTCGTCGTAGCGCTCACGCTAAAATCCGTAATCGTGAACGTCAACGAGTTCGATGTGCCTCCGCCCGGCGTTGGATTCAAAACTGTAATCGCCGCCGTTCCAGAACTTGCGATGTCCGCCGCCGTAATCGCCGCAGTCAACTGCGTTGCGCTAACAAATGTCGTCGTCCGCGCGCTTCCCTTCCACTGCGCTGTCGATCCGCTGATGAAGTTAGTTCCGGTCAACGTCAGCGTGAACGCCGCTCCGCCTGCGCCAGTAGATGTCGGCGAAATCGATGTAAGCGTCGGAACTGGATTTGGCGCGGTGATTGTAAACGTCAGCGCGTTTGACGTGACGCCCGATGGCGCGCCCTGTGGCCGCAGATTATTCGCGCCGCTGAAAATTACCGTCGGTGTAAATACTTGCACCGAAGCAGATCCCGCAGTTGCGATATCCGCAGCCGTGATGCTCGCCGTCAACTGAGTTGAACTAACAAACGTCGTCGCGCGATTGCTTCCATTCCACTGCGCAACGGACGTGTTAATAAAGTTGCTTCCGTTCAAAGTGAGAGTGAACGCTGCGCCGCCAGCACCCGCCGAATTCGGCGCAATCGAAGTCAGCGCGGGAATCGGCGTGGTGACGGCGAACTGCGAAACGTTCGACGTGCCACCGCCCGGCGTTGGATTGACGACAGTCACCAGATCAGTGTTGGCAGTCTGAATGTCAGCCGCCGTAATTGCCGCCGTCAACAGCGTGGCGCTCACAAATGTTGTTGTCCGCGGACTGCCGTTCCATTGCACAACCGAACTGCTGATGTAATTGGTTCCGTTCACCGTCAGCGTGAACGCACTCGAACCCGCGCTCTTATTACTTGGCGAAAGTGACGTGATCGTTGGCACAGGATTTGCCGCGTTAATCGTGAACGTCACGGAATTCGACTGGCCGCCACCGGGAGTTGGATTCGCAACGACGACCGAAGGCGTTCCAGTGCTCGCAACATCCGCCGCCAAAATCGCAGCGGTCACTTGCGTGGAATTGACGAACGCGGTTGTTCGTGCCACGCCGTTAAAAAGCACAGACGAGCTGGAAACAAAGTTGGTTCCGTTCACCGTCAACGTGAATGCTGCGGAACCAGCCGCAGCGTTCGCCGGAGAAATATTCGTTATCGTCGGCACGGGATTGTTCGCCGCGGTGATGTTGAAGTTCACAGGGTTCGATGTGCCGCCACCCGGAGTTGGATTCGTCACCGTAACCGGAGGCGTCCCAACTGCCGTCAGGTCCCCCGCCAAAATCGCCGCGGTTAATTGCGTTGCGCTGACGAACGACGTGATTCTGGGACTACCGTTAAAGTTCACTACCGAGCCGGAAATAAAATCCGTTCCATTCACTGTCAACGTGAATCCAGCTGCGCCCACTGTTGCGCCTGTTGGCGATAGAGTGGTCACTGACGGGGCCGGGTTGGTGACTTCCGCCGCGCCCACCGTGAAAACCTCTGACGCAATTTGGCCGATTAACTCCTGGGAAACGCCGGTGGAATTTCCCTCCTCCCCATCCGCTGCATACGCAAAGACGACGTGCGTCCCCAAGGCGAGCGGTGTCGCAACAGTGGCCGTAAAGTTTCCGCCACCATTCGACGTGGCAGCAATCCACGGTCCCTGCCGCGTATCCAGTTGGTAGAAAACATTCTGTACGGTTGTGGCTCCGGAAGGAAAACTCTCCGCTGTAGTGAAAGTAAAAGTCGGCGTGGTGCTGGTGGCCAAGCTGACCGACATTGGAGAAGTTTCAGGTCGTTGATCAATATCAGAAATAACATGCACTTCCAAACTGTTCGTTGCCGTGGGGTTCGTGGTCAACGGCACCACCTGTTGTGGGTCCTCGGTTATTATGGTTACGGATCCGGAGCTTTGGCAACCTGCATCGCTTCCGCACTGATTTACGAGATAAACCTGGTTAGTGACGTTGTTCACCAAAAGCAATTCACTCCCGGTGACCGCGAAACTTGCTGTAGAGGTAACACTATTCGTTGC
>DASYNR010000313.1:0-3833 GCA_036008485.1 Candidatus Acidiferrales bacterium | reverse complement strand
GGACTACATGATGGAGATACTCAGCAAATAGTTTGCGGCCGAAAAGAAAGGTGTCGCTATGAATAGGAATTTCGTGTCGAAAATAATTCGTATCGCGTTGCCCGCTGCAGCGATTCTTTTGGGGAGTGCGCTGGCCGTCAAAGCGCAAACACCTCAGGTCACAAACGCGCAAATGGAAACGCGCGCCGTCTCGGGCAGTCTCGAAAATACGATGCGCGCGATTACGGCAGCGCAAACCACCGCCGCGTGGGTCGGCTACTCCGTTCCGATGATCAATCCCGGTGACGGACGCCGAATCATGATGTGTTGCGGCAATTGGAATTCCGATTATGGCGTGCAGAATTGTGGCCCCTGCGTTTTGGAATCCCCACACGGCGTAAACATGAACGAGACGGATCGCCCGACAACAAGCAGCGGCCCCGTGAAGCTCGAAGGCCCCACAACAATGTACGTGCTGCTTCGCATCGCTGATCACAAAATCGGACGCGTCGCCACCTATACCGAAGATTGCCAAATTGACGCTGGCGGTCTGCACTTCACCTGGCTCACCGGAGTGAATCCCGCGGAAAGCGTCGCGCTGCTCACGACAATTGTTGCCGACACAAATTATTCCGCGCGTGAAGGGCGCGAGCCCGGCGATAACGCCATTCGCGCAATCGCAATGCATGGCGATCCTTCCGCCGACCGCGCGCTCGATTCATTTGTCGCGCTCGATAAGCCCGAAGCGTTGCGCTCGAAAACTGCATTCTGGCTTGGCAATTCCCGTGGCCGCTCAGGCTTTGAAGTTCTGAAGCGCATGGCGAAGTCGGACACAAGTCCCGCCGTGCGCGATCAAGTGACCTTCGCGCTTTCACAAAGTCATGAAAAAGATGCGCTAGATGAACTGGTGCGAATGGCAAAAGAAGACGAAAGTGTTCGCGTTCGCGGACAAGCCCTCTTCTGGCTCGCCCAAAAAGCCGGTGACCGCGCCGTCGGCGCAATTTCAAACGCCATCGACAACGATCCTGATACCGAAGTGAAAAAGAAAGCGGTCTTCGCGCTCAGCCAGTTGCCGAAAGACGAAGGCGTTCCGCTAATGATCAACGTCGCGCGCGATAACAAAAATCCCGCGGTCCGCAAACAAGCAATGTTCTGGCTCGGCCAGTCGAAAGATCCGCGCGCGATCGCTTTCTTCGAGCAAATCCTCACCCACTAGAATTCGGATTTGCGCGAAACTCTCCGGGCGCGGCAACTCTTCGCGCCCGGCTCCCCAACATTCACCCGAAAAATTCTTCCCTCCCGCCTAACTTTTCCATGTATCCTGCGTCCTACTTATAGCTAGCTAGGAGAGTACTGTGAACAAGTCCAAGAACGACGTCCTGCAAGGCACTCTAACGCTCCTGGTTTTGCGCACTCTTGCGCACGGCGCGATGCATGGCTACGGAATCACGCTGCACATCCATCGCGTCTCGAACGAAACTTTGCGCGTCGAAGAAGGCTCGCTCTATCCTGCTCTGCATCGCATGGAGCAGGAAGGCTGGATCGCCGCGGAATGGCGCGCATCGGAAAATAATCGCCGCGCGCGCTACTACAGCTTGAGCGCAAAAGGCCGAAAGCAACTCACAAAGGAAGAAGAAAGTTGGGCGCGTCTCACAGAGGCCGTCGCCAGCGTTCTACGGTTCGCGTAATTCGGTTCGCGTGCAAGAAGGGGAAAAGCAATGGCGTGGTTTCGCCGGCTAACAGGATTGTGGAAGCGCGATCACCGCGATCGCGAACTCGACGAAGAATTGCGCTACCACTTCGATCGGCGCATCACGGACAGCATCAACGCCGGAATGTCATCGCGCGAAGCATACGAAGACGCACAAAAACGTTTTGGAAATTTCACTTTGCAAAAGGAAAGGACGCGTGACATGGACATCCTCGGCTGGCTGGAAAGTTTCGCGCAGGATCTGAAATACGGCGTACGCGGTCTCGTGAAGAATCCTGGATTCGCAGCCGTGGCAATTCTCACACTCGCGCTTGGCATCGGCGCAAACACTGCGATTTTCAGCGTCGTGAATGGCGTGTTGCTTCGCCCGCTTCCATATCCGCAATCCGACCAGTTGGTCTGGTTCGTGGACGTTCAGCCGAAGCTTGCCACCGCGCCGCTTTCCGCGCCGGAATTCATTGCATACCGCGATCAGAATCACACGCTCTCGCAGATCGCCGCTTATCGCCCCCTGAATTTCACGCTCACGGGACAGGGTGAAGCGGAACGCTTGCGAGGCGGTGTCGTAACTCCGCAATGGTTTCAGTTGCTCGGCGTCACGCCGGTGCTTGGCAGGGGTTTTTCCGATGCAGATGGCAAGCCCGGCGCGCCGCGCGTTGCACTTCTCACCAATAATTATTGGCAATCTAAATTCGGCGGTGATGCCGGCGTCATCGGAAAAACGCTCGCGCTGAACGGCGAAAGTGTCGCCGTGATCGGCGTCCTGCCGAAAAGCTTCACCGCTTTCGCCACGAACAATCTGTATTTGAATCCAAAATTTGGCGTGCCGGAAGTTTTTCCCGGCGGCTCCGATCCCAGCACCGGCAGAACTCACTACATGCAAATCATGGGACGTCTGAAGCCGGGCGCAACTCTTTCGCAAGCTCAGGCAGAATTTTCGTCCATTATTCGCGATCTGAATAACGCGGGGAAAATTCCCGCCGACCAGGCCCACGCCGTGCGCCTCATGCAGTACTCGGCCCAGGTTCTCGGCGACATCCGCCCCACCCTGCTCACTCTGCTGGCCGTGGTTGGATTGGTTTTGCTCATCGCCTGCGCCAACGTCGCAAATCTTTTGCTCGCGCGATCCGCATCACGCACGCGTGAAATCGCCGTGCGCGCGGCAATGGGCGCAACGTCAGGAAGGTTGGCGCGCCAGCTTGTCACCGAAGGCACGCTGCTCGGCCTTCTCGGCGGAGTCGCCAGTCTGCCGCTCGGATATGCCGGCGTGAAAGCCATCGTCGCGGCGAAGCCGGCCGGATTGCCGCGCCTTGACTCCATTCATCTCGACGCGCAAGTACTGCTATTTACTTTCGCCATCGCCGTGCTTGCCGGAATTATTTTCGGACTGGCCCCGGCGCTGCGTGGCATGCGCGTGTCTGCGGGCGAAGCGTTGAAGCAGGCGGGCCGCAGCGGCAGCGGTGGCGTTCGCCAAAGTTGGACTCGCAGCATTCTCGTCATCAGTGAAGTGGCGCTCTCTCTCGTCTTGTTGGCCGGCGCCGGCTTGCTGATGCGCAGCTTCACGCATCTGCTTGAAGTGAAACCCGGATTCCGCCCGGATCGCATTTTCACTTTTGCATTATCTTTTTCCGGACCGAAATACCACGATTCCGCGAATCATCCGGAACGCATGGCGCAATATCTCCAAGCGCTGAATCGAATAAGCGCGCTGCCGGGCGTGGAAAGCGTCGCCAGCTCGAATGATATTCCGCTCAATGGACAAGACACCACCAGCTATCCGCAATTCGTTGGAGAGTCAGCCATTTCGGCAAACGAGCAAATTGTCGTCGGCATCCACGCGATTTCACCGGGATATTTTCACGCCATGGGAATTCCGCTTCTGCGTGGCCGCGAAATTTCAGAAACAGATGTGCCCGGCGCTCCGGTCGGCGCGGTAATTAACCAGGCGTTCGCGCAGCGCGCCTGGCCGGGAAAAGATCCCATCGGCAAGCAATTTCGATTGTTGGCGAATCCGAATCAGCCACCCGAACAAGTTGTGGGCGTGGTGGCAAACGTAAAACACAACGGCCTGAACGAACCTGATTCCATGGACGCCTATGAAGCCGTCGCCCAGACAGCATGGCCGTATGCCATCGTCGCTGTC
>DASYNR010000312.1:0-1865 GCA_036008485.1 Candidatus Acidiferrales bacterium | reverse complement strand
TTTTTGGAAATGATCGATCAGGCCGGCATCCGCAAACTGCGCAAGCGCCGCCGATATTTGAAAGTGCTGGCGCCTGTGGAAGTGAAAGATGGCGACCGGCGCATTGGAATTTATCCTTCGGATGAATTCCGCGTGAAAGTGTTCGTGGATTTTGCGCATCCGATGGTGGGGCCGCAGCATGTGGAGCTGGCGGTGAATCGCGAAAGCTTCACGAAATTACTTTCCACCGCGCGCACTTTTTGTTTCCTGCATGAAGTAGATAAACTTCGCGCGGCCGGATTGGCGCGAGGCGGCTCGCTGGAAAATGCAATTGTGCTCACGCGCGACGGCGTGATGAATGGGCCGCTGCGTTCGCCGGATGAATTCGTGCGTCATAAAGCGCTGGATTTGATTGGCGATTTGGCGTTGCTCGGCCGGCCATTGCTCGGACGCGTGGAAGCGCATAAGGCCGGCCACGCGTTGCACACGCAACTGGTTTCGCGTTTGCTGGCGGATCCTTCGCTGTGGACGGAAACCGTTTCGCATGAAAGTGAATCTGCCGCCGAACAGAACGCTCCTTTTTCGTCCGCGGAAGTTTCCGCGCCTGCGGATTAGTCTAGGCGCGCAGCGGGCGGGTCGCAGACCCGCCCCTACGAAGACGCGCGTTTCGGTTACAAGTTCAATCCCCTAGAAATTCCTGGGCATAATTTATTGGTCCATGTGAAATTTCACCGTAACAAACGTAATCACTTCCACTGCGACGCCATTCAGCATCGTTGGACGGAATCGCCATTGCGCGACGGCATCGCGTGCTGCTTGCGCAAGAACCGGATCGCCGCTCAGCACTTGAACGTCTCTCACCACGCCATCACTGGAAATTGTTGCGCGCAGTTCAACCGTGCCTTCTCTGTGCGCCTGCCTCGCGAAGCTCGGATAAATCGGCTCGACGCGATGGATGAGTAGCGCAAGCTGAACTCCCTGACTTACAACGAGCGGTTTTCGAGGAGGCGGCACTGCCGCTGGTTCGGGCCGCAGCGGTTGTGGGGCTGATGCATTCGGGAAGCCGGGAAGCAAATTTCCCGGCCCAAGGGAGCCGTTGCCGCCGGGAATGCCGTCGGAATTTGAAGACAAGGTTATTCCTAAGTTGGAATCCACAGTTTCACTCAAGTCATTGTTTGCTGACGGCTTAGTTGGCACCTGAATCTGCCGTGTTGCCGGAAACGGATCTATTGAGGGATGACCGGTCGCCGGTGGCTGTACTCGCTGCGGATTCGCCTGCGCCTGCTTCGGCCCGCCACCATACGGCGGCAGCGGAACGAAATTCGTCGTGTGAATAATCAGCCGAGTGCCCGTGGCAAACAGCGGCACAATCAGCAACGCCACCAATGTACAGAATTGAAAAAGCGCGGAAACGCCCAACGCCTTTCTTCGCGCACGGCCCGCACCAGTTGATGTGTTGCCGTCGGCGTCTACGAGACAGCTTGTCAGCGCGGAAAGTCCGAAATTTTCGTGAGAAGATTTTTCAGCCTGCGGAAAACTTGGCGCCGATTTCGATTCTTCGGGGCCTGTTTTTCTAAAGCGCATACGCACCTCTCCCATTTCCGCGACGTTGAAAATTGATTCCGCCGCATCTCATTGGTTGTTTGTTAGTTTGGAGAAGCGCGCCCTCTGCAACGTTGGACACCGCGCCGCCGCGAATGTTCCCGCGTCCATGTCCGGGCGTCATCGTTCCAGCATTTCTGCGTCCAGCGAACTCAAATCGTAAAGCGTGCATCCCAGCGTATACTGCGTAAAAGGACGCTCGACTCTATGCGCCGAAGGTTCTGGGTGACGATCGCAATTCTAGAAAGCCGCGCGCGAAAGCTTGTTTACGCGGCGGCGTTCGC
>DASYNR010000311.1:0-5395 GCA_036008485.1 Candidatus Acidiferrales bacterium | reverse complement strand
TTCATCCGGGAATTTTTCGGTCCAGGAACTAAGTCGCGTTTTCGCCCCAGCTATTTTCCGTTCACGGAACCGTCCGTGGAATTTGATGCTTCGTGCATTTTTTGCGGTGGCAGCGGAACGAATGCGTCCGGCACAAATTGTTCGCGCTGCAAAGGTTCCGGATGGATTGAACTTTTCGGCGCAGGAATGGTGGATCCGGCGGTCTATGGCTATGTGAAATATGACGCCGCAAAGTTAAATGGATTCGCTTTTGGAATTGGAATCGATCGCTTGGCGATGTTGAAATTTGGAATCGATGATCTACAGGTATTCACGCAGAACGACGTGCGATTCCTGCGGCAATTTCCCTAAGAAAATATTCGATGAAACTTCTCTACAACATCCTGAAGGAATTCGTGGACGTCACCGACGCGCCAAACGCGCTGCGTTCGCGCCTTTCGCTTTCCGGACTTTCCGTGGACTCGATTGAAGAAACCGCGGCGGGTCCGCTGCTCGATGCCGAAGTCACGATCAATCGTCCCGATTGCATGGGCCACTACGGAGTGGCGCGCGAAATCGCCACTGCGTATCGCTTGCCTCTGAAAAAAATCGATCCGAAATTTACTGAAGCGCAGGACGCAGCATCGAGCGCCGCGCGCGTAACGATTCAAGCCCCGGAATTATGCGGACGTTTTACGGCGCGCGTAATGCGCGGAGTGAAAGTACAACCTTCACCCGCGTGGCTTCGCGATCGCCTCGTCGCGATGGGACAAACTTCCATCAATAATGTTGTGGACGCAACGAACTACGTGATGTTGGAACTCGGCCAGCCGATGCACGCGTACGATTACGACAAACTCGGCGGCCACGAAATTATTGTGCGCCGCGCCGCGCCAAAAGAAAAATTGAAAACGCTGGACGGAATTGAACGCACGCTCACCTCGGACATGTGCGTGATCGCCGACGGCACGCGTGCGCTTGGCATCGCCGGCGTAATGGGCGGACAAGATTCCGAAATTGGATTTTCAACGCACAACATTTTATTGGAAGCAGCGTGGTTCGACGCAATTTCCATTCGACGAACATCTAAAACACTTCAACTTCGCACCGAAGCTTCCACGCGATTTGAGCGCGGTTCCGATCCGGAAATGGCCGAGCTCGCTTCTCGCCGTTGCGCGGAATTAATTCAGCAACTCGCGGGCGGAGAGATACTCGCCGGAGTTGTGGATATTTATCCCGCGCCTCCGAAGCCGGAAAATATTTTGCTGGCGCGCCGCGAATTGTGGCGAGTGATGGGCGCGGATGTTCCCGATTTCGACATCGAAACGATTCTCACCTCGCTGGGTTTTGCTCCTCGGCGCGCGGACAAAATGGATTTGAATTCCCCTGAAGCGGTGTGGCAGTGCACGCAGCCGTCGTGGCGCCCCGATGTGACGCGCGAAATTGATTTGATCGAAGAAGTTGTGCGGCATTACGGTCTGGATAAATTCAAACCGCGAATGCCGGTTGCGCGAACCACCGCAGCGCGTTTGCCGAATGCGGAAATCGAAGATCGATTGCGCGAACGATTGAGCGGTCTCGGATATCAGGAAATTCTCACAATTCCATTGGTGGACCCGGCGCGCGATGTGGTCTTCCGCGCTGATAGCGATGTGCCAGTGCACATCGCGAATCCGCTCGCGGAAGATGCGTCGGTGATGCGCACCACCGGAATTCCCGGAATGCTTGGCGCGCTGGAATGGAATTTAAATCGCGGCCAACGAAATTTGCGATTGTTTGAAGTTTCGCGAGCGTATCGCTGGAACGGCGCAGCTCCGGAAGAGCGTCCGATACTTACCATCGGCGCAACAGGAATGGCGCGTGAAAAATCCGTAGCCGAAACTCCGCGCGAATTTTCATTCGCGGATTTGAAAGGCGATTTGGACCGCATCGGCGAATTAGCCGGAGGTTTTCAGTGGAACGCCGGAGGCCCTGCGTGGCTACATCCCACGCGAGTGGCGACGATCGCATTGGGCACTGACAAAAATGTCGCCGGAGTCGCCGGACAATTAGCGCGAAGCATGGCTGAAAAATTAAAACTACGTCAGGAAATTTTCCTCGGCGAATTGTTGCTCGATCCATTTTATGCGGCGAGTGAAGCGGCGCAGAAAGCATTGCGCTATTCGCCGGTCAGTAAGTATCAAAGTGTGGAGCGGGATTTTTCGTTGGTGCTGAATGATGGAATCGCTTTCGCGCAAATTTCCGCCACGATCCGCGCGCTTGGAATTGACGAATTAATTTCCGTTGAAGCGGTGGACGTTTTTCGCGGAGGAAATGTTCCAGCCGGACAATTTTCATTGCTGGTGCGCGTTACATTTCAAAGTGCGGCGGCAACGCTCACAGATGCGCAGTTGAACCATTTCTCGACGCGGATTGCTGAAGCGCTGCACGAAAAACTCGGCGCGTCTCTACGCACCATGTAAATTCCCAAATTAATTCGGCACATTCGCCTCATTTAATATTTTTCGCAATTTGATAAACGAAATTATCTCGGCCATTTTTATCAACTTTTGAACCCGCGCGAACACCGCCGATTTTCTGAATCGCCTTCTGCGAACGCAGATTCCGCACGCCGATCACAAAAATCACGTTGTTCACAAATTGGAAGGCGTGCTGGAGCATCAGCTGCTTCATTTCGCCGTTGTACTTGCCGCCCCAGTGGGATCGCGCCAAAAATGACCAACCAATTTCAATTTCACTTTTTTCTTCGTTGTGCCCGTGAAAACGTGAGGAGCCAATTACACGTCCGTCGTTTGCATCAATGGCGATCAACGCTCCGGCGGATTCAATCCCATCGCGGAAAAATTCTTTGAAAACCTCTTCCTGATAGCGATCGCTGTTCGGGTGCTGTTCCCAGATAAGCGGATCGGAAGCAACAGCGTAGAGGTCCTGAAAATCGTCCGGCCGAAGCGGCCTCAGCGTGAGGAGTTTGCCTTCTAAAATTGGCTGTAGAGCAAAAGACATTTTCGATTTAACTCGCGGATTTCTGATCTGTGAGTCTTATCATCACTCGAACCCACACTCAAAGCCCGCCCACATTTACGCAGAACGATCTCCGTTCCAAAATGGACTAGCGAACACAAAACAAATCAGCCGGAAAATTGGATTGGCCGTGGTCGGCGCGGCATCCAATGCTCCGGCTGAGTGAACGACTAACTCTTCACGAACAAAGTGGTTGGTCTGAACAATTAGAAGCGCAGCACAAGCCCGGTTGAGAGACGGAAATTATTCTGAGAGAACGCCACGTTCACCGGATTCGTAAAGCGCGTAAGAAAATAATCGCCTTGAACCAAACGAATTGCGAAGTGATGAGCAACTCGCAGGTCCAATCCGCCGCCGAAGGCCGCCGCAAACGCCACGGACGAGGGGGAACCGAGGCGCGCTTGCAGTGTTGAATCCAACTGGCCTGCGCCGGCTAGCGCCTGAACGTAAGGTTGCAAGGGGCCATGACGGAAAGCAATTCGAGCGCCACCCATATAACTATAGAGTGTTCCGCCGCTGCCGTTGAAGGGAGCTTGAATATTCCCCACGGCATTGCCGGAAATCTCACCAACAATTCCTAGCCACCTGGTTGGATAAACAACGATCTGTCCGATGCCGCCATTCATATTAAATGACGTTCCGGGGGTATACATTTGGCGCGTGTATTGATAACCCACGTAAAGGTCCGCCTTGGGCGTATCCTGAGCCGCGGCGGAAAATCCGAGTACCAACGATAGAGAAAGCAATAGAGCGATTTTTCGGAACATTATTAAACTCCTCCAGTATGGAATTTTCAGGGGATTACATATGACTTGAAGCGCACAGCGATAGTTTTGCCCCTGGCGTAGTGCATTCGGCCTCGGCGGAGTGGGCGCAAACTGCACTCAGCGTATTTTTTTACTATCATTGGGATGCCCTATTTTGGTGCAGGGTTGCGCCGTACCGGATTCACTCCAGAAACGGCCGCGAAAATGCTGTAGCGCCGAAAACTTGAAAATGTTGGTGTTTGCGTCAATACCAAATGGCCGCGGATTGCGAAAGCTCATCTGAAAGGCGAGAATCATTTCATGGCAAGCAATGATTTTGCGATGGTGGTGCTGGCGGCGGGCAAAGGCACGCGGCTGAAATCGAACGTCGCGAAGGTGCTGCATCGCGCCGGCGGGCGCACTCTTGTCGAACATGTAGTGAACGCGTGCAAAGGAACTGGCGCGCGGCGGATTTGCGTGGTCGTCGGGTATCAATCGGATGAAGTTGCGGCGGTTGTGACGCCACTCGGCGCGAAAACGGTTTTGCAGCAGCCTCAGCGCGGCACTGGCCACGCGGTTCTGATTGCGCGTCGCGCAGTTGGCAACGCGAAATATGTGATGGTGTTGCCGGGAGATGCGCCGCTGGTTCGCGCGGAAACATTGAAAGCGCTGATGCGCGCGCATGTGGAGAGCGGCGCAGCGGCTACTTTGCTCACTGCGGTGCTTTCCGATCCCACGGGTTACGGAAGAATTATCCGGCAGGGAAATGATCCAGCAAGTGGACGCGTTTCCGCAATTGTGGAGCAATCGCAGTTGGCGGAAAACCAGCGCGAAATTAATGAAGTAAATTCCAGTATTTATTGTTTTACGGCGGCAAAATTGTGGCCGGTGATCACGCACTTGCGTCCGAACAACGCGCACCGCGAACTTTATTTAACGGACGCGATTGCGCCACTCGCCGCCGCAGGCGAGCCGGTGATGGCGCAGATCGCCAGCGACGCCGCGGAAATTCTGGGCTGCAACACGCGCGCGGAACTCGCGGAAGTGGACCGCACATTCCGCAGACGCGCAGCGGACGAGCTGATGAATTCCGGCGCGAGCATTCAATTTCCGGAAACAGTTGTGATTGATGCCGGCGTAACCGCGGGACCGGATACTTTTATCGGCGCAAATGTGCAGTTGCTGGGCCGCACGCGAATCGGTGCGAATTGCACGATTGGCGCGGGAAGCATTTTGTCAGACATGACGCTGGCCGACGGCGTGCTCGTAAAACCATATTCAATTCTGAACGCAAGCCAGGTTGCGTCCGGGGCACAGATTGGTCCCTTCTCACATTTCCGCGAACAAGTTGTGCTGCGCGAAAATGCGCGCGTCGGAAATTTTGTGGAAGTGAAAAAAGTTTCCCTCGGCCGGAGAGCAAAAGCAATGCACCTGAGTTACCTGGGTGACGCGCGCATTGGCGACGAAACAAATATCGGCGCGGGCACGATCACTTGCAACTACGACGGCGTGAACAAAAATCCCACAACAATCGGGCGCGGTGTTTTTATCGGCAGCGATACGGCGCTGGTGGCTCCGGTGCGCGTGGGCGACGGAGCATATGTGGCAGCGGGATCAGTGATCAGCGAAAATGTTCCGGCGGATGCGCT